>LSNO01000007.1 GCA_002082305.1 SAR324 cluster bacterium SAR324-CTD7B
ACTCATTTCATTATCCTGATGAAATCATAAAAATATTGCTGTGTTTCCCTTGTTTGACAATAATAGTCAAGTTTTTTCTATTTATCAATTCCAGAGAGGCTAAAAAAATTGCTCATTTGTTAACCTTTGGCCGAATCGTTCCTTCTTTAAATAAAGCATACTGCAGCCACTGCATTCCGAATTTCAAAAGACTTTCTTGATCTGAACGCATTGATTCTACAGTGTTTTTATCCACTTCGAAGCGTTCCAGGAAAGTACTTTCAAAAACAAATTGCCAAAAAGTATCAAGATCGTAACTTGCCATGATAAACAAACTAATTTCCCGCTGCTGTTTTTCTCCTATTTTCATGGCTTTTAATTTGGCTACTATTTCCAACCAGGGCTTGTTTTCTTTTTCCAGGTCAAGGGTGCCTTGATCTTTCATCCATTCTTTCAGCGTCCAGGTTTTCGGTTCCAGGTGTCCCTTGCACATATCTTCCTGGATCATGAAGCGTGCTTCCGTAGACTGCCCTTCGGTCAGAGTATCTGCTTGTCTTGGATCGAGAGAAGCTACTCCAAGAGGGTAACTTCTGCAAACCAGCGGTCGGTTGTGGTAGATGGAACACCCTTGTTTACCTGCCAAAAAAATACAGGCTCCATTTGAATTTTCACGCATCCTAAGTTTGACCATCGGAACCCCAGTTTCTTTCAAATTTTGAAAATCGGTAAATTTTGTCAGGAATTCATCTGAGCGCATTTTCAACTCAGTTTTCATTCTCAAAATATCAACTGGAGTTAAAATGACATCAATTTCGTGACAGCAGCGATTGAAGCATGAAACACCGGGATGACAGGAAAAAGAGAAAATTCCTTCAGGAGGAATCGGCTTTAGATTGAAATTTTCCACATTCTCCGCAGAATGGTTGTCAGAGTTTGTTGTGTGTGTCAATGTGTCCATTTAATAAATTACTTTTTCTTTTTTCCAGAGGTTGAAAACATTGGAAACAACGGAAGAACTTTTGCTCTCCGCAAAGGAAGCATTGGTTAAAAAAAATTTGGTAAAAAGTATAGAGCTCTTTTCAAAAGTTTTGGAGCGCGAACCTGATAACCTAGTGGCTTTAATCAGCAGAGGGACTGCTTATTTCTCAAATAAGGAATTTCAGCCGGCCCTGCATGATTTCACCAAAGGGATTGACCTTAAGCCAGACAGTGCCAAGTTATATTGCAGCCGGGGCAATGCCTGGCTGGGTCTTAAACAAAATGAATCTGCTCTAAACGATCTCAATAAAGCTGTAGAACTGGATCCGCACTATCCCACTGCATATTTCAGCAGAAGCGAAGTTTTGGAACGCATGGATGAAAAAGAACAGGCCGACTTAGACAGAGAAACAGCAGAACGACTCCAAAAACAAATTTCCCAGGCTTATTTAGTATCTCAAGGAATTGAGTTTCAGGAAATTTAAGCAGGATTCCTCTCCCTGACTAGTATTTTTGCGACTGCGCAGAACCTGTTTCAGATCATTCATAAAAATAACTTACAAAGTCTGGTAGTATTCAGACAAAATTGTTGCAACTTCCGGACGTGAAAACTCAGGTGGAAGTTCTTCTCCTTTTGAAAGCATTTCACGAACCCTGGTTCCGGAGAGCAGTAGGTAGTCCTCTTTGTCATGCGGGCAATCACGCATCATCACCACCTTTTGACACTTGTGACACCAAACGGTGTGATCCCCCTGGAAAATCTGGATTTGTAAAGTACCTTCCGGAATGTTTTCAAAAATGGTTTGTGAATCAAATGCTCCATAGTAATCCCCAACTCCGGCATGATCCCGTCCAACAATCAAATGCGTGCATCCGGCATTTTGTCGAAAAACCGCATGCAGGACTGCTTCTCTTGGACCGGCATAAAGCATATCAAAACCATAACCGCTAACCATCACTGTATTTTCCGGAAAGTACAGTTCAACCATTTTGCGGATTGAGGCATCGCGCACGTCTGCCGGGATGTCACCTTTTTTCAACTTACCGAGCAGCATGTGTACTAAAATTCCGTCCGAATTCAATTCATTTTGTGCCATCCGGCAAAGCTCTTCGTGAGCACGGTGCATCGGATTTCGGGTTTGAAAAGCTATAACTGTTTCCCATTCTCTTTCCTTTATTTCATTTCTGATTTCCACTGCAGTTCTGAAGGTATCTTGGAATTCAGTTGAAAAATAAGAAAAGTTCAGGACTTCAATCGGTCCTGAAATTAATGTGTCTCCCGCACCTGTAAATGTAGCAACTCCGGGATGCTCCCGGTCTGTAGTACCATATACACGTTTTACAATTTCTCGAATTTGTTTCTCAGTTACCTTTTCAATCTTTTCAACAGTTTGAACTGCAATGACAGGATTCCCTCCAACATTTGGATCACGGAGTGCAATTTTTGCGGAGGATTTGATTTCTGTGCATAAGGAGTCTTCTCTCAGCATGTTGACAACCGGAGTCGGCCAGAACAATCCGGAAGATGTTTGCATTCGTTCCGCCACACCGATTAAATCTGCTAAATCCATGTAGCCGCTGAGCGGATTAAAATAACCACCACCGAGCATTACTGCATTGGCTGCGGCTGCAGAAGAAACAACAATTGACGGTATTCTTTCTGCTTCCTTCAGCAGTACTTTCCGACGTGAATCATCCTTTACATAAAGGGGTTTTAAAATTTCTGAACTGTAAGGATCAATCATATTTTTTGCAATAGAAACCAAATTAAAACAGTCTCATACAAAGTCTGAAATTTACTATTTATCATTTCGACCGAAGGGATAAATCTTTATGATATTAGTGTGGTCGCTCATAAAAGATTTCTCGCTTCGCTCAAAATGACACGGTATTAGGACTTATTATGACTGCATCAAATTCTGATTCCTTATAAGTTTCTGAAAATATCTATGTTGCGTCCGGAATAACGGGAATAAATCATCGCCGCAGGTCTATAAAGGATATGACCAAATTTAGTCTGAGGTGCATAGGCCAGCAAATAAAAGACCATAACTAAATGGATATAGTAGGTTAAAAATGCGAGATTTGCATGATCACCTACACGAAAAACCTGGCACAAAATTCCGGTTACAACCGTGAAGAACATGTTTCCAATGAACATCCAGTCAAACAACGACAAAATGCTTGTCCCAGAATTTTTCACACGGTCCCGTACAATCAGATAAATTCCGGCAAAGGCCGCAAAGGCGCTCACGTTCCCCAGGATTTTAACCGGATGAAAAAATGGAAGCGGTGTCACCTGAACATCAAAACCAAATTCGTTGAGCCAGTGCAAAACAAACACGGCATTTGTCGTTATGAAAAGTCCAATGAAGCCGTACATCATTAGTCTGTGTGAAATATTGCGGCTTTTGTTAGTGCCGCACTTTTTGAATTCAATGTGTGAGAGTACATCCTGGATTGTGCCTTTTACGGCAGGCAGTAAATTTTCTCCTCTGTCTGTGGGAGGGTACTGTTCTTTGAGTCCGCCAATGAAGTTGCTGATTGCCTTATAGGAATTAAATACAGCAAACAAAACTGGCGGCAAAAACAGGATATCAATAAAATTCACCGGCAGCATGTTTGCGTAAACAATTGGTTTTGCAGTTAAAAACGCAAAGCCGCTTTCGATGTTTTTCATTGCAATAGCAAGGGCAATCAGGACCATTGGAATCAAAAACAATACGACGTTTCCTCTTGCCGATTTTGCTGCTTTAGAAATTGCCTGCGGGTAGGAATAGTGTTCGATGGTTTGATTGCGGAGCGCCGACATCACCTCTCCCGGTTTTGCTCCTCTGGGGCATTGATCGGTGCAGTCGTTGCAGTTGTGACACAGCCACAAGTCCATGTCTCTGAACAGCTTATCCTTCATGCCCCACTGTGCCCACAGCATTTCTTTACGTGGAAACGGCTGGTCATTCGGAGTCAAAGGACAGGCTACCGTACAGGTGGAGCACTGGTAGCATTTTTTCAGATCCGCAGCTCCATGCAGCATCAGTCCCTGCACAAAATTTAAATCTGTATTGACGGCAACTCGTCCTGTCATTTCATGCCCCTTTTTTTGGTAGTTCTATCCAGCGTGAATTTATTGAGGACACGTGTTCAATCAAAAAACTGACCATCACATCCCTTTAAACGGATTTGGACCGAAATCTTCCAGTTCTTCCACAAAATCGTCAATAATCTTTGGGAGTTTTTCGTAATCGTTCATGCTGATTGCATACTGCCGAACCCGTTCCGGCTCCAAATTCAAACGCCCGATGGTCTCCTGCACTTTGCTCAAACGCATATTGGCCAACTCACTGCCATTGACAAAGTGACATTGATAATCATCACCAAAAGCACAGCCCATGAACATGATTCCGTCGTATCCAAACGACAATGCATCTGTAACATAAATCAAATTTGTGCCGCCCAAACAACGCATCGGCATAATCCGGACATTAGTATTGATTTTCAAACGCTCCAGTGCCGCCATGTCAAAAACCGGAAGTGCGTCATTCTCACAGACAAAAATCAAAACTCTTGGCTTTTCGTCAAATTCATCCGGCATTTCATAACTCGTCATCATTTCTTTGAAAATGTTCGGACTGGAATCCTTAAACGAAATAATCTGTACCGGACAGGAACCCATGCAAATCCCACAGCTTCGGCAACGCGCCGGATTCGGGAGTGGCATTCCTTTGTCATCTTCTTCAAGCACACCAAACGGGCACTCTTCCGTACAGCGTTTGCAGGAAGTACAGCGACTAAGAGCGAATTCCGGAAAAGTCAAATCTCCCACACGCGGATGAACGGTTTTGCCTTGATCGGTCAATTCAATCGCCTGAATGGCTTTTAGAGCAGCTCCGGTAGCATCAAGTTTTGCGTCGTTAATGTCCATCGGCTGACGCACGGAACCAACCGCGTAAATTCCGGTTCGGCGGGTTTCATAAGGAAAGCAGATGAAATGAGAATCCGGATAGCCGTATTTGAGTTCCGGAAGGTCCGGTCCCTGGCGGTACTGCAGATTCAAAGCGGACTCGCCTTTCATCGTCGAAGGCACTTGACCAACCGCCAAAACAACCAAATCCATTTCCATTGTAACGGGTTCGCCAAACAACGTATTGTCCACATCAATCGCGATGTTTTTGTTCTCGGTTTCATTAACTCCGACCACGTCGCCCTGAGTCAGGAAAACACCCGGATCATCCTGACGTGTGCGGTAAAAGTCTTCATAAAGTCCAGGTGTGCGTATATCCCGATAAATGATGTGCGCCTTGGCATCCGGATTTTGTTCACGAATATACGCCGCCTGTTTAAGCGAATCCATGCAGCAGGTTCCGGAACAATAAGGCAAATGCTCCGGAGTTCTCGAACCCGCGCATTGAATGAATCCGATGTTCAAGGCCGGTTTTCCATCTTTGCGCTGAATTTTTCCGGATTTGGCCATTTGCTCAAATTCGGCACTGCTGATCACGTTTTCGTACTTTATACCCAATTCAGTGAGTTTTTCGGCATCATACGGATGGGATCCGGTGGCCATGATGATCGCGCCGCTTTTGAATTCTTTAAACCCTCCGTCAGTATTGAGTTTTACCTGAAATTCTCCGGGCTGTCCGGAAATGGAAACCACAAAAGATGAAGCATGAACGGTGATTAAATTGTTACTTGCAACTGCGGAAACAGCTTCGGAAACGGAGTTCATTTGCGGATCGCGGAACGGTGCCTGTGCCGGAATGAGCTTGTATTCGTCCAAACAGAATCCGCCCAAATGATCTTCTTTTTCCACCAAATTCACGGAATATCCTGCATTTGCGGCTTCCATTGCAGCAGTCATTCCGCTCACGCCTCCGCCGATTACCAACAGATTTTTAGAGGTGTCCTGTTCGAATGCTTCCGGAATTCCATGCTTTTTAATTTTTGCATAGTACATTTGGAGATATTCTTCTCCGGCCAACTGCGTGTCTTCATCGAACTCGCCGTTTTCATCTTTTGTTTTTTGTGTCCATGCCACATATTCACGAATCGGCGCACGCACCACGAGGCTGTCGTCGCCCATATCAAAGGTTGCTTCGTGGTAACGCTGCGAACAGGCGGCAATCATAAAACGGTTCACGCCTTCGTTTTTCTGATCCTCCTTCATCAGCTGCACACCTTCTTCGCTACAGAGGAACGGATGTGTTTTGGACACCGGAGCCTTGCATTCTTTACCGGCAACTTTTACGAGTTCATCGACATCAAGAGCCTGATCAATGTCGCATCCGGAACAAATATAAACGCCAATCTTGCTCTCCATTAATTCACCCCCATAGTGGTTTGAATCGCTTTCAATGCAGCTCCGGTCGAATCCTGAATAGAACTGTTGACATCGGCCGGCCATTTGGCCACTCCGGCTGAAAAGATTCCTTGTTGTTGTAGCTCCATTGGAACAAATCCGTATTCATCTAATTTAATTCCTGCTACTTGTGCTTGACCTTTCAGGCTTGGCTCCATTCCGGTAGCCAGCACGACCATGTCCACTTCAAGATGGACTTTGCTCAACTTGAGAATATCTTCTGCCTCAACCAGGACTCCTCCTTCTTTGCCGGCAATGATCTTGGCGACTTTG
The DNA here is from genome assembly GCA_002082305.1 of SAR324 cluster bacterium SAR324-CTD7B. Classification (GTDB taxonomy): domain Bacteria; phylum SAR324; class SAR324; order SAR324; family NAC60-12; genus Arctic96AD-7. Next base: position 6,587 of record LSNO01000007.1, read on the forward strand.
CCTTTGATCATATTCACATTAGGTTCTGCCTGTACTTTCACCACAAAATCTTCGTACTTTCCGGGAGTACGGATGTCGATGTAAAAAATATGAACCTTAGCCTCCGGATTTTGCTCCAGGACATATTTTGCGTGTTTCAGCGAGCCAAGACAGCAAATCGAGGAACAATAAGGCAGGTGGTTTTCGTCTCTGGAACCGGCGCACTGCACAAAGACTACGCTTTCTACCGGCTTCTGGTCTGATGGGCGTAAAATTTTACCTTTGGTGGGACCGCTGACGGAGGCAAGTCGTTCCATCATGATATTGTTAATCACATTTGGAACGCTGGAAAAACCCATGTTGGTGAGTTTCGAGGCATCGTAAGGTTTCCAGCCGGTTGCTACCACGACCGAGGCGACTTCCAGTTCTATTTCCTGCGTCTTCATATCAAGATCGATCGCACCGTACTTGCAGGCTGCCACACATTTGCTGCATCCCGGTTCACAGGCCGGACGGTCAATCACGTATCTGGGAGGATAGGCCATTTTGTTGGGCAGGAAAATCGCTTTGGTTTTGTCCATTCCTGCATTGAAATCGTTGCTTCTATCGGATGGACAAACCGCAGTGCAGTGGTCACAGGCCACGCACTTTTCATTTACATAAGTTGGATTTTTCCGGACTTTGATTTTGAAATTACCTGCTTCTCCGGAAACCGAAAGGACTTCAGAGTTGGTGTAAACTTGAACATGCCGATTGGCGCGCAAACGTCTGTAATTTATTTCAAGTCCGCAGGTTGGAGGACATAGTTTGGGAAAATACTGATGGAATCCGGAAACGCGCCCGCCGAGTGTAGGAGATTTTTCGACGAGGATCACATCTCGACCAACCTCAGAGGCTTCGAGGGCCGTTGTGATGCCGCTGATTCCACCACCGATCACTAATATTTTACCTTGCTCATTCATTAACTTGCCTCTGTATTAAATGTTTTAAACTTAAGCGGAAACTTTGGCACATGCATAGTACAGGATCGCTAAATCGGCAGGATAATTTTAGTGGAAACGATCCTGAAAATCGTTCCGGATGGAAAGAAATCAAGAAAATTTCCATTCAAAAGATTTAGCTTAGGGAATCAACTGGTGATATTCCCGTTTGAACACATTCCACTCACCGGTTTCCTTATCGTAAGTGGAATTGACGAAGCACTTCCAGTTTTCATCGTCAATTGCCAGAAAATCACCTCGGTAGTAATACCCCGGATAGCGGGTTTCTTCCCGGAAGTGGATGTGGCGTGCATGTGCCTCTGCGGCAAGAATCCGGTGGAAGTTTTCCCAGGCTCTCAACAATTCGTGGAGATTTTCTGCAGCCATGTGCAGGGCATCCTCTTTAATCATTACCAAATATTTGAAGCCTTCCTCCAACATTGTTTTGCTGGTCATATACCAGGTTCCGACACCACCGACATATTCGTCCATCACTTTCTGCAAACGCTGCTGCATCATTGCCGGGCGAATGTAGTGCGGATTGATGTCGGGATCTGTGGTGTAACCGCTGAACTTTCCGAATGTTTCCATCGGCATGTAGATTTCCTTGGCTAACTCTTCATGATCTTCGCCATAACCGACATCCTCTCCTTTTGTGTCAAGAAAGTAGGAGGTCATGGACTTACCGGCAATCCGTCCCTCGGCATGTGACCCCGAGGAAAACTTGTGTCCGGAAGCCCCAACTCCATCTCCGGCAGTAAAGAGACCGTTGATTGTGGTCATCCGATTATAGCCCCAGGAATACTCGTCCGGTCCAAAATCTTCAGGACCGCTGGTCCACAATCCTGCGCAACCTGCGTGAGAACCCAGCAAGTAAGGCTCAGAAGGCATCAATTCTGACGGAACTTTTTCCGGTTCCATATTGTTTGCTGCCCAGACTCCGGCCTGCGCAATGGTCATATCAAGAAAATCTTCCCAGGCTTCTGATTCGAGGTGTTTGATTTCCTTTTTGCTCATAGTCTCTGATAGTGTTTGGAGAGCAACATCAGTATGAATCTTGATTGGGCCTTTACCGGCCTTCATGTCAATCATCATCATGTGGTTACGCATGCAGGTTCCCATGGAATCCACATACTTACCGTAAAGCTTGCGGCTTTCTTCAAGGTTTGTCGCACAGTAATCTTCACCAAGCGCATTGGTTGCTTTCGCCTTGAAGAGCAGGAACCATGCGCCGACCGGACCATAACCGTCCTTGAAACGCGCGGGAACAAAACGGTTTTCCATCATTGTCATTTCTGCTCCAGACTCTGCGGCCATGGCATAGTTTGAGCCTGAATTCCAAACTGGAAACCACGCGCGTCCTTGGCCCTCTGCTGTTGAACGGGTTTTGAAGATGTTTACACAACCTCCGGTTCCCAGCAGAGCAGTTTTACATTTGAAAATATAAACCTTGTGTTCCCTCACACTAAAGCCAACGGCTCCGGCAACTTTTTTCGGATCGTCCTTATCAAGCAACAGTTTGACAATAAATACACGTTCAAAATGATTTTGGTCAACACCGGTTGCTTTACGGTTGTTTTCCAAAGCCAGCTTTGCCGCTTCAGCAACAATCACTTTGTAGGATTCACCGTTGATCATGATTTGCCAGCGTCCGGAACGTACAGGAGTACCACCGTCACGTAAGGACGGCATTTCCTCTCTCTGCGCACGGGCACCATCAACGGATTTCCCTTCCTTATCTTTCTTCCAGATTGGAAGTCCCCAATCTTCAAAAAGATAAACAGAATCATCTACAACACGTCCCAGGTCAAACGTCAAATCTTCACGGGTAATTCCCATCAAGTCATTACGCACATAACGCACATAGTCTTCAGGGCTGTTGTCGCCAAGGTATGTGTTGATTGCGGAAAGTCCCATGGCCACCGCACCACTGCGGTCGGTTGCAGCCTTGTCTACCATTGTAACTCGAAGCCCTTCCGGAGTTGCCCAGCGGTCTGCTTCATAAGCGGCTCCACAACAGGCCATTCCTCCGCCGATCAGGAGAAGATCAGTTTCGTGTACCACAATTTCCGGCTTTTCACAAAATTCCCAATTATTTACTTTTGGTTCCATATTTCGACTCTTTATTCTTTAGTGATCAATCTTTTATGCGGGAGTTGGTAACCCAACGCCGATTGCGTGATGGGTGAAAAATCCAGGTTCTTTGATGCGTGAAACGTCCGCTTGGGCTTCTCCAACTCCAGAAAAAATATCCACCGCTCCTGCGTCGACGGTACGAACGGGAAACTTGAATCGTTTGATGTTCCCGTTACGAAACTTGATGGTCCACATAATACTGTCCGAACCGAGCATCGGAATGACTTCTCCACCCAAAGGCGCAAAATCTGCGTAACAGCGGATGCTGATTGCTTGCTGCGGGCAGATCTTTACACAACTGTAACATTCCCAGCACTGCACCGGCTCCTGATTCCAGGCTTTCATTACAGGTTTGTTGGTCTCCGGATTTACAATGACTTTTTTGGTAATCGGATCCACCTGCTCTGTCAAAGCCATCAAATCGTGTGGACAAATATACATGCAGGCAGTCTTATCCTGACCGGCACAACTGTCACATTTCTCTGTGATTACATAACTTGGCATCAGCCCTCCTTATTGATTTAAAATTTTTTTGGTGTACTGCACTTTCTCCCTTCTATAATAGTCTTAAAACAACAAAACTTGCAAACAATTCAATCTCTATCATACTTATTGCGGAAACAATATATTATGTCTAAATATACAGATAATTTAATATAATGTTCGAACCCTGCATTAGGCTAAGCTATTGATTAGGGATGAGACTAGTGTTTTTGAAAAAAATGTCAAGTACTAAATTCAAAATTTACTCTTAATTACTCATTAGAAAAATTAAACTTTTTGCGATTTTATCAACTATTGAATTTATTTACATTTGTACTGTGAAACAAACATTTTTAACTACACGTTTAATAAGACTCACTGAAAAAGTTTTTCTTTTGTCATCCCGGACGTGATCCGGGATCCAGATCACCGTCCAGTTTGAGTACAAGATTTGAAACATTTCCCCTATGTTTTGATTTTCCGGGTTACGGTTATCGTCTAACTCGGCAGATCCTTAATTATACATTCTGTAAGAATTTTCAGACCAGGGGGACAAAGGAAAAAAGGCCGTGAGAGCTGGTTTGAAAATGTTCCGGGGAGGTTTTACATAACTTGAGCATCTCGCAGCCGTGCGTAGCACCAACTGGAGCAACGAGGAATCCTCCGACGGCAAGCTGATCTTTCAGTTGCGGTGGAACCTGATAAGCAGCCGCAGTTACTATTATTCTGTCATAAGGCGCAAGCCTGGCGCAGCCCTTTTTTCCGTCACCCGCAATGACTACGACATTTTCCAGACCGGCCAGTTTTAAATTTTCACGAGCCATTTCCGCAAGTTTCTCGTGCCGCTCCACCGTTACGACCGTTCCTGCCAGCTTAGCCAGCAGCGCAGCGTTGTATCCGCTTCCCGTACCAATTTCGAGAACACGCTGTCCCGGAAGTACGTCCAGCAGCTGGAGCATCAGAATGACAGTGGTTGGTTGGGAAATGGTTTGTCCGCAGAAAATCGGCAGAGGGTGATCGGCATAGGACTCATCCCGAAAAGAACGTTCGACGAACAGTTCCCGCGGCACCTCCAGAAAGGCATCCAGTACCGAATCATTACTAATCATCCGGCTGTTTTTCCAGTAACCGTACAGGCGCTGTTTCTCTTGTTCGAGATCAGTGTTTAGTTTTTGTTCAGTCTTTTCTAAGAGAACTGCCATTTCCAAACCGAATCACAAAAGGTTTGAGTATTTGATCATCGAGCATCCCAGTGTCTGAATCAAAATTTTTAGAAACAGGCGATAATCAATCCATTCCGGCTAAAGCGGACTTTCTTTAAACCACCGGATTGCCGACAAACAAGTTGCGTAGTAATTTACGTGTAAGGTCCAGTGGTATGATTGTAATAGCAAAGGCCAGCACGTAAAACCACTCCTCCAAAGTCAAGCCGACTGTACGCAAAACTTCTCCTCCGAAATAAGTAAATGATGTTTGCAGGAAGAAAATAAGAATGACTACAACCAAAAAATTGCGATTTTCGGTGATGTGTTCAAAAAGATTTAGTCCTTCGGTTCGGGCGTTAAATTTATTGAAGTTATTCATAAAGACAAAGAATCCGAAGAAACCGGTGAGAAGTACAAGGTTGAGCTCAGGATCCGGACAGCGTACCGCATCGCAGACGAATAATCCGGCAACAAAATCAGAAGTAAGAAAATAGAGACTGATTGATGCCATGAAAATTCCGTCAATCAGGATTGCCGACCACATGTCTCCGGAAATGAGTGATTCGTCTTTTGGTATCGGTTTTTCGTTCATGTATCGTTTGAGAGCCGCTTCACCTGAAAAGGCAAATGCTGCCAGGGTGTCCATCACAATGTTGACCCACAAAAGTTGAGTCATGGTCAGCGGTAAATCAATACCAAAAAATGGTCCCAAAAAAGCCACTAAAATGGCGGCAACGTTGACGGTCAATTGAAAAATCAAAAATTTTCTAATTGATTTTAATAGTGTCCGCCCATAACGAACTGCATTTGTGAGTGAGATAAAATTATTATCAAGAATGACAATATCGCTCGATTCTTTTGTCATGTCCGTTCCATCACCCATTGAGAAACCAACGTCCGCGTTTTTTACGGCTGGTGCATCATTGACTCCATCTCCGGTCATGCCGACCACCCAGTTCATGGATTTTGCCAATTTAACCAAACGGTTTTTATCCGCGGGAAGTGCACGGGCAACGACCCTCAAATCCGGAAGTATTTTTATTAACTCTTCATCAGATATTTCGCCAAGTTCTTTGGAAGTAAGAACAAGCGCTTGTTCTTTTTCTAAAATTCCGACTTCTCTGGCAATCGCTTGAGCAGTATCTTTTGCATCGCCGGTAATCATTACTACCTGTATTCCAGCTCGCCGGACTGTCTCCACTGCTGTCTTTGATTCCTTTCGCATTTCGTCACGCAGGCCGAAGATTCCCACTAAAGTCAAATCGGAAGGAAGAACATTTTCCTCCCCCAAATCTTGATTTGAAACAGCCAGTCCAATGAGCCGCATTGCGCGTTTGGAAAGCCCCAGCATTTCTTCTTTGAGTTTTTCGGAATCCAGTTCGACCTTGTTACCGTCCACATCCAAATAATGTGTACATCCGGCGAGCACGATTTCTGCGGCCCCCTTGACCATAGTTAAATTTTGCGAACCTTCAACCTGTGTAGCTGAAAATTTATAAGAACTGTTAAAAGGAATATTTACCTTTACTTTTACATCATCCTGCTTGGCTAAATCTGCGCCGAGGAAACGCAATAAAGCTTGTCCTGTTGGATTAGCGCCAACGATTTTCGGGTTTTCCGGATCTCCAGTATCAATCGAAGCCGGGGTATTGTTTCGCAGGGCAAAGGACACGGTTTCACGCAAATTTTCGGGAATTTCTTTGTAAGATTGTAAATGTTCAGCATTACCCAGAAGAAGCTCTGAAACTGTTAATTTACCTTGAGTCAGTGTTCCTGTTTTGTCGGTAAACAGGATTGTCAGGCTTCCTGATGTTTCAATGCCGAGAAGTTTCCGCACCAGAACTTTCGCTTTGAGAAGCTTGCGCATATTCATCGAAAGCACGACTGCAATCATCATTGGCAACCCTTCCGGAACGGCTACGACAATAATGATGATTGCTAAAATAATAGCTGTCACTATATGATAAATTATTTCAGGGGCAGGTTTGCTGAAATAAATTTCCCATCCTCCGCCTTCCAGAAAAATATGATTAAACATGAATGAAAAGGCGATAAACAGCGCTCCAACATAACCAAAACGACTGATTTGCCGGCCAAGAGTTGCCAGTTTTTCCTGCAGTGGAGAGGGTCTGGTTTCCGCTGAGGTCAATTCTTTGAGTGTTACACCATACTTTGTTTTGTCTCCAACCTCCAAAACTTTCATTACAGCTTCTCCGTCCACCACCAGGGCAGCACGTGACATTTCATACTTCTCTTCTGCCTCAGAATGTTTTTCATCTGCACCCCCTGTTTTTTTTACGGTTTCAGATTCACCCGTAAGTGCAGATTCATTCAACTCAATTTCTCCAGTGAGCAAATAGCCATCTGCGGGTACTGTGTCTCCAGGCTGCAGAAGAACCAAATCGTTGACTACCAGATCGTCAATTAATATTTCAACCATTGTACTGTTACGGAAGACTTTTACTTTTACCTTTGAAGCTTCCTCAAGCAAACGCTGAAATTCATTCTCATTACTGTATTCAGACCAGGTGGCGATCAAGGTTGCCATCACCACAGCAAACGCAATTCCGAGTCCTTCATACCACGGAGCAAATCCCATGGCGGCCAAAAAAACCGTTACTGCCAGGGCAACAATCAAAATGACGATGATCGGATCTTTTAAGTTGGTTCGTAGTTTATCAAAAAATCCCTCTGCTTCCTGCGTTGTAACAACATTCGCACCGTAAATTTTTCGAGATTCAGAAACCGCATTGTCGCTTAGTCCTGGATAACTAAATTTCATTGATTGACTCTCTTGGTAAAGGTTGGGAAAATATCATTAAGATTTTCCCAAGGCTCGAAATGACTCCGCACCTAAAAAGTCTCTGGATTATTCTTTTTTTCATTTCCAGATTGCTAATTCAGGTGTGGGGGCGGATTTCAAACTATTTACTGAACTACCTCGGCATAACAATTATCAAAAGCAAGTTTGACATATAAGAGTAGTAAAAGCAAAAATCATTTTGAAAGATATAGAATCAGGATGAAACATGGATTTACGCTGGTTGAGGTGATGTTTGCAAATGCGATGCTGCTGATTTTAGTGGCAGGATTTGCCAAAATAACAGAACAGACATTTGAGCAAATACAGCTCAAAACGCTCAAAAATGAACTAGCCTCACATTTGGATGAATGGACTCTGACAAAGCTGAATAACCCATTAAATGCAGGAAATTACCAGGAAAATATTTCTTTGTCAGGTAAGAACGCCGAACTGCATTGGCAGGTCAAACAAGTGAACCCAAACCTAATTACACTTTTGTTTCAGGTAAAAACAAGTGATACGGTTCCAAAAGTGCTGGCGCAGTGGCAAACAGCGCTGAAAACACAATGATGAAAAAGCGTCAAGGTTGCCTTGACTACAATTCCGCTTATACCTTAATTGAAGTGATGCTTGTCCTGGCAATCGTTTCTGTTGTTCTTATTTCGGCACAACGGCCTTTACTTGAATTTCATCGAATCGCGGTTCTGGAGCAGCAGAAAGAAGTGCTGCGGGGTGACTTTCAACGTTTCCTTCTGCTGCTTAAATCAGAGCTGATTCAAGCCGGTTATGCGCTTAGTTCCGGAAGTGAAACTGCTGTCGAAATTTCTACCCATTCGCTGGTCTTCAAAGCAGACCGCAACAGGGACGGAGACGTTGCAGATACACGTGAAAAAATCGCATACCGTTATGATCCGGAAACGAAAGTACTCTTCCGAAAATCAGGGAATTCTGCTTACCAAACATTGATTGAATCCATTTATGACCTTAAATTTGAAATAGCTCAAACTCCACCTCAAACTTGCATAAAGGTATCGGTTCAAGTAATAATTGACGCACCGGAACAAGAAACCGTTTTGTGCCAGTTGGTCTGGTGAATCTTAAATGATGGTTTAGTGAAAAGGCTGAAATCCTAATTTTTTGATTTCGACCATAGGAAAAAATCTTAATGATATTAGTGTAGTAGATTATACAAGATTTCTCTCTTCGCTCGAAATGACACTGTTTTAGGGCTTTTTCCAAGTTCAGTTTAAATGATAAGAAAGGAAAAAATGAAATATTTACATACCATGATCCGTGTTCAAAATCTTGATTCAGCACTTGATTTTTTCATTGACAAACTTGGAATGAAAGAAGTGAGACGCAAGGAAGTCCCTGAAGGAAAATTTACCCTGGTTTTTCTGGCAGCAGATGATAATGAATCTCAACTGGAGTTAACCTACAACTGGGACCAGAATGAACCCTACAGCGGCGGAGATAATTTTGGGCATGTTGCCTACTCTGTTGAAAATATTTATGATTATTGTGAGAAACTGGAAAAAAAAGGTGTAACCATTTTGCGTCCTCCAAGGGACGGAAAAATGGCATTCATCCGCAGTCCGGATCAAATATCGATTGAATTACTACAACAAGGTGACCCTCTACCTATACAGGAACCTTGGTCTTCCATGAAGAACCGTGGGAAGTGGTAGAATGAAGAAAAAAATAGAAAAGATTATTCAAGATAAATTAATTAATCCGGTTTTACATTCCAGGGCTCCTGTTTCAGAAGTGAGTTTGGGAGTTGCGGTTGGTGTTTTTCTTGGTTTAACTCCAACTGTTGGAGTGCAAATGTATTTGGTGGCCGTTGTCTGGAGTATCTACCGTTACATTTTCCGCAGACATTTTAATTTGCCGGTGGGAGTGGCAATGGTTTGGATTTCCAATCCACTCACGATGGTGCCTCTTTATTATTTATTTTTAGTAACAGGATATTGGTTGCTAGAAACTCAGAATGGTCTTTCATATCAGCATTTTGAGGATACTCTTGGACAAATTTCTGAAACCGGGGGAACATGGGGAATAATAGTTGAAGGCACACGTTTTTTATTGATTGACCTTGGCTGGCCCATGATTATCGGCGGTTTTGTTTATGCAGTTCCAGGATTTTTTATCAGCTATTTTCTTGCAAAAAGTATTGCGACATCGCACCGAAAAAGTATGGCCCGCATTGCCGGAATGAGCTACGAAGAGTGGCAAACTGAAAATGAGACTCAACATTAAACGCTGTATGTCTCAGACCTCTTACAGTGTTATTGAATCTGCATTTGCAGAAGATATTATAACTTCCGGCGATTATGAATCTGCTGAAAATTTGTTAACTAAGGAGTCAATCCCCTCTGAAATTCTCGCTGAGAGTTTCTACCGTCTGGGTAACCGTTTCTATTCTTCAGAACAAAAACAGGCTGCGGAACTGGCCTGGCAAAAATCCCGTGAGCTTACAGATATTACTGCAGAATTCGCCTCGATCACGGTTCCGGTTTCCCGCAATCAGAAAAAATATTATTTGCAAACAATTGGGTCAGTTATACTTTTAATCGTCTGCCTGTATGTCTTTGTCTTCACCTTGTTTCCGCGCGAACCTGAACCTTTCCAATTCACAACTTTCCGTTCTACTTCCGGGGAACTTTCTTTCTGGGATGAATGGTGGAACACAGGACGGCCGGTAACGCGGTCAATGAGACAGCGGTTTGGTCCAGAGCATTTATGGCCCATGCTGCAGAGAACCTTGGAGAATCTATTTGGTACTCAAAATGATCAACTGTCTGAAGACATTCGTGAAAAATTAAAGCGCTGGCTGGAACTTTCAAGGAAACCGCAATTTAGTAAGGGACCAGTGGATTATTATGCTTTGACCGGAAGAGGCTTGTTTGAGGCAAGGGAATTTGAAGATGCACTATCAACTTTGAACGACGGGCTGCATTATGCTGAATCAACAGAACAGTTAGAGCAGTTGTATCAGGATTTGGGAACCGTCTATTATTACAAAGGATACAAACTCCAGCCGAATGGTTTGGCAAAGTATGATTTAGATGCTGTCAGGAATTCAGTTGAATCATACGAAATGGCACTGCGCTTTGGTGAAGACCCTTATTTGTACGGAAATTTGGGTTGGGGATACTATCTGCTGGGTGATTATTCTTCCTCTATAGAAAGCAGTCTTCACTCGTTGGCCCTCAAACCGGATTTAAATTATGCCCGTATGAATTTGGGAATTGCGCAACTAAAAAAGGGGGATTATGAATTGGCATTTTCAGCATATGCATCGCTCAAGCAGCACAGTCCGGAACTTGATGAATATGAAGGTGGAATCCGTGATTTACGGGAGTTACAGCAGGAATTTCCCGGTCTTCATCCTTTCAGCAATTTTATAATGGGACTATTATATTTGCAGCAGGGTCGTCACAAAGAAGCACGGACTGCATGGCAAAAATTTGTCAGTCAAAAATTTTCAGAACCCTTTTGGCAACATAGAGCACGTTTGCTGTTAAAAAAAATGGAAACGGAATAACAAAAAACGAAAAACAAAATATGCAAAAAAACATTGTTGCTGAACCTCAACTTGCTGGACAGGGAAAACAGAAAATTGAGTGGGTCAAACGCAACATGCCAATTCTGAGGCAAATTGAAGACGATTTTCGCAAGCATCAGTATTTCAGCGGTTTGCGGGTTTTGGTCTGCATTCACCTGGAAGCTAAAACCGCATATTTGGCACAGGTTTTTGCTGCAGGTGGAGCAGAGGTGGCGGTTACAGGCAGCAATCCACATTCAACTAAGGACGACGTTGTGGCTGCACTGGCCGAGGAAGGAATGCACGTTTATGCACGCTATGGAGCGACACCGGAAGAGATGCGGCAGTATATGAACCGGGCACTCGATGTTCGGCCGAATATTATGATTGACGATGGGGGTGATATTGCTGAATTACTGCATACGGAACGTCAGGAACTGCTTCCGGAAGTGCTGGGTGCCTGCGAAGAAACCACTACCGGGGTTTTGCGTGCCAAAGCCAGGGCAAAAGCAGGAGTACTTGAATTTCCAGTTGTTTTGATCAACGACGCCCGCTGTAAATATCTGTTTGACAACTATCACGGTACAGGACAATCAGTTTGGGACGGAGTAATGCGAACCACAAATTTGGTGGTCAGCGGGAAAACGGTGGTGATTATCGGTTACGGCTGGTGTGGTAAAGGTTGTGCTGAACGAGCTCAGGGTTTGGGAGCAAATGTGATCGTTTGTGAAGTGGATCCGATAAAGGCAGCCGATGCCCTGATGCACGGATTACGGGTGATGCCCCTGAATCAAGCCGTACCGGAAGGTGATATTATTTTGACCGTTACAGGTGGAAAACACGTCATCCGCCAGGAACATTACGAACGCATGAAGGACGGAGTAATTCTGGCCAATGCCGGACATTTCAAAATCGAATTCGATTTGGATGCTTTGCTAAATCTATCCGTGGAACAAAAAGAAATGCGTCACAATATTACCGGTTTTCTGATGGCAGACGGACGCTGGCTTAATCTGCTCGGAGACGGAGATCTGGTAAATATCGCCTGTGCCGACGGTCATCCTGCGGAAATCATGGATACCAGTTTTGCGCTGCAGGCCCTGTCCGGAAAATATGTGGCGCTTCATCATGAGGATTTGAACAAAGATGTATATCGGGTTCCGGATGAAATTGACGAAGAAGTTGCCAGACTCAAACTTAAAGGTTCTGGCGTTTCCATTGACGAGTTGCTTCCGGAACAAAAAGCGTATCTGGAAAGTTGGGAGAAATGATGAGTTTGGTGATCAAAAACGCGCTTATCCTGACGGTCAATCCGCAAAACGAAGTCTTGGAAAATGCGGATATTGCGATTGAAAATGGCTGCCTTCTGGCAGTCGGTAAGGTGCCGGAAAATTTTGAGGCCGACAAAGTAATTGATGCCACTGATCAAATTGCTATGCCCGGACTGGTCAATGCACACACGCACATTCCAATGTCTCTGTTCCGGAACTATGCCGATGATCTGCCATTTTGGCCATGGCTGCTGGAAAAGATTAAACCGGCAGAGGATCACCTCAGTGCCGAGCACGTTTATTGGGGTGCAAAACTTGGAATTTTGGAACTGATTCAATCCGGTGTTACTTGTTTTTCAGACATGTATTTTTACATGGGCGAAGTCGCGAAGGTGGTTGAAGAGTCTGGAATTAAAGCCTGCCTGAGCGGAGTGTTGCTGGAAGTCTCTGATTTGGGTCCAACATTTATGAAGGCTGCGGTTGACTTTCACGACTCATGGCACGGCAAAGCCGGTGGAAGGATTAAGGTATTTTTTGGTCCGCATTCGATGTATTTGTGCGGTCCGGAATATTTACGAGAAACTACCGAAGAAGCCCTAAAGCGTAAAACCAGAATTCACATTCACCTGTCAGAAAGTCGGCAGGAAGTTGCGGACAGCCTCGAAAAATATGGGAAATCTCCGGTTCAGCATTTGGCGGATTTAGGTCTTTTTGAATGCCTGACTGCTGCTGCGCACTGTGTTCATCTTTCCGTAGAGGATATTGAGCTTTTGCGAAAACACAAAGTGAGTGTTCTGAATAATCCAACCAGTAACCTCAAACTGGCAAACGGCTTTGCTCCTGTGGAGGAACTCCTGAAAAAAGGAGTGAATGTCGCACTCGGCACAGACGGTTCCGCCAGCAACAACAACGTGAATCTTTTTGAAGAAATGCACCTTGCCGCACTTGTTAACAAAGCCATTAACGACAACACAGAATCGGTTCCGGCACAGCAGGTTTTACGGATGGCCACGATTAACGGTGCAAAAGCCCTGGGCCTGGAAAAGGAGATTGGTTCCCTCGAAGTCGGAAAGCGGGCAGATTTGATTTTGCTGGATGCAAACAAACCTCATTATTTCCCGCGTCATAATCCGGTTTCATCTATTGCCTATTCAGCACAGGCTGCGGATGTGAGTACTGTTCTGGTTAACGGCAAAGTCCTGATGGAGAATTATGAAGTAAAAACAATCGACGTGGAAGAAACCATGAGAGAAGGAGAACGAATGGCTTTTGATTTGGTAAGCAGAGCAAAAGAAAGTTGACTGATAAGCGTAATATTTCTTTAATTATGCTTTGACATAACAAAAACAACTAATACTATGA
>LSNO01000064.1 GCA_002082305.1 SAR324 cluster bacterium SAR324-CTD7B
TAGAAAAAGTCTCCACCTCATATTAATTATCAAACTCTACCGAAACCTCACCATCCATAACATTCGTGGAAATAAAACTTGGTTGAGAAATTGACTGTTTATTTTGGACAATCCATCTACCTTCCAGTAGTCCAGATTTAGTCTCATATACCTTCTTCAATAGTTCTTGTTCATCCTCAAATACTTCTTCTTTTGGAGGACTCTCAGATTCCCCTCTACCGTTGATTTCTCCATCATAGGTTCTGAGTATAAAGACCTTCTTAACTTGTCCGTATTCAAGTCTGATGGTTCGTATTGACCTTCTATAGGGTGATGTGAAGTAGAGAGTGTTCATTTACCCAAACAAAATTAGAAAATCTTCAATATGAGAAAATGCATACATTACTACTAAAATAAAACCTATGATAATGATGGTTCTTCTATTTCTCATCCAATAATCAATTTCCAATCTACCTTCAAGTTCTTCCAGTTGATGGGATATGAAATATTATTTGAACAATGTTTCTGTAATATGGATGGTTCAAATGGTTTCCCATAAACCGATTTACTCATTCCTGTTTGACCCCACCCAAGATAATCATTCCTATATTCAACACCTACATCTTTTTGAATTAGTTCAATATTGCAATTATGACGGAGACTGTGGAAATCATATTTTTCAGTTGCAGATTTTATCCCCAACTCTCTTAAATAATCATTAAAGAACCTTGAAGGGTTTTTAGTATAACCATCTCTACCTAATGTTAATTCGTGGAATAATCTTTCTTTACCATTTTGTTCAAGTATGTGTAGATAATCCAAGAACCCCAAATCAATTAGGGTTTGGTGCAAGGGAATAATTCTCTTTGAATTGGGTGTTTTAAGTTTCTTATCTTTTGTATTATCGTTTATGTCAATCACCCATATTTTGTTTAATGGGTAAATATCACTTATGTACAGTTGTGATGTTTCCTGCAATCGTGTTCCGTGATGCAACCCTAAAATTCCTATCCAATAAAAAACAAACTTACAATGAGATGTAGAGTTTAATGTCCTCTGTAAATATCCTTTGTTGAAAATCAGTTTTAATTGTTTATCTGTAAAAGGTTGTCTGGTAATAGTATTCTTCCCCTTATTTGAAGGAATACTCTTACCATGAAAAATATTTCTGTCATTATAGTACCCATTCCTTATTACCCAATTTAACCAAGTTGAACATCTCTGTATCAGTTTATTGACAGTCCTTGTGTCCATAGGATTATCAACTTCCATTTTAATAAGTTGTTTTACTGACTTTTGATTATATCTACCGTCTGTTTTTCTTCTTGGAGGAAGTTTCTCTAATGATGCACTTAACAACCTTCCATGTTTTTGTGACAGTTGGTTAATTGGGAAATCACCAATTATCTCTACCATTAGGTCTAATGTATTTCTATACTCAATTAAGGTCTTTTCTCTTAATTCTTTCTGTCTTTTGGTACTTTCAATATAATCATCAATCATCTTTGAAATTAAGAATGTTTCTTCTTCCTCCTCAATAACTTCATCTTTGGTTTCAACTGGTGATGAATTAACTTTATTATATTTGACTTCTGTTGAATTTGACTTGAAAACATAAAGTTCTTTAACTTTCTCATCCAAAAAATCTAAATTGAAAGTTCTATTACATTCTTCAATAAAACCATTAAGTGAAATCTCATTGTTGAAAACACCACCAGATATAAAATCCTTTTTATGTTTGTACCTCAAAAGTTTTAATTCAATTACTCGTTTTCGTAGGGTCTTAAACTCTAAACTTTTCTTATCAATCTTAAATCCGTTAGATTGGAGTATCTTTGACATTTCCCTATCTACCTTATCTTCAATCTTCTTTCTTTCATCCTCTAAACTTCTTTTAAATCGTGTTTCTTCTTCAGTAATATGTTGGAGAGAATGTAACACTTGACTTTCAGTTGTTCCTGTTCCTGTTTCCGTGTGTTTAATGTGTAAGACGGATTTATCCACCTCTATTTTCAATATAGATTTCACTTCTTCAAAAGTTAATTTCTTGTTTCCCATTTCAATTTCTTGGAAAATAACTTTAAGTAATTTATGAAGTCTATTGGATAAACTCCGACACTCATTATAATTACCAGATTTTAATGATATTTTGAATGATTTTCTCCCAAAGTGATTTTGGAGAGGAACAGGAATATTGAACTTTGATTGGTAGGAGAAGTAATTTCTGTCAGTTTTTTTGACCAAGTAAGAAGTTTTTTGCATAAAAAAAGTACCCCAAAAGTACCCCATTTTTGCACAAACTTGGTGGTGGGAGGTAAATACTAATACTCTAGAAGTGTTTATTTAATAATATCAGTATTTTGGCGGAGAAGTATAGGAATCGAACCTATCTACGACAGTGTTAGTGCCGCACGCGCGGGTTTGAAGTCCGGGGCGCCCACCAGTGACGCATCCATCTCCGTACAGATGACATAGCTTTATTATGCCAAAATTCATCCAAATTGTCCATACTTCTCCTAAGACAGTTCTTCACATAAAAACAGCACTTGACTTGACACCAAAGTAATTTGTGATAGATACTGGCTGAAGATTTTTATTCATGCACAAGCTTTCTTGACCTTATTTATTATGCGTTATTTGTCACTGATATTATTTTCAGGTTTTCTTGTCTTCAGTGTTGATTTTGCAACACAAAATACTGAAATTGTAGCCCTACACTATAGTTTAGACTGGTTAAATTTCAGTTACCAAAGTGAGCGCCCTGTTTTCGTACCAGTTTTCTTCTCCTTTGCATTCGGCATAATTTTTTCTGTCATCTATTTTTTCATCTACCATGCATTTTTACTAAAAAATCTACGCCAACAAAAGAAGGAAATCAAACGACTCAAAAACTTAGAGGAGTCAGGGCGGGTAAAACAAGGTTCAATGGAGGAGCGTAACAGCGAATTGCAGCAGATTGTTCAGCGTGTTCAGAACAGAGTAGATGGTCAGTCCGACTTGGAACCACAGACACTTCTGGATGATAAGGCTGTAAAAACTTCTCCCTGAATGGAAAACTATAGTTGAATTTTAATTAAGATTTGAAAGATATTATGAGCAAACTTGATTTTCTGAAAAATCTTGGTTTGGAAAAGCAGAATTCCGGAGTGAGTACGGGTACAGAATGGCTGACCGGAAACGGTCACTTGACCGAATCAGTTTCTCCGGCAGACGGTTCTGTGATAGCACATGTCCGGACCGCCAACCGTGAGGATTACGAAACGGTAATTTCTCAAGCACAAGAATCATTTCCGGAATGGCGCAAAATACCAGCACCGCAGCGTGGAGAAATCGTGCGTCAGATTGGAAACGCAGTACGTGAAGCAAAGGATGATCTTGGGAAATTGGTCTCATGGGAAATGGGGAAAATTTATCAGGAAGGTTTGGGAGAGGTGCAGGAAATGATCGATATTTGCGATTTCGCAGTCGGCCTTTCACGCCAGCTTTATGGTTTCACCATGCAGTCTGAGCGACCCGGTCACCGCATGTATGACCAATACCATCCTCTTGGAATTGTAGGAATCATCACTGCGTTCAACTTCCCGGTCGCGGTTTGGTCATGGAACGCTATGATCGCCGCAATTTGTGGAAACGTTTCAATTTGGAAACCGAGTCCTAAAACACCAATGTGTTCAATTGCGTTGCAACACATAATCAGTAAGGTGATACGTGAAAACGGAATGCCGGAGGGTGTGTTTAATCTCGTCATCGGCACGAATGAAGAAATCGCTGAAACTTTGGTCAACGATACACGAATTCCACTGATTTCCGCTACTGGTTCCACAAACATGGGCCGTAATGTTTCAGCTAAAGTCGCTTCACGACTGGGACGCAGTATTTTAGAACTTGGAGGAAACAACGCTATTATTGTAACGGAAAGTGCGGATTTGAAGATCGCAATTCCGGGAATCGTTTTTGGTTCGGTTGGAACCTGTGGTCAGCGCTGTACAACCACACGTCGGATCATCATCCATGATTCAATTTACGATGATGTAAAAAATCAGCTAGTTCAAGCATACTCCCAACTTGAAAATAGGGTTGGTGATCCACTGGATTCGGATACACTAATCGGCCCCATGATCGATGAAGTGGCCGTGAAAACCTTCCGGAATGCTCTTAAAGCAATCCGGGAACAAGGTGGGGAAATTATTTATGGTGGAGATATTTTAGATGGATACCCCTCGGAACTTTATGTGCGTCCTGCGCTGGCGGAAGTGGAAAACCACTGGCCGATTGTGCAGGAAGAAACCTTTGCGCCATTGCTTTACCTGATTCGCTGCCAGGATTTTGACGAAGCTCTGCGTTTACAAAACGACGTTCCTCAAGGTTTGTCATCCGCGGTCTTCACTAGAGATTTTCAGGAGTCTGAAAAATTTCTTTCTCATGAAGGCTCTGACTGTGGACTGGCCAACGTCAACATCGGAACTTCCGGAGCAGAAATAGGCGGGGCGTTCGGCGGGGAAAAAGATACCGGAGGAGGGCGCGAATCCGGATCAGATGCCTGGAAAGCCTACATGCGCCGTCAAACCAACACTATCAACTACTCTTCCGACTTGCCGTTGGCACAAGGTGTTAATTTTGATTTGGGTTAATAATCAAAATTGAACCGAATTGTAATCTAAAAAACAAATTCGAAATATTCATTCAACGTTCTTTTCCTAAAACACGTCTGAGTCTGCTGCAAAGATTGGAAAGAGAATCCAGAAAATACAAGAGGTTTTCCATGATCAGAAAATGCTCTTTGATGTTTAGTTTGATTGCATTGACAACTTTCCTGTCAGTCCAAAACCCTCACGCCAAGCCGGTTGGTAATCGCTTTACGACCTCAGTCACACTCGGTCCGGCGGTATTCCCAATGCCGGGTATCCGCTTTCAATACAGGTTCAATGATCATCTTTCACTCAATTCTGGTTTGTCCTACATAGTGGCAGCAGGAGACTTTAACGCGGGAATCAATTTTCACCTGCCTGTGAATTCTATTGACCCTTATCTTGGCGCAAGGAGAATTTTCATCTATCACTTGACCGGCTCAATAGATTTAAGCGCAGGTGTTGCCGGAATTGAAACAGAAAACTACTTTGTGGAAGCAGGTCTTGGATTTGGTCAGGAAAGAACAGATTTTGGCAGTACAAAAACAGAGTTGGCAATCATTCAGTTAGGCTGGTTTTTTTGATAGATAGTTTAACTATCTGAGATCAACACTTCCACGGACACAAACAAATTAAAGGATTCATGCATGACCACAGCAAGAGAAATGATTAAAGCAATAATTGGTAGAAATAAAGCCGAACAATCAATGTTACTCATTCTGCAAAAACAAACAGAATGTCTTGTTATCATATTTGCGTTCTATTTGCGTCTTGTTGACTACCTCAGCGGGAATGACCAAAATTGATTTGACCTCTTCAGAAGGTCTTGGCAGTTTTTGCGCGCAGCCTGCAAAAAACAATGCAAGCGTAAAAATAATGCTCAATGATTTCATCAATTTTATGGATTTAGCTTGTTCCATTTGGACCTCCTGGAATCAGTTTGACTTTAAAACTTCTCTCAGCTTAATAACGAATTGATTTGAGAAATTTCGTGAGTTTTAAGGCTTAACTCTGCTCCATAGGCACCTCCTTTAAGATTTGTGTGTAATTCAAAAAAAGTTTACTCCGAGATTATTCCTTCTCAATTTCAACATTCGGTAATTTCCCCAGCAACGATTTCAGCATATCCATGGGGAGTGGAAAAACGATGGTGTGCGTTTTATCTGAGGCAATTTCGGTGAGGGTTTGAAGATAGCGTAACTGCAAGGACTCCGGCTGTTTGGCCAGAGTTTGCGCCGATTCAAGGAGCTTGGACGAGGCCTGGAGTTCACCTTCAGCATGAATGACTTTTGCGCGGCGTTCACGTTCTGCTTCAGCTTGACGTGCAATTGCTCGCACCATACTGGCGTCCAGATCAACCTGTTTCATTTCAACATTGGAGACTTTGATGCCCCAGCCGTCGGTTTGCTGGTCGAGAATGTCCTGAATATTGGTGCTGAGTTTTTCGCGCTCCGCAAGCATTTCGTCCAGTTCATGCTGTCCCAGCACAGAGCGTAAAGTGGTTTGTGCCAGCTGACTCGTGGCTTCATAATAATTTTCCACCTGAATGATGGCTTTCTCAGGATCCACTACACGCATGTAAACCACCGCATTTACTTTGACGGAAACGTTGTCGCGTGAAATCACGTCTTGTGTGGGCACATCGAGTACCTTGGTTCGAAGATCGACTCTAACCATTTCCTGTAAAATCGGAATGATGATAATCAGCCCCGGTCCTTTGACCGACCAAAAGCGGCCCAGCATAAAGACTACACCACGCTCGTATTCGCGCAGAATTTTTAGCATGCTGACCAAAACAATGATCAGTACAACTAAAGGAACAATGAATGTAAATGCATCTAAAATCATATTTCCTCCTTAGAATTGAGAGGTTTAACAAGAAGCACCAAACCGTCGGTGCCGGTGATTTTCAAAGCCTGCTCCGCTTCAACCGGAACAGGAGAACGCGCCTGCCAGATTTCACCTTTAGTCCGGACCTGCCCTTCAACCTCAAATGCTTCCAGCGCAACTGCCTTGGATCCGACCATGGTCTGCGCTCCACTGACCACCGGTCGTTTTCGGGCTTGAAAGACGGCTCCCAGCACAAAAGCAAAAAAGGCCAAATTCGCCACGCCGAGCACTCCCACCAAAACAGGAGAGAGTCCGTAGCCTGGCGCATCCGTGTCCATCAA
Organism: SAR324 cluster bacterium SAR324-CTD7B; assembly: GCA_002082305.1. Lineage (GTDB taxonomy): Bacteria > SAR324 > SAR324 > SAR324 > NAC60-12 > Arctic96AD-7. The sequence continues at coordinate 6,779 of LSNO01000064.1, forward strand.
AAAAATAGAACCGATTATAAATGCCAGACCGCCGCCAATACCAAGGACTCCAAAACTGGGTGCAAACGCTTCTGCAATCAACAGGGCTAAACCAAACAACATCAAGGCTAATCCGGCATAACTGATGGGTAGAACCTGGAAGGCATAAAGGGAAAGCACAAGGGAAACAGCACCCACAATTCCGGGAAGCAAAGTTCCGGGAGTGGCGAACTCAAAGATGAGACCGTAAATGCCAATCAGCATTAAAACATAAGCCACATTTGGATTGGTAATAAGTGAAAGCAATTCATTTCTCCAATCGGGCTCGATTCGTTTTACAGTTAGTCCGGAGGTGTGCAGAACGTGCTTTTCATGAATAAGCTGGACTTCGCGTCCATCCAACTGAGCGAGCAAATCCGGAACATGAGCTGCAATCAAATCGATCACGTTTTGCTGTAGAGCCTCTTCCGCGGAAAGACTGGCTCCTTCGCGGACGGCCTCCACGGCCCACTCTACATTGCGTCCGCGCAACTGTGCCAAACTTCTGAGATAGGCTTCGGCATCATTGATTATTTTGCGCTCCATTGCGGAGCTTCCGGATACGGATGAGTTGTCTTCAGATGAGTCCGGAACTTCCGGAACTGGAGAAGCTCCCAATTGAACCGGAGTGGCGGCGCCCAAATTGGTTCCGGGAGCCATGGCAGCAATGTGGCTGGCGTAAAGAATGTAGGTTCCGGCACTGGCTGCTCGTGCTCCGCTTGGTGCGACGTATGTAACTACCGGAACGGGAGAAGTTATCAACTGTTGAATTATTTCCCGCATCGATGCATCCAAACCGCCTGGAGTATCCAACTGCAAAATCAGCAAAGGGGTTTTTCGACTCTTCGCATGTTCCAGCGACCGTTCCACATAATCCACTGTAGCAGGACCAATCGGACCCTTTACTTCCAGCAGGATTACAGAAGAAGAATCGGTGGACGCAGGTACTTCAAACCACAATACACCCAATATTCCTATCAGAATCAGAAACCGCTTAAGCATGAGAATCACAGTGAAAACAGTGAGTTATTCCTCAACCTGTTCAGTAATTACCTGGTTGTGAAGCAATAAAAAATGCAAACATGCCGTAATTTAAATCATGGAGCCTGATGAATCGAAATCTGCAAACAAAAACAATCAAAACAGCTCTGATCTAAATAAATCAATTATTCTTCACTGCAAACAGGTCTTGAAGGAAAAATGTCAGCTATGAAATACTGATTATCAGGTTTTAAAAAAATAATCCTCCAACTGGTGGAGAGTGAATTCCTGTTCACGCAGTTTCCACGCAAAAATATCTCCAGCAGAAATAACGCCGCACAACTTCCCATCTTGAAGTACCGGAAGATGCCGTATACGATTTTGCGACATTAAATTAGCAGCTTCGCGGATAGGTGTTTCCAGCGGCACAGTAGCAATTGATGAGGTCATGGCTGCTGAAACTTTAACTGTTTCTGGATCAAGTCTTGCTGCAACAACACGACTCATCAGGTCCCGTTCAGTAAAAATACCAACCAGTTCTCCGTTTTCCAGAACCATTAAAGCTCCAACTTTATTGTCGCGCATTTTTCTGGCTGCCTCGACTACAATGCAGTCACTGTCTACCTGAATCACCCCTTTTTCCTTTTGTGCCAGAATATCTTTCAGTTTTCCTGACAGAACATCCACTGCCGAATCAACACGAGAAGTAGATTTCTCCGCAATTTCCATATTTCCTCCTGGGTTGAAAATAGTTAATCAACATTGACTAAAAAGCAGCTGAAATTTGCTTCCGCCAATTATTCGGACTTTGTTACTCCAAACAGAATCTGATACAATTGATCATAACAGTCAATACTTTTTTTGTTATTATCAAAAATTTGTGTCTTGATCTAACTCCATTATCACATTATGCTTACAGTCCAAAATCCTGCTGCGAAATTTCTTTAAACTGATTCAAGCAATTTTCCCACTTTGCTGAAAGATACAATTATGAATTTCCCGGTAACAGGATCGCTTCTAATAGGCTTGACAGGAGGCATTGCGTCTGGTAAAAGCACTGTTCTTCAGCATCTCCGACAGGCAGGTTATTCAGTGATAGACGCCGACAAGCTGGGACACAAAGTCTTGGAGCAGGGTAATCCCGGATACAATAAAGTGGTGAAATGTTTTGGAAATGAAATATTAAATCCGGACGGTAGTGTCAACAGGACCGCACTGGGAAGAATAGTTTTTGTAGATGCGGAAAAGCTTAAACAGTTGAATGAAATTTCTCATCCTATAATTGCAGAAATGATTCAAAAAGAATTTGAAGAATCTGTTTCGGACAGTAACGGAGGAATTGTGTTTCTGGAAGCAGCCTTGCTGATTGAAGCAAATTGGTATAAGGTTTGCGGGCATATTTGGGTTGTATCTCTGGATCCGACTGTTGCACTCCGCAGATTAAAAGAACGTGATAACTTGAGTGAAACTGAAGCAAAACTGCGTGTTGGGGCACAACTTGATCAGGAAGAACGTTTAGCTTATGCAGATGTTGTTTTGCAGAATGAAGGAACTCCGGAAGAACTTTTCACTAAGACACAGCAAGCACTGCGGGAATTGAAACAATCGATGAACAGCAGTCATTCTTAAAAACCGGTAAGCACCAATCCGTATAAAATTATTATGAATCATCCAATGTACCTCATTCTTGACAGCTACTCCCATCCGGGTATCTCCTTGTTCTGGAAGCGTCACGGACTAAGAATTATGGAACAGCTGGTGCCAAATGAATTTTTCTTTACTACCGGAGATACTCCACTTGAAAAGCTTGTGGAACGTCAAATTTGGTCGGGTTGGAAAAAATTGATTTTGATTGGTTCTCCTGGTTCTATCAGACGGGGATTTAACACACTGATGCAGGCCAGTGAAGAATGCCGCAGCACTCTTGAAATAGGATTCTGGCCTCTCGACTTACAGGAACTTGCTGCCAGCATCAGCCAGTCATCATTTCATTTAAGACCGGTTTTGCAGGTATTTAAAGCCGGACACACTCTTCTAGTTGATGTAATGAAGGTTCAGTTTCTTGCACCTGAACTGGAGACAAAATATTTTTGGAATGATTTTGTGATAAACAGCACTCAAGCTAATGCTGAGACTACTATTTACATTGACGGACAAAACTCCCAAGTGAACGGTAAGTTCCGCTGTCGAATTGCATTCCACGACGAAAGTTTGAATTCACTGACAATGCATCCGGGAAAGTTGACAAGGACTCCTGTATTGAAAGTGTACCTGAAACGGGATGAAGGGCTAACGACTGTGGACCGCTTTAAGCAGATGAAGCAGTGGTTTGCTGCAGAAAAGGGAAATGCCGATGAAGAGACACTTCTTAAAACAGGAAAGCAGGTAGAGGTTCAGGGGAATTGGGCTAATCTTACGCTGGATGTCTCGGGAATGCAGGATACAGTACAGTCAGTGCATTTTGAGGTGGCCCGTAAATCTTTTTCGCTTATTGTACCGGCAAAACCCATTCAGACGCTTGAAAGCACCAAAAAGATTCTTCCGGCATTTCGTCCAACCGGTGCAATAGCCAACAACCGCGGTTCTTCAAAAAGAGTTCTACTGAAACATAAAAAGAACTCTTTATTTTACAAGGACTGATATTTATTTGCAGTTAAGGAATTTTATGCAGTCTGCGGAGATACTGGTGTTTCTTTGTTTTCAGTGGTTTGAATTTCTTTGACAGAAGAGTCTGTTTCTTCAGGCAGCAGTTTAGGTAAAGACTGTGGTAACAAATTTTTCATCTTTTCTGCAGTTTCAGTTGAACACAGGCCTTCGACAATTCCTCCATCATGAATAACCAAACTTCCAGGAATATTTGTGATGTTTCCGCGAACACGCCCTTTAGACATTATCTCAATCTGTTTTGAAGCAAACAGTTCTCCTTCTACAAAACCATTTACTTTTATAATTGAAGCCCTGATTGTAGCATCTACTTTACCTGATTCACCAATTATAACTTCACTGTCACAATCAACACTTCCCCGGACCTCTCCTTCAATCCAAATAGGACGTGTACCCCAAATTTTCCCCTCAATCCGCATACCTTTACCTACATAAGTTGGTACAGAGCCTGGGGCTGGTACTTTTTTGTCACTGCTAAACAAATTTCACTCCCTTTTAAATATTAAAACTAAACTGCCTCTGCATTTTAAAAAGCTCTTAAATCCACCACGACCTGTATTAAACACTTTTCAATACAGATTCACAAGATAAATTTTAATATTGATGACTGTATAGCGAATTGAAAATAATATCTACATAAAAAAGTGTTTAATAATAAAGTATTATACATTTATTACCTGTTTTACATTGCATACTTTTTGTTAGAAAGATAGAATATACGAATTGATAAATTAGACATTGGTTCTGAGTTATCTTAAATTTTAGAAAATTATTGATACACTCCTGTTCATGCAACACAGGCAAATTTTTGCTGCTGACTTCAGAACTCTCTGCGGATTGTTTGCTTTAATTATTTTATGCAGCACTTTTACAGTAACTTTTGCTGCAGAAAGCGAAGAATTCGAAGCCCGCTTCAGGAAACTCTCTAACGAATTGCGCTGTCCAACCTGTCAGGGAGTGTCTGTGAAAGATTCTGAAGCAGGATTTTCAAACAGCATCAAAGATAAAATCCGTGAACTGATGAAACATAAAAAATCAGATAAAGAAATAAGGGAATATTTTATTGAGCGTTACGGAGAGTGGATTTTACGGGCACCACCAAAACAAGGTTTCAATTTAGTGCTTTGGATACTTCCTGGTGCAGGAATTGTAATTGGGCTGTTGTGGGTCGTGTTTCGTTCAAAAAGCTGGGTGACAAATTCACAGCATGAGGAACTGGCGCAACTGACTCCTGAAGAGGAACAAAAGCTCAAAGAGGATTTAGGACGTTTTGAGGAGAGTTAAGTTTTTTCTTTTAGCCGGAAGGCATTAAAGTTTTCGAAATTTATCCTGTAATCTATTTTGTTCGGCACATCATAATCTGACAAATAGTCTGCGTAATATTTGCCTTCTTTCTGCAGATAGGTTTCAACAAATGACTGGTCGAAATTTTCTCGATCATCCAGTGCAAACAAACGGGCTGCAGCAGTTTTTGCAGAAAGTTCCAGTAAAACGCGTACATCGATTAATTTTTCAAACTCAGGCAGAAAGACTGTTGTACCCCAAATCAGTAAAATCATTTCCGGAGCAAGAAAAAACGGGAATGTGCATAACTCATACTCCTGAATAAATTGAGGAGCATTTTCGAAATAAACTTGCTGCCCCCGGCTGTAGGGTCGCAAAACTTCTTCGACAACCCAGTCTCGAATTTCTTCGGAACGCCAGAGTGAGGAAGATGATTTATCTGTTGATACAGATTTTTTTTGAAATTCTGTCCCCAAAACCTGGGACAGATCGATGATTGAGACTAGCAGTTCCTGATCTTCAAGTGCGTCTGTCAGTTCGCCAACAAAAAATGAGTGGCCGCATTCGTCAGGACCACCGATACCGAGCATCAATGGTACCTGCTGTGAATGCTGCTTCAGTTTGAAAAGGTTAGCAGACAAATCTGCTGCAGAGATTCTGCTGGGATGAAATATTTGCAGCATGTCGTGTAAATGCTGATATTGCAGGCCGCCGTTTTGAGTAGTGCAGCCATCGCTTCCAGCAAAGTTTTGGCTGGTGCGAGATATCTTTTTTTGCAGTTCCGGCTGTTCGGAAAACCAAAATACGTCTTTGGCTGACAGTGCAGGATTATTTTGAAATGCGTTTTCTGCTGTACTCTGCAAAACAGACAGTTTGGCAAAAGATTCCCATTCAGAAGCCTCGATAGACCCTGAAATCAGTAAGGTCTCAAAATCACGATCATCGAGCATCAGCAAAAACTGACGAAAATTATCCCATTTCTCCTGATCAAAATTTACAGTCAGGCTGTCTAAATCAAAAACTAAAAGTCGAATTAAATTTGGATGAAAATTTTGCATTACTACTTAAATAATTTGTTTAATATTAACCCTGATGCTCAGTCAAAAAGTGACTTATCAGTTTCTTCCGAAAAAAGCAGATGCTGAAAAGACATACTCAGGTTTTTGCTTCAGTCCTACGACTGATGGATATGTTTCTGGCATTTGGAGCATGGGAACTCGCTTATCAACTGCGCTTTCACTGGATCAACTTCCCTCCTGCCTCGATGATTCCCTCTCACGAGGAGTACCTGAAAGCAGCCCTTTTTGTTGCCGTTTTAACAGGCTTCGTCTTTGCTTTCAGCGGAGTTTACCGTTTGCACAAAGTCATCCTCCCGCGCCGTGAATTATCTTATCTTCTACGTGGAACATTAAGCTTGTTATTGCTGACTTTGGTTGCCGCATTTTTCTATCGAGAATTTTCTTTTTCACGGATCCACACACTCTATTTTTTAACTTGTTTTCTGATTATACTGTTTTTTTCACGACTACTTTCAAGATCAACCTTACATTGGCTGCACGCCAGGGGTACACATGTTGAACATGTTCTGCTGATTGGAAACGGAGTTTCTGCAAACAAGTTTATTGAACGTCTCGAGAGCCTGAAATCACTGGGAATCGTCCTCAAAGGTGTTATTGAAATCGGCAGCAGTTCAAACTCAGATATTCCACAGGATATTCCCAGAATTGGTAAAATTGAGCAACTGAACCAGATTATTCAGGCAAATCAAATTGATCAAGTTTTTATTGCACTTGCCCCTGAAGATCAGCACATGCTCCCGGAACTGAAAGAAATGCTGGCCGAGCAGTGGGTTGATGTCCGCATTATACCTGACCTTGGCACCTTCCGTACAATGCATACTGAAATTGAATCCTTTGATGACATGCCGATAATAACAATCGTACAAAGCCCTATGACCGGCTGGAATCAGGTCCTTAAGCGACTGCTGGATATTTCCGGTTCATTTTTTGCCATAGTTATTTTTGCTCCGGGAATGCTCTTGATTTCTATACTGATCAAACTCACATCATCAGGACCTGCTCTTTATGGTCAGGAACGTATGGGACTTGACGGCCGGACCTTTCGTGCTTTAAAATTTCGTTCCATGCAAATTGACGCTGAATCGCAAACAGGTGCAGTTTGGGCAAGTGAAAATGATGAACGCCGTACAAAATTTGGTATCTTTCTTCGCAGGTACAGTTTGGATGAGTTGCCGCAGCTTTTCAATGTATTCAAGGGAGAAATGAGCCTGGTCGGCCCGAGACCGGAACGTCCTGTATTTATTGAGCAATTTAAAAGTCAAATTCCGCATTACATGCTGCGACATAAAGTCAAAGCAGGCATTACCGGCTGGGCTCAAATCAACGGCTGGCGCGGAAATACATCCCTGGAAAAACGTATCGAATGTGATTTGTATTATATCGAACGCTGGTCCATCTGGTTCGATCTTAAGATTCTGTTCCTGACTCTGTTCAGAGGAATTTTTGATCCCAATGCGTACTGACTTAAACACAGGAGGATTTACCTTATACGAAATTATGATTTCCATTACTATAGTGGGGATTATAACAGGCCTGCTTTCCGTTTCTCTCTTTCCCCTGCTGGACCGCTCTGAGTTTGTAAACACTGCAGATCAGATAAAAGACAGTCTCCGGCAGGCACAGTGGCTGGCACTGAACAGGCGGGAATCTCACCGGTTGAAAAGCGAATTCGGCAAACTACTCCTGCAGCGAAAAAACAACGGCAGCTATGAAACCGTTTTGGAGGAAAAAGTACCGGAAAAAATCTCAATCAGCGCCACACGCTGGCCTTCATTCAGTGCTTTCGGTTTTGCTGCAGGCGGAACTATCACACTGGAAACTGAATATTACATTACAAAAGTCGTGGTCAGTCCGATTGGACGAATCAGGCAGACTGAAATCTTGAAAAAATAAAATGTTTAATCAAAAAAGAAACTTGAAGTACCCAAGTTTATTTTTGATCTGCTTTTTTATATCAACTGCTTTGTTTTTGAATTCTTGCGGCCGTTTTATTCTCAAAGATGAAGGAGTGGAGAATAAAAGTATTGAGGAACTTTCCGGTGTCAGTAGTGCAAAAACAAATATAGATGGACTTAACACCGCTATTTCTGAAATAACTCAAACAGTTGGAAGTGACGGACTTCTTGCTGGGTTTTTTGTTGTGCCTGAGGACGGCGTATCTTTTCTTTTGTCAATTTTCCTTGGCAACAATTACAACATAAAATTTTATTCATTAACTGATCCTGATGGAACAGATATTTTAAGTGCTTCTTCAACTCCTAATTTATACAATGAGGCCAGCGGTAGACTGGGAAGCTCTGGTTATGCCAATGTTCTCGTTCCGCAGTCACCCGACTTCACTGCAAAAGCAGGCACATGGACTTTCAAAGCCTACACTAACGACCGTGTAAAATTAACACTACGCTCCGGTACTGTTTCTGCTTCAACAACAATAGTTGTGCAGCCCTACATCACTGGTACAACCAGGTCTGCCGGAGATCTGAGCGCTGCCTTGAGCGTAATGTCAAGTATCTACTCTGCAAATGGAATCACACTTACCATCAACGATACAATTACAATAAGTGACACTC
>LSNO01000065.1 GCA_002082305.1 SAR324 cluster bacterium SAR324-CTD7B
TGTGCCCGTTTCACGAATGCAACATCATCAGAATCAGGTGATTTAGGAAAAATGTAAAATGCACCCTGAGGTTTGACTGCTTCAAAGCCGAGGTCTGTAATCATAGACATTATTTTGTCACGGGATCGTTCGTAAACGGAGATATCAACCCTCGCGTTTCCAAGCAGAGGCAATATTTTTTGCATCATCGCAGGTGCATTGACAAAACCAAGAATACGGTTGCAAAGTACGAGTGCTGCACGCAACTCTTCACGTTCAATAATGTCCGGATGAATAGCAATATAACCTATTCGCTCACCGGGAAGTCCCAGATCTTTGGAGTGTGAATTAACTAAAATTGAATTCGGATAGCTCAGAAATGCGTTGCAGTTAGTTAACCCATCAAATACCAGATAGCGGTAAATATCATCTGAGACCAAATAAATCGGATGACCAAATTCCTTCTCTTTGTGAAGCAGCAACTGCCCTAATTTATCCAATGTCTCCTGTGAATAAACTGCACCGGTGGGATTGTTTGGACTGTTGATAATTACAATTTTTATACGTTCACTTAAGCTTACTTCGATGGAGTTTAGATCCGGTTGAAATTCCGCAGTAGTTTGTGCTGTTTTCAGGCAGCCGCCGTGATTTTGAGCATATGCGCCGTATTCTACAAAAAACGGTGCAAGAGCCAACACTTCATCACCCGGCTCAAGCAGGGCTTTGAAGACCACATTCAGGCCGCCTCCTGCTCCAACGCACATGACCACATCTTCACTTTCAAAAGGATGACCGGTTTCATCCTGCATTACGCCAGCAACGTATTCCCGAGTTTCCGCAAATCCGGCATTTGGCATATAGCGGTGCATTCCCGGTTCCGGATTTTCCAAAAGTTGCCTTAATTTGACATGTACTTCTTCCGGAGGTTCAAGGATGGGGTTTCCCAGGGAAAAATCAAACACATTTTCTGAACCATGCTCTGCTTTGAGACGTGCTCCTGCTTCAAACATTTGACGAATCCACGAGCCTTTCTCCATGGATTGCCGAATCGAATTTGCTATTGACATTAGGTCTCTACCTGTTTGAAAAAACAGTTTTGATAAATTCTGGAAGACGAGTAATTTTGGAATTCCTGCAATAACAGGAGTGACAGATTCTGCAGGACACTGTCAAGAAGTATAATCTCAGGTAAAGAGATTTTTAATGGATTTGACAAATTTATCACGAATCGGATTGCTTTCGTCGTCACAGCAATCATCGAATTCCTTCAACAATTCTATTTGACGTTCAGACAGTTTGGTCGGAGTTTCTACAACAATCCTGACGTGCAAATCACCACGTCCGCCGCCTCTCAGGTGTGCTATTCCCTGGTTTTTGAGACGAAATATTTTGTGAGTTTGAGTACCTGCAGGAATTTTAAGCCTTGCTTTTCCTTCCAAAGTAGGAACTTCCAGGTCAGTACCAAGTGTTGCTTGAGCAAAACTAATTGGGACTTCGCAAAAGATATCTGCACCGTCTCTCTCAAAAATAGAGTGATCATTTACACTCAAAACTATGTAAAGATCTCCGCTTGATCCGCCATTTACACCATGCTCACCTTCACCGGTAAGCTTAATCCTGGATCCACTGGAAACACCGGCAGGAATGTTTACCCTTATACGTTTTGTTTTTGAAATCCGGGTACGTCCTTGACAGGTTTTACATGGATTGGAAATGGTTTTGCCGCGCCCCCCACAACTGCTGCAGGTTGTGGCTACACTAAAAAACCCCTGTTGGACCCGTTGTTGACCTGTCCCGCCGCAGGTGCCGCAAATTTTTATATCTTTTTCAGATTCTGCGCCAAGACCACTGCATGAATCACAGGTTTCCATGCGTGGAACATCAATTTCTTTTGACGAACCAAATACGGCATCTTCAAAAGAAATTTCCATATTATACTGTAAATCTGAACCACGCTCACCGCGACTTGCTGTGCTCCCAGGAGAGCCACTGAAAAACTCGCTGAAAATATCTCCGAAAACATCCCCAAATCCGCTCCCGCCGGCAGCACCAAATCCTCCCATTCCACTGCCCATACCTTCAGCAGCATGGCCGAATTGATCATAACGCGATCTTTTTTCTTTGTCTCCAAGCACCTCAAATGCCTCTGATGCTTCTTTGAATTTCTCTTCAGATTTTTTATCTCCCGGATTACGATCTGGATGATGCTTCATTGCGACCTTACGGAACGCTTTTTTTAGTTCGTCTGAAGAAGCATTGCGGGATACACCCAACACCTCATAATAATCGCGTTTTGCCATTTAAAGTTCCAAATACCAAGTTCCAAGTTCAAAATCTCAAGTTACAAAATTCAAGTTCCAAGCTCATCGAACATTGACACCATACTGCCTGCTACTTGTCACTTTTTTTTACTTCCTCAAAATCTGCATCAACTATGTCGTCATCATCTTTGCCTGATTTTTCATCATTTCCGGGTGTATCCTCGCTTCCTTCTCCAGAACCATCTCCCTGCTGTTCTGCTTGCTGACTGTATAATAATTCAGCCATTTTGTGTGATGCCTGAGTCAGGGCCTCAAGATCACTCTTTATGGCTTCCATATCATCTGTTTCCATACTCTTCTTAAGCTGCTCGCTACAGGCTTCAATTTTAGTTTTATCTTCTTCCGGCAACTTGTCTCCGAGATCACTTATAGATTTTTCTGTACTGTAAATCAATGTTTCCGCCTGGTTTTTTACTTCAACACTTTCTCGTTTTGCTTTATCTTCATCTGCAAACTGCTCTGCATCATTTATCATTTTTTCGACATCTTCTTCCGAGAGACCTCCTGAAGATTCAATTTTAATAGCCTGTTCTTTCCCTGTTCCCAAATCTTTAGCACTGACGTGTACAATTCCGTTTGCATCAATGTCGAAGGTCACCTCAATTTGAGGCATACCCCTTGGTGCAGGAGGAATACCGACCAGCTCAAAACGTCCCAGGGTCTTGTTATCAGAAGACATTTCCCGCTCGCCCTGCAGGACATGAATACTAACCGCCGGCTGGTTGTCTGCGGCAGTAGAGAAAGTCTGACTTTTTCTGGTAGGAATGGTGGTGTTACGTTCAATCAGTTTCGTCATAACACTGCCAAGAGTTTCAATTCCAAGCGAAAGAGGAGTAACGTCGAGAAGCAATACATCCTTCACATCACCGGTGAGAACACCACCCTGGATAGCAGCGCCGATGGCCACAACTTCGTCCGGATTTACGCCTTTGTGCGGCTCTTTTCCAAAAAATTCTTTGACCATTTCCTGTACTTTAGGCATTCGCGTCATCCCGCCTACCAGAATTACTTCATTGATATCCTTTGCGGTGCATCCTGCGTCTTTTAGTGCTTTACGGCAAGGTTCAAGACAGCGATTAACCAGATCTTCCGCTAGTGATTCAAATTTTGCCCGTGTTATTTTAAGATTCAGGTGTTTTGGACCAGATGCATCGGCCGTAATGAAGGGCAAATTAACATCTGTTTCAGAGCTGCTTGACAATTCATGTTTGGCTTTTTCTGCATTTTCTCTGAGTCGTTGAAGAGCCATTTTATCTTCGCGCAAATCGATTCCGTTATCTTTTTTAAACTCATCTGCAAAATAACTTATCAGCCGGTTATCAAAGTCATCGCCGCCAAGAAATGTGTCGCCATTGGTAGCTTTCACATCAAAAACTCCTTCTCCAATTTCCAATATAGAAATATCAAAAGTACCGCCGCCTAAATCAAAGACTGCTATTTTCTCGTCATGTTTTTTATCCAAACCATAAGCCATTGCAGCTGCCGTAGGCTCATTAATGATACGCAGCACTTCGAGCCCAGCTATTTTTCCTGCATCCTTGGTTGCTTGACGTTGGGCATCACTGAAATATGCCGGTACAGTAATAACAGCTTCTTTTACTGATTCACCCAAATATTCTTCTGCAGTCTGTTTCATTTTTTGTAATATGGAAGCAGAAATTTCCTGAGGAGAATAATTTTTGTCATCCACTTTGACATAAGCTAAATTTTGATTTCCTTTAACAACTTCATAAGACACCATCTTTTTCGTATGCTTAGCTTCTGCTGATTTATATTCCTGCCCCACCAAGCGCTTGATGGAATAGATTGTTCGCAAAGGATTTGTAACAGCTTGTCTTTTTGCCACCTGTCCTACCAAACGTTCTCCTTCGTCATTGAAAGCAACCATCGACGGTGTAGTACGTGTTCCTTCAGCATTAGGAATGACCTTCGGTTCCCCTCCCTCCATGATGCTGACACATGAATTTGTGGTTCCTAAATCTATGCCAATGACTTTACCCATAATTTTTCTCCTTGTTCTTTAATTAATACTTCCCCTGGTAAAACTTACTCATTAATTACGAGGGGATTCCGTTTAACTTTTACTAATAAATTCCAGCTTAATAACTCAGTTTTTTCCTGATACCCTGACCATGGCAGGGCGAATGATGCGATCATGCAGGAGGTATCCTCCCAGGCATTCCTCCACAATATGATTTTCTGGAACAGAATCTGACTCAACAACACCAACTGCCTGGTGGAAATTGGGATCAAAGACTTCTCCAATTGTATCAACTCTGGACACCCCAAATTTTTCAAAAACTTCATGTGTCATTTTATTGACCATCTCCAGTCCCTCTATCATACTGTCAACATCATTATTTTCACTTTTTGCATGGGAGATAGCCCGTTCAAGATTATCCAGAGACGGTAACAGTTCTTTAATCAAATCGAGATGAAAATACTTCAAGCGATCAGAGCTTTCGCGAATCATACGCTTTTTATAGTTTTCAAACTCTGCATTTACTCTCAGGAAGCGGTCTTCCATATTCTGTGCACGAATACGTTCCTTTTCCAAAAGATCTTCTTCAGCAGATGCAGTTTCCTTATTATCTGCGGAAGTGCCGGAAATTTCTGCAGCAGTCACTTCTTCAATATTTCCATTCGCTTTTTCTTTTTTGGGTTTATTTGTTTTCTGCTTTTTCACGGCAGTTTCTTTCAATTTTCTTGCACTCATAACGTCTATGTTTCAGATTCAGTCGTAAGATCGTTCGGTTATAGTTTCAGACAAAATTTTGGCAGTATATTCCACTATAGAAATTATCCTTTTATAATCCATACTTGTGGGGCCAACAACTCCGATGGAACCTAAAACATTTTGATTGTTCCTGTAACTAGTCATGATTAGTGAACAACCCTGCAATTGTTCAAAGTCGTTTTCAATGCCAATAAAAATATGAACACCTTTTTGCCTCATTGAATCATCAAGGATTTTCATTATTTCGCTTTTCTGATTAAAAGCTTCAATTAGAGATCGTACTGAGGACTGCTTATGAAAATGTGAATCCAGCAACAGGTTCATCTGTCCGTCTATCAACATTTCGCCTGGATTATTTAGTTCAAAAGCTTTTTTACCCAGACGAACTGCTTGAGCTAAAAGATCGTGGTAGCGGTTTCGATCATCCACCAGGTATTGGTGTATCTTTTCTCTAATTTCCTGCATAGAATGATTTTTAAATTTTTCATTCAGGAATGAGGCTACTGAGTTAAGAAAATCTTGTGAATGGCTGTCCTTGACAAAAATAATCTTGTCACGGACCACACCTGCTTTTGTGACTAAAATCACTAAGATTCTGTCTTCACTAATTTTAATTAATTCAATCCGTTGCAAACGACTGACAGAAGCCTTGGGTGTACTCACTACACAGGCAAATTTGGTGAGATCTGCCAACAAGTGAACTGCCTCTGCCAAAATTCCTTCCACCTGCATTCCCTGTTCAGTGGAAACCAGAGTAATTTTTTGTTTAATCTGTTCAGGAACACTGCTTGGTGTAGACAAGGAATTGACGTAAAATCTGTAGGCTTTATCGGTAGGTACACGTCCTGCGGAGGTATGGGTCTGAATCAGAAAGCCCAATTCTGCAAGATCCGACATAATGTTGCGAATCGTAGCGGGTGAAAGCGTGACTCCAATCGATTTTGAAAGTGTACGTGAACCGATTGGCTCTGAAGATTGAATGTAATTTTCTATGATGCTGATAAGCACTAACTGTGCACGTTCATTCAAAACCAAGTCTTCCAGTAATCCTCTTTTTCCGGTAACTGCTGCCTTTTTCCCCAAAAGAAAGTCTCCATGCACATTGTTAATTTTTTAGCACTCATTAGGTGGTAGTGCTAATAATTTAACATTTATTAGAGGCATAAGTCAAGCGAAAGATAAAACATGACAATATTAAGAGAATATTTGTCAGTTTAGTCAGGAAGGAAGAAAAAGCGACACCAGTGAATATTCTGAAAGATGATATACCAGCATCCAAAAAGATTTATAAGTGATTTCTCAACTTGCGGGATTCCAGGAACAAGTCTATGATGCCTCGATATTTTTGTTCAAGTTCGTCTTGTTCTCTAAATGATTGATTTTTTACTAATTTTAATTTAGAGTCTTGTGACTGGAAGGTGGAAATGTGTCTTAGAATCCAACCTTCCTTACTCAAATCGATAAAAAACATTTTTTTGGACTCACCTTCTTCTTGATCCGTGTAACTGAAACGTACCACTATTCGTCCCCGCTGTTCCCCTGTCCAGTAGTGTATAAACCCCAGTTCCGGATGTTCCAGATCTCCCTCAACAGCATTGGGCCAGTTTTCTTTTATTTTATCTTCTGAAATCTTATTCATTTTTTTTCATACAAAAAGTAATTGCTGAGCACTCTTACGAGTCTCCGGATCAGAAAATCGATAGACTGCCCGGTCCATAAAATAATGCATAAATCCGCTTGCAAGGCCAATTCCCACTAGAAATCTTTCCCAAGACGAATTTTGCAGCCATTCCATAAAAGAAGGGAAAAATTGTTCGCTGTAGCGTCCTCCAGCAGACACAGCTTCGATTTCCAGAAACGGAGTCATAAGAACAGAAAAAGTACAGAGGAGAAACAAAACCTTCCAGGGTTTCCAAAAAATATCAACTGAAGAGTCTCCTGTGAAACCGATTTCGGGATTTGTTTTTAAAGTTGTATCATTTCCAGCCATGTGAACCGTCAGCCCCAAAGCGACCATCCAGTGCTGAAGTGTCCACAGCATAAAAAACTGAAATGGTTCCAACTGATATGCGCCCATTACCATTACACCTATTCCAAGTATATATAAAATTCGTGGAAGTCCAGAATCATGTAGAAACGCATTACGAATCATGAAAATAGTGATTCCTGCAACGAGCAAAGTTCCAAGTCGCAACAAAAGTGGAATTCCTTCAAAAACCCAATCTCCTGTTAGCAAGGGCAAAAAATTCTTTTCCTGTAAAAACGACGTCCCATGCAACAGTTCGGCAATCAAAACCAAACCGCCTCCAACTCCCCAACAATACCACCTATCCCGCTTATTGGACAATGGTGCAGATTTGGAATTCCAGCGGTGATGATAGAGTCGTAGGAGGCCGTAGTGCTGTGCCGCAAAGTGATGCATTCCCCAAGCGAAGTCCAGTAAAATCATCCCTAATATTCTTACAGAAACCGGGACCGGTAAAACCGACTCTGGAATAAACAGCACAGCAAAAACAACCGATACAAGCAGAAGCGGAATAAACACAAAACGCCCCTGCTGATTTTTGAGAAGAGGATGGTAAGCCTGTGTTCTCCATGCCAAATAAAATGAACTGAAGCGGTGTGAAATCCAGAAAAGGAATACTCCTGCGGCATAAAACATTTCCTGTACAGGCAAGTCACTGGTCGTGAGCATCAGGAAGGTCAACCATAGTCCTGAGTGCAGCCAGAATACATCCCAGGCAGGTGACCTGACCCAGCTATTTTCTTTAACACCTACTGTCAGACTTGGGGAAAATTGACAAATTTTTCTGAGTAATGATAATCCCACTGATTCATGCAAAAGAATGAAATTTCAAACTACAGTTATAGTAATGAGTAACACTTGAGTATCTCATATTTACCATGTTGTCTCAAGTGCTGAACTTTGATGAATGGAAGCCCTCAAAAGGACTCAAAAGTGTCAAACTCTCGAACATAAACCTCAAAATTTCTGGAAACACTTAAATGTACTGCTGCTACCATCACACCAATGAAAACAGCGGCATTCAAAAGCAATACGGCAAATAGTTTCCAACTTAAACCGATTTTCACCATCATCTATTCCAACAAGCAATCCTGATATTAAACTGAAATGTAATTATTCCTGCAGTAAGTGTAACATGAAAATGTGAAGGAAATTTGAAGATCTTAAATAACTTGCGAATGCCAGGTTTTTTTAGCATGCTTGCTTTCAGTTTTTTTATACATTTTGAATAATATTATGCATCATTATTTTGCTTACGGATCCAACATGAGTGCCAGACGTATCCGGCACAGGCTAGGCTGGGCACCTTCTAGAATTGCAACAATTCTACCTGATTACCAACTCGCCTTTGACAAACAGTCAAATGATGGCGGAAAAGCGAACATTCAATTCTCTTCCGGAAATAATGTGGAAGGTGTTCTCTATTTTGTTAAAGAGGAAGATCTAGTGGTGTTGGATGAATACGAAGGTGTAGCTGACCAGCAGTACGTTCGTCATGAAATAGAAGTCCAGGATCGCGCCGGCCACCTGATGCCGGCTGTGGCATATGTTGCCCTCAATACAGGAAAAGAATCTCGTCCAACCAGAGAATACCTGAATTTTCTACTTGAAGGTGAACATCTGCTAAGTCCGGAGTATGTCACAAAACTTGAAGAAATTGCGACTCTCTAAAGAAATATTTTGGTAGAATCCAGTCTTGATTCGTGTGAACTTGACTCTAAAGGTATGCTAGAAACTTTGGACAAAAAAACCATTAGCTATTGAAAGCGGTTTGGATGATAAGTCTGATCCCATTCACATCGCTCATCCCAATCATTGCGTGAGGCACATGCTGTAGGAGGCGGACGATAAATACAGTAATAGTTTTTTCCTCCAGGAAGATCAGTTACTATTGGCACTTTATAAGTCCTACCATCCTCAAAGGTTGCCCAAAATCCCCAGGAAGTTGTCCTAATCCTTCTGAGTTTAACTCGACGTGAAGGTGAAATGTACTGATAATAAGGATCAGAATACACCAATGCGCATAGTTCAAGTACTCTTTGCTGACTACCTGTAGGATAAGAATAGTTGGGACCAATCTCCTTACTACTACAGGCTCCAAGTCCAATTCCCAAAAACAGCACTACTACTACAAAATAATGAAAATTGTAAATTCGTAAAATAAATTTCAATTCAACACTAACATTTTTCTTTAGTATCAACATGTTTCCGTGTTCACACACTGAATTTATTTTAATTTGATAATAATACGGAACAGTAGTCATCAGAATTAATAATAATCTGTCCGGAAAACTGGTTGAAACAATTCCTTTCTGTGGGCACAAACTGGATCTGCACTACAGGAAGAACAGTCTGGCTCACTCATTTCCGGACATCTTTTGCGCGAAAAAAAGAAATATTCATCTACTGTTGCCATCGTTCGTCCGGAAAGATCCGGAAGTTTCTCTACTGCCTGATAAGCAGCAAAGCGGATCTCTCTCTTCACTTGCAGATACCAACTCTCTTCTTTCCAGTTTTTCACGTAATATTTCATCTCTCACGTCCAGCATCCCCATACGCAGATTTGATCTCATGCAGTGGTAATCTACAATCGGCGGAAGTGATTCCATCTTTCCAAATTCAAAATATTTTTCCGGTCGGTTGTTCAGAATCATCGCCAGCAAAGCACTCTTTTTACGTAAAGGGTCTTCACGATAACCCCCGACGTGATCCAGTTTAGCCAGGAAAGTTGCCAGGGGACGTTTAGATTTAGAAGCTGATTTTAAAATACTTTGAGGTGTCCAACCGAGTTCAAGCATGGTTTTACCGTAACGCTTAGCTGCATCCAGATGAAGTTCCAGAACCGGCATAACATCTTCTTTATTGTCTGAAAGGAATAATTGGCGCAGCTCATTTAATGTCAACTCCGCCTGCCGTTCTGCTAAAAAAAAGTTTGGATCCTCATCCAGCTTTTGTTTGTAGGCCATAAAAAGATAAAAAGCACCTTTCAGTTCATTTCCGCCGATTTCACTTATTAACGGTAAATGGTAATGCTTTTCTCTGCTGGACCAAAAACTAAACTGCTGCAGTACAGTGACAAAGAAATATTCTACTGTCAATGGATGAGTGAGAGGGGGCAGTGTGGAATCAATGAAATTATAAGGCTTTTCCGCCTCAAATCCGGAAATCAATTTTGCCGTTTGTTGAACTTGATCATGATTTACAAGCACACGAGCATTGATTTTATTTGTTCTTATTTTTGATTTTATATATAGTTTTTCAGGACCAACTGCTTTAATTACTTCAGAAGCCAATACAGAGGCAGACATTGCCGCTTTTACAGGATGCTCACCCTGTGCAATTCCTGATATTGTTGCTCCACAAAATGCATCTCCTGCACCCGTAGGGTCTAACACATTTACTTGTTTTGGATCCAACAGATATTGATATTCACCAAGAAAAACCGAGGCTCCATTTTTGCCTTTTGTGACAAAAATATGTTTTCCGGTTGCGAACCTGAATTCAGTGTTTTCAGGAAAAACTGCATTAGCTTCTTCCTCATTCATGAAAAAAATATCTGAAGCCTGAATAACGTCTTTTACCAACTCAGGTTCCTGTTCAATCAAGGGTTTACCAGTTCCTGCCGAAATAAGTTCTGCATTCCGTTTACGACAAATATTGATAAACTCCAATTGCTTGATTGTATTTCCCAAAGGGACAAGATGCACCAGATCATATTCAGAAAAATCATCTGGCAAATCTTCTGCTGTCATCGCTCCTTCCGCTCCAAAAAATGAGCGTTTATATTTTGTTTCTCCATTAGCATGAACGATGTGGAATCTTGGTAATTCGTCAGGACTGACCTCCGGACCAATCCATTTTACGTGTGCCGAAAATTCTAAGAGCGTTGCTGGGACAGGGGACGGAAACGGTGCTAACAGTGTTACATCTGCTCCACTTTTGGCAGCCGCCAGTGCGGTATATAGTCCAGCACCTCCGGGAGAAGAATGGTCTTTTCCTTTAATAGTGAGGGTATCAAGTGAGGATCCTCCAATGACGAGAATTTTTGCGGATTTATTAATCGTTGTCATGCTCCAACATTTTATATCTGAAGCTTCAGGAATGAGCGCACCTTGTCAGGAAAATCTGTAAACACTCCATCCACTTTTGCCTGTTTGAACATAATATCCAGCAGTTCTTCAAATGAACTGCTGAAGCCTGGTAAGGCATCTGACCGAATGGTATAAGGAAAAACCTTCATTCCCAGACTCTGTGCATCGGAAACCAGTGAAGTCAACTCAGGATTGCCAAAAAAACTATTGCCACCTACTATTTGCTTTATCCATGGGCCAATACCGTCTGCATATACGGCAACCTCCGCCAGACCTTCTGCAGTAAGCAGACGGTTAAAATCCGTTTCTGAAAGCCTCCAGCGATTTTCCCCAATCAGTTGGACCAGTTTGAGCTTTGTTTCAAATTCTAGACGCAGCCTTTTCAGTTCATTTGCACTGAATGATTCTACGTAAACCCGGTCTTTTGCCGTTTTATAACCATAGTGCTCTAGAAGTTTCATAACAACTGCTGAAAGATCTTTTCCTTCCTGACGATGCCATTCTGGATCTTTGAGTTCAACAAACAAACCCACGTTACGCCCGGTACTTTTGTTCATGCCCTGAATAAGTTCTATTTCCTCCTGCAGGGTGATTATTTTAAAAAGAGCTGACTTTCCGGGAAAACGCCGAGGGTATTTTGATTCAGTCCCGGAACGATTGCCACGTTCACGTACACTAAGTTTTTTTAGTTCTGCAAGTGTGAAATCAATGGCGTAGAAGAGGCCGTTTTTACGGTTTCGTCCGGGGAAAAGATTGTTTACGTTTGTCGTGGCATCAAGAGTAAGATCATGCAAAACTACAGGCTGATTGTCTTGGGTGAGAATCACGTCCTGCTCAATGAAATCCGCCCCCAGTCCATGGGCGAGTGCGACTGCAGCCAGCGTGTGTTCAGGAAGGTAGCCCGATGCGCCTCTGTGGGCTATTACAAGCGGAGATTGGGATTTAAGTTCCTGCCCTGAAATACCTGTTTTCCACAAGATCAAAGTCAGAAAGACAAGTATAATTCTTTTTTGCATCTTCTGCTTTATGTCATGGTG
>LSNO01000066.1 GCA_002082305.1 SAR324 cluster bacterium SAR324-CTD7B
AATTATTATTTTATTATTATTAACCTCATATATATCAGCAAACAGCTGTGGATTGAATAAAAAGACAACAAGAGTTATAGAGAGAATTTTTATTTTTATTTTCATTATTTAACAAATTTATACATTTAGTTTGATGTGCTCAGATTGTTTTATTTCTGACTCGTTTCCATAGTAAAAACCTTTTGGTCTGTCCATGCACCAACCAGCAGGAAAAGGAAAATTTCCAGGACCGCAATCAGGGGCAGTGCAATCATTGGATCCAGAGTATTTGTAAAAAAATTCATTGTGTTTTTATTAGAATAATTCAACCCGTTTAATGAACGCCTTTGAGTGACGTCCATTTACTTTCTCAGTAGTTTGCACATCAACCTCTATCCCAAGAGCCGTTACAGGCAACTGTTTCTTACCAAATAATTCAAAGAATTTTGCTGAGAGATCAATTTCTGTGATATATGTTTTTCCAATACTCCCGTCACAGGGTATGCAGAGATAACGACCTCCCTCTTGCCAGTAATTTCCATAATAGATTTGATCAGGACTTTCATTTTTAGCAAGAAAGAAGCTGATAAAATAGGGCAGATCCGGTGCAAGAGCAAATCCACTGTCCAGTTTGGTGTCACCAAAAAAGACCATGAAGGAAATTGCTTCACGTGTGTTTCGAATCTTATCTTTGGGCCCGCTCCAGTCTGCTCCAAGCGGATATTGATCTACTCCCCATTCAATGCGTATTTTTGATACTCCATGAAGATAGTCCTTTTTTTCAAACTCCCGAATCAGCACACCAAATTCATCCTCGGTGGGTTCAATAACCAATTTTCCGTCTTCAAAACGGAGGTTCATATCAGTCACATCTTCCCGGAACTCCCATTTGATTTTTTCAAACCAGTTTTGAACATTGCCGGATGCAGTTGAAAAATCCAATTCGTAAATCGTTTCTGCCCCGGCAGAAAATGTGAGCAATAAAAATCCGCACAGGGTAATTATTTTTTTATAATGTCCACGGAACTTTTTTTCTATCCCCATTTATTCCTGTTTAAGCTGAAAAAGGTTCGCTGAATAACTGAGAGTTTCTTGATTAAAAAGCAGCCGGAGGAGCAATTGCAGTACGTATTGCTCCCAATTGCGGTATCATATAAAAAACTATGGGCTACATCAGTAGGGCTCACTGAAAAAGTTTTTTTTGTCATCACGGACTTGATCCGGGATCAAGATCACCGTCCAGCTTGAGTACAAGGTTTGAAACATTTCCCCTTGATTCCGGTTCTGCGCTTCGCTATGCCCGGAATGACAAAGAAGAATCGAAAGAAGTACGACTATTTTTCACGTGGGTAAACCTTGTTGAAACAGGGACTCAAACGACAGAAGTGCAAAGCTTTTAGTTTTTTCAGGAAACACCTTGCAGTTATCTTCACTAATTGAATAATTACTTATTGATATTATTGAATAATATTATTTTTCAGCAAGCCCTAAGTAAGTGTAAGAAAAATTAGTGATAAAGTTGCTGAGTACATGCGATCTGAAAATTCTAGCATCACCCTAAACATTTGAAATGGATGTTTCAAGATTTTTTTAATTACAAAATAATAATGTTTGATAAACCAGTTTATAATCAAAATTGCATAGGGCTCACTGAAAAAGTTTTTCTTTTGTCGTGCCGGACTTGATCCGGGATCAAGATCACCGACCAGCTTGAGTACAAGATTTGAAACATTTCCCCTGGATTACGGGTCTATGCTGCACTTCGCCGAATGACAAATGAAAATAATCTAAAGTAGCACAACTATTATTTTCGTGGGGCTGCCTTGTTGGGAAAAGAGACTCAAACGACAGAAGTGCAGGGCCTTCGCGCTTTTCAGGAAACACCCTGAAGTTGTCGTAATCAATCGAATAATTACTTATTTATATTATTGAGAAGTGGACTGTTCCACAGATTCGCTAGAAATATCTTAAGAGTTGTCTGAAGAAACTTCATCTTCCTCCTCCATTGGATTTGGATTGATGAAAACCAGCTGATTACCAGCTAAAGATTTTGTGGCAACCTCTATTTCCTGGACAAGCAAGTCACTGGTTATTCTTCTGCGGAGAGTACTTTTATGCATTAAAGTATTCAATTCAATCTCCAGAAAACCAAAAGTGTTTTTCAATTCAGAAACTTTTCTGAAAGCAGTTGTATTTTCCAGGTATTCCACAATCATTATTTGACTCCGTGGAGAATAACCTTTGAAAACTACAGAATATTCCTGACCTGCCAAATTTGTGTTTTGATAAAAACGAATTATATATTCTGTTGACTGGCGTATACTTTCCATTACTGCCTGATTAGCTGCCTTTCCAAATAAAACGTTCCACTTATGGTCATCCGGCTTTTTTATTGAAACTTCATTTTGCACAACAATTGTTTCGGCAATTTGTTTACCGGTCACAGCTTCATAAAGCCTGAAATGCACCTTTGATCCGACTTTAAACAATGTTCCGCTAGTTTTGTACGGTTTGACGGCAATCATTTCCATTACCACCAGAACATCTGCATTATGATTCAATGCCAACGCAATCAAACTGTCTACAGAACTACCGACTAAAGTCTCCTGCTCAAGTGAGCTGTATACTTGCTTCATAGTTTGTTCTCCAAACGTCCGGAAGCCGTGTTCTGCAAAAGTTTTCTGAACTGGAGTAAGTGCATTTTCTACAGCCGTATTGTCACGGAGTACAGCCTCAGGATTACTTCTGTGGTAAACAAACAACAAACGTTTGTTCAGCATTCGATCGTGCAGAATACGCAGTACCTTCAGCTTTTGCTCAATCTTTACTTTCTCAACTTTAGCCCGGATTTGGATTTCATAGTTTGTCCCGTTCAGAACAGGTTCTTCTCTGATTATTTCATAATTTCTGATGTATTTCTGTCTGTCTCTGTATATTTGGTTTTTAATTACCTCATAATTGAGACTGATTGTCTTGTCGTCCAGAATGCTTTCAACTCCTCTTTTAACTGCTTCAAGCAAGGCATTTTTTAATGCCTGTTCACTTGCATGAGTTTGGTCGCCGTTGTATATTTTTGCAGAACCTTTGACTATTACTTCTTCTGCCGGCAAAGGAAGGCAAAAGAACAGGATCAGAAACACAAAGGAAAATAATGATTTCATGAATATAATAACTGAACAGTATACAAACAGTGAATGGACAAATTCTAAAACAATTCCGAACTATGAAATGTAAACCGAAATCAGTTTTGAATCAAGACTAAGGAGATTAATTTGTTTTCGGCTGCAGTAAGGCACCTTCGGGAGGAGGGAGTTTTCCGTATGATTCAACTGAGTGATCCATCATGCTGGCCAACGGATTATATTCGCCTTTTAGATGCTGCAAATCAGTCCATGCTTGAGAATATTTTTCTTGAGGATTGTAGGCATTTGCCTGAGAAAAGTGATATGCAGCCAATTCAAGTTCATTTCGTAATTGAAAAACTACACCTAAATTGTAATGTGCTGCAGCATAATTCAAACGGTTGATGTTCTGAGAAAATCTTGAGTGTGATTTTATTATCTGCGCATAACGTTCAAAATCCTGATTAGGTATTAAGCCAGAAAGGACAATATTAATTTCGTTGTGGTCAAACGACTTGCCGTGGATTTCAAGTAAAGGCCGCAGAGTTGTTTGAGGCAGCCCTGATTTTTTGAGACGTATATATACTTCGTCGGTAAAAATAAAGCGCTCAAATTTAGGATAAGTACGCGGTTCAAAAAGCACATAATTCCAGCCCTTCAGTGCAAGATCGTATCTGTTGCCGGTAGCAAAATGGTTGGAACGGATTATTCTAGGATGGCCGAAATCCAGCAAACCGAATGTAAAAGGTACCGGATTGGTTCCTTTTTCCAATTCAACGACATGTTCATTCTGTTCCGGATTTATTCTGTCTAAAAATTTTCGAATAAGCAGTTGGGCAAGGTGTATCATGGCATCACCGGAATCTGGAATAAGAAGGATGTTTTCATCACCTCTATAACTTTGCTCAATGCTGGCATTTTCTACTTTGAAGTAGAGAGTTTTGTCTCCGGCAATATTTGTGACTTTAAATGCAATTTCTAAGTCCGATGTCCGCTGAATTATCCGTTCAGAATAGGTCTTTTCCTCAAACTCAAATGTTCGGCGAAAGACATTGAGTCCTGATGGATTTTCCTGCAGTACTTTGTGTTCCACCAAACTGATATGGGTTTGAGTGAGGGTCTTTTCCTCATCATTTGTGGAATAACGCCTGACTTCTGCACTTAATACAGCTGCATTCGTTTTTGAAACTTCTGGAAAAATTGCTAAATAATTCAGTTGGGGGAATTGATCTAGCTCATGAATCAGAATTTTCCCGAACAATGCTGATTGCACACCCTCAACTTGATTAACATGGAAGGAGTTTATCTCAGAAAGTGCATCTGGTGACGGAGGGACTTCATGATAGATCCGGGTTACCGAACAACCGGCTGTAAGTATCACTGCGGGCAACAGTGCAGCTCGAAGAGAGATTCGAAAAAACTGATTGCTGAATGCAGAAATCAGAAACCTCATTTTACTCAGAAGTGATATCGCTGACCGTATTTTGCAGGGTTTTGTTCTGGTCAATTGTCCAAATATCCAGCACGGCATCATCATCGAGGTTGCCTTTGGCAGTTGCAGTGAAGGAGGAACTGCTGCCGGTGAGAGTGATGGAATAGCGGGAGCTCCCTCCTGTTTCCAGCTGTACATCCAAGTTACTGAGTGAATCTGCGTAAGTTTGATTGATTGCGAAATATATTTTTTGTGCGGTGTAAACTGCACTAAGACCGACTTTTGCTTCAGTTTGTTTTGAGCGCTGCAGGTAGCCTTCCAAACTTGGATAAGCGAGTGTGGCCAGAATGCCTATTATTACAACCACTATCATCACTTCCAGCAAACTGAATCCCCGACGCAATCTTTTCATCCTTGAAATTATGCAAAAAGTATGGCCATTTTTCATTACCTTCCTCCAAAAGACAAAAAAAGAGACTGTACATTTCGTTGGGGAACAAATACCTGTTTTATTTTGTTACAGGCAATTATTTTCAAACTACTATATTGTCCTATCTTTATTTAAGCAGCGACCTAGAGTAGCGCCCGAATGGACTCA
Source organism: SAR324 cluster bacterium SAR324-CTD7B (assembly GCA_002082305.1). Lineage (GTDB taxonomy): Bacteria > SAR324 > SAR324 > SAR324 > NAC60-12 > Arctic96AD-7. Next base: position 5,132 of record LSNO01000066.1, read on the forward strand.
GAAGCAAGTTCCAAAATTTGGTCGGGAAAAACACCAAGATAGAGCACTGCTGCTGCTGTACCGATTAATCCTGTCAGGGCAAATCCGTAAGTTTTGTTTGAATCATCTGAGCCTTCCGGAAGTGCACCTTCCCGCATGTACATATACATCACCACCCTCAAATAATAGTAAACCGAAAGGGCGCTGTTAAGTATTCCGATTACAGTCAGCCAGATCCACCCATCCTGAAGTGCGGCACTGAATATTTGAAGTTTGCCGATGAATCCGCCGGTTAACGGCAGTCCAACCAATGAAAAAATGAATAATGTCATCAGCAGTGCAAGAAAGGGATTTCGTTTACCATAACCCGCCAAATCATCAAAAGTTTTTGGGATAGTCCCGGCGTCACGAATGGTTAAAATTCCAAAGGCACCGGTTCCCATCAAAGCATATGCACAGGAATAAAAAATAACTCCGCTAATGGCAGAAGTGCTTCCCACCACAACTGCAACCATCACATATCCTGCATGTGCAATCGAAGAAAAAGCCAGCATTCGTTTTACTTCATTTTGACGCAGTGCCATGACATTACCAACTGTCATGGTAAGAACGGCCAGTATCCATAATAAATTCTCCCAGTTTGCGCTTTCAAGAGGAATACCGGTCAGAAAAATTCGAACAAATACTGCAAATCCCGCAGCTTTAGCTGCTCCGGAAAGGAAGCCTGTTACCGGAGTTGGTGCTCCGGTGTAGACATCCGGCGTCCACATATGAAACGGAACAACTGCGATTTTGAAACTCATGGCGATAATCACCAATGCTGTTCCAACTACGACAAGAGGATTATCGGCTCCATTTTGTTTTATTTCTGCAATTATTTCTGGCAGCAGGGTACTGCCGGTTGCACCATAAAGCAAAGAAATTCCATAGAGCAGAAAACCTGTAGAAAATGCTCCCAGCAGCAAGTATTTGAGTGCAGCTTCATTTGCTTCTGCAACTTTGCGTTTCATTCCGACCAGAATATAGCTGGAAATGGACATGATTTCCAGGCCGATAAAAATAACGAGTAAATCCAGTCCGGATGTCATAAACATCATTCCGGAAACTGAAGTGAGGAGAAGTACATAATACTCTCCAAAATTCATCTCATTTTCCGCAATATAATGTTGTGAAACAAACACCGTCAGGATTGCAACGCTTAAGTAAATGAACTCAAAAAGCACCGAAAAATCATCGGCGACAACCGTTCCGTAAAACCCTGAAAGATCCCTGTTGTGCAACTGAGTTTCAGAAAGCATTGCCAGGACAAGACCGAAAATCGTAGTTACTGCCAATGTAAAGGCTCTGTCTTTTTTAGATGCAAAGAGATCTACAAGCAAAACTGTGCAGGCAGTCAGCAGCACTATGATTTCGGGAATAATCGGAACTAAATCTGTAAGCTCAATGAATTCCATTATTTTCTCAGGAATTTGACTCTCCCGGCATTGGAAGAGCAAAGTTGTTTTGATTTACCAAAAAAGACGTTGCGGAATGAAACATCCACCACACCCTCAGGACATCATTGGAAAATTATATTCGGCTCCGGCTTTAATTCCGGCAGGCCAGCGTGAAGTAACTGCCTTCAGGCGCGTGTAAAAATGAATGGTATCGGGCCCATAAATGTGATGACTTCCGAAAATTGATTTTTTCCAACCACCAAAACTGTGGTAACCGACCGGTACCGGAATCGGCACGTTAACCCCAACCATACCAACCTCAATCCGGTTGACAAAATCTCTTGCAGCATCTCCGTCCCTGGTGAAAATAGCCACACCATTTGCATATGGATTACCATGTACAAGTTTGATTGCCGCTTCATAATCTGTAACTCGAACAGTGGATAAAACCGGCCCAAATATTTCTTCTTTATAAATGTCCATTTCCGGAGTAACATGGTCAAAAAGAGAGGCTCCAATAAAAAATCCGTTTTCATGTCCGGGAACTTTTACTCCTCTTCCGTCCACCAGGAGTTTCGCCCCCTTATCTATTCCGCTTTGAAGCAGTGAAGTAATTCTGTCTAAACTCTGTCTGGTAATAACCGGCCCCATTGCGGCATTGGTATCAGCTGGAGGTCCAACGGGCAGATTTTCAACCAAAGGAATCATCCGATCCATCAAATCATCCGCAACTTTTTCTCCAACCGGCACAGGCACAGAAACAGCCATGCAGCGCTCTCCGGCAGAGCCGTATCCAGCTCCCATCAAAGCATCAACAACTTGCCCCATGTCTGCATCGGGCATAATTATCATGTGGTTTTTTGCTCCGCCCAAAGCTTGAACACGCTTGCCGTTAGCGGCTCCACGAGTGTAAATATATTCTGCAACAGGAGTCGAACCAACAAAACTTACTGCCATGATGTCCGGATTGTCCAAAATCGCATCTACCACAACTTTGTCACCCTGTACCACATTGAACACTCCATCAGGTAAACCTGCTTCTTTGAGCAAGTCTGCTAAAATCAAGGTTACACTTGGGTCACGTTCAGACGGTTTCAAAATGAAAGAATTTCCACAGGCAAGAGCGTTTGGAATCATCCACAATGGGACCATTGCAGGAAAATTAAAAGGCGTGATACCGGCAACTACTCCAAGCGCTTGTGGAATTGAATAAACATCAATCGAAGCAGCAGCCTGTTCACTGAAAGTGCCTTTCAGCAAGTGCGGGATGCCGCAGGAAAATTCAACTGCTTCAAGTCCGCGAGATACTTCTCCCAGAGCATCCTGATGTGTTTTTCCATGTTCGCTGCTGATTGTGCTCGCAATTTTATCTGCATTTTCTTCCAGCAAACGTTTGAAACGAAACATTACCTGTGCCCGTTTCATCGGAGGAGTTGCCCCCCATCCGAGTGCTGCTTCACTTGCAACTTTTACCACATCATCAAGTTCTGCAGCACTTGACAATCTAATCTGTCCTGAAACATCGCCGGTGGAAGGATTAAAAACATCTTGAAGAGATCCACCTGTTTGACTGAGCCTTGAGCCCGCAACATGGTTCCCGATTATGTTACTCATAACATGCCTCTGAAATAATTTATCAAAAAATAATTGTGTTGTAAAAAAGTACAATTCTATGGAAAATAGTCGTGCGAATCAAGTTTTTTTGCTTTAAAGCACAAATGATTTTTGTGTAAGCCCAATACTACTCGCCTTGCTTCAATATTTTTTCCTGAATGCTTTAGTTCAGCTCAGAAACACTGCTTTTCAAAATAACAAATTATCACTTTAAAATATTTATGACAGAAAATAAGGATACCGCTGAGCAACTTCTACGGACTTCACTCCATTCCTGGCACACACTGAATGGAGGAAAAATGGTTGATTTTGGCGGCTGGGACATGCCTGTGCAATATCCCACGGGAATTCTAAAGGAGCATCTGGCCACAAGGCGCTACGGCGGGTTGTTTGACGTCAGTCACATGGGACGCTTGCGGATTCTAGGCAAGGATACCGTTCGGTTTCTTCAGCATGTCCTCACCAACAACGCCGAATCTCTGGATACGTGGCAGGCTCAGTACACCCTGATCCCAAACGAAAACGGAGGACTGCTGGACGACGCCTACCTCTATCATCCGGGAGAAGAATATTTTCTGGTGGTAAACGCATCTAACCGTGAGAAGGACTGGAACCATTTTCAGGAGCAGGCCAAGGCCTTTGATGTACAACTTGAGGATGAAACCAATGAAGTGGCAATGATCGCCTTTCAGGGTCCTCTTTCCGGACGAATTCTAACCAGGGTAAAACGCGACGGAACAATGCCTGAAACCTTTCGCAACAGCCTTTCCAAAATTACGATTCTAGGTACAGAAGTGTTGGTAGCCCGGACAGGTTACACCGGAGAACCACTGGGATTTGAACTTTTTATTCCGGCAGGAAAGGCAGAGGCTATCTGGGCGCGAATTGAAGAAGAAGGTAAGGACGAAGGAGTGGTTGCTGTAGGATTGGGTGCTCGTGACACCCTGCGTCTGGAAGCCGGTATGCCGCTCTATGGCCACGAGTTTGGAATTGACACCGAAGGCAGGGAAATTCCGGCCTTTGCGTTTCCTCTAACGTCGGTGGCCGTAAGTTTTTCAAAGCGCAAAGGCGATTTTGTCGGACGGGCTGCATTGAAGGCGCAATTTGAAGAAGTGCGTAAACTACGGATGGGACAGTATGAACCAAGCGATGTACTTCAGCGCCGCTTTCTGCCGCTTGCTCTGAGTGATAAGGGAATTACGCGTGGTGGCGATTCAGTATTCCTGGATGATCGAAAAGTTGGAGTGATTTCCAGCGGAACCATGGTGCCTTACTGGAAGTTTGAGGGCGAGAGTGCAACAATGCAGATTACAGATGAGCAGGAACGGCGGGCACTCGCTTTGGTATACGTCGATGCCACTGTGCCTGTGGAACAGGAACTGGAGGTTGAGGTCCGCGGACGAAGGCTGAGTGCACAACTGGTTCCATGGCACGGACGCTCCGAGGCTCCTCCGTATTTTCGGGCAATTCCAATAGACCGAAAACCGGATTCAGCAGTATCTACTTCGGCCGCTATCAGGGAGAAAACGGTACTGCTGCTGAAAAAAAGTTTAGACAATCATGAGTGGCGTCAGCGCCGTTGCGTCAACCTGATTCCGTCTGAGATGACACAGTCTTCGCTGGTTAGACTGCTACAGATCACCGATCCCTGTGGACGTTATGCTGAACACAAGGAACTGCTTGCGGCCTTTGAACAGGAAGTCTTTTACTATCAGGGAACGGAGTTCATCGCCTGGGCAGAAGATCGGCTGGTTGAAGAAATGCAGAGCTTTCTGGGCTTCCCTCTAGTGGAGACGCGGCTCATCAGCGGACAGATGGCAAACATGACTATTTACAGTGCCCTCGTTGATTTTCTTAACCGCACGGACCGCCGAAGAGAACCTCGCCGCATTCCTCTGGTGATGAACAACCACATCGGTAAGGGAGGTCACCTCAGTTCACAGCCGATGGGGGCGCTGCGGGATTATGTCGCAAAGGATCCAGTCACAGAAAAATATTCCGTACTCAATTTCCCGGTATTGCAGGACAATCCGTACCGTATCGATCTGGAAGAAACCGCGAACCTGCTGGATCGCTTTGATCCGGGACTGATCATACTCGGCAAGAGCATGATTCTGCATCCGGAACCGGTTGCGGCCATTCGTAAAATGCTGGACACAAAGTCTACCAGGCCGGTTATCATGTACGACATGGCACATGTGCTGGGCTTGATCGGACCGCATTTCCAAAATCCATTTGCAGAAGGTGCGGACATCATCACGGGCTCCACGCACAAGACTTTTTATGGTTCGCAGCGAGGTGTAATTGGGGCTGCCTATGAAGAGGGTGCACCGGAGTTTGAGTTGTGGAAAGCGATAGAGCGGCGTGCGTTTCCCGGAGCAGTCAGCAATCATCACCTGGGAACCCTTCTGGGACTGTTGATGGCTACACTGGAAATGAATGCCTTCAAGGAAACCTACCAACCACAGGTTGTTGCTAATGCCAAGGCCTTTGCTAAAGCTTTGGCGGATGAAGGTCTTGAGGTACAGGGAGATCCGGAAGTTGGTTACACCGAAACCCATCAGGTCGTGGTGGTTGTAGGGTATGCACTGGGCTGTGCGGTGGCCCAGGAATTGGAGGAAAGCAACATTATCGTCAATTTTCAGGCTATTCCATCAGACGAGAGCTTCACATCCAGTTCGGGACTTCGCATGGGTGTCGCGGAAATGACTCGTTTCGGAATGAAGGAGGATGATTTCGTGGAGTTCGCAGCGATTTTCAACGAGGCAGTCCATGGAAGGAATGTCGGTGACGAGGTTGCCCGCTTTCGTGAGCGTTTCCAGACTTTGCACTTCTGTTTCGATGCAGATTATCCCGAATACCTGAACAATTTGTCCGGGCTTAACTTAGTATAACCGGAATGTTGTCTTCTTTTAAGAATCAGTGGTAGGGAATTCCGGGTGATAATCATGTTAAAATAATTTGCATCCTTTCATCAGGTTGTCGGGAAAATAGATAGCGAAAATACTATGGACTAACAAAAGTATCCGTTTCTTAATACATCATTCTTTTAGTTATTGTTTCATTTTGAAACGAATTATATCATTTCATACCTTCCCTAGCAGATTTTCCTTAAGAACAATAACTAATAACATCTATCGAAGGAGAAAAAATGGCATGGATTCCAATGATCCCGGAAGACAAAGCTGAAAGAGGACTCAAAGATTGGTACGACAAATTGCGTGAACCATGGGGAGGAGTGGATAATATATTGCGTATCCACAGTATAAACATACCCACGCTCAAGGGGCATTATGAGCTGTACCGTTCAGCGATGAAGGGCACCAGGGATTTAACTGGCAAACAGCGTGAAATGATAGCCGTTGTAGTCTCCACCGTAAACCAGTGCCATTACTGAATTGTTCATCACGGAGCGGGACTTCGCAAAATCACACGGGATAGTGATCTCGTTGAGCAAATCATCAAGGATTACAAAAAAGCAGACATACCCAAACAGGACAGTACGATGCTGGACTATGTTGTAAAACTCACGAAAGAACCGGGGAGCATGGTTGAGGCTGACGTACAAACACTGAGGGATGCAGGGTTCAGTGATGTAGGCATCCTCGACATTGTGCAGGTTGCAGGTTATTATGCCTACGTCAACCGTCTTGCTGATGGATTGGGAGTAGAGTTAGAGTCCATCTGGGATGAAAAAAAGCCTGTTCACTAGATGTAGGCCTGATTTTGTAAGCTAATGGCGCAAGATTGACACATTTTTCGCCTCGCACACCTAGTGCGCAAACACACACAAAGGATTGCAAATACTAGTGCTGTGAATGATTCCCCTTCTGCCATACTGTTCTTCCATTCTGTTCCACATTATTCCATAATCCATTTTATTGTATCGTTTAGAATGAGGAATCTGCTTGCGTCAGAAACTCTAATTCCTCATTTGTTGACGAACGTCCAAGAATTGAATTTCGGTGCGGAAAGCGCCCAAACCGTGCCACCGTATCTCGATGTCTTACTGCATAATCATAGACATTCTGTACATTAAGTTTCTTGAATAGCGGCAAAGAGACATCCTGAACAGCAATATCTTCGCTATGCATCCTCGGCATCAGCATGAAATGGCACCAGTGGATATCTGCATTGGCAAGGTAACCATTTTCTTCACATAAAAAGCTTAGCTCCAAAGACTTCTCATCTCCTGAGAAAGCGCGCGGCGTGTCTCGAAAAATGTTACGGGTAAACTGGTCAAGCAACAGAATCAGTGCAAGACAGCCTGAATCTGAATCAGCCCAGCTGTCAAGTTTTCCAGCAAGAGCTCGTTCTACAGTACCGGCAAAGCGTGCTTCCAGCATCTTATCGAACTCAGAATCTTTTTTAAACCATTGTTCCGGTGTACACTCCGTAAACCAGAAATTTAAAATATCTTCTTTTTCCAACATTTTCTTCTTGGTGCTAGCCAAATTCAGGATTTTGTCAAAGCTTTAACTTAAGCTTCTGACTAACGTTAATAAGATTTATAATTTGGACATTACCATAGTAATAAAGTACAAAATTCTCAAAATATTTATTAGTCTTGATCATTTCCAATTCGAATCAGCTTATCATTCCCATTTTGCCTTGCTGATAATCCTGAAAAGCTTCTAAAATCTCTTCACGTGTGTTCATGACAAATGGCCCATAACGGGCAATCTCTTCATTGAATGGTCTGCCGGCTAAAAGAAGTAGTTCTACGGGTGAATCTTTGCCACTGCTCAAACAAACCTCATCACCGTTTCTGGCAAACAGCACTAGTTGTCCTTCAGAAGCAGATTGGGTTTCCTTTTCTGCTCCGAACAGTCCATGACCCTCGATGATATAAGCCATACAGTTATGATCACTAGTGACAGGTTGAACGATATTCATCCCAGCTTGAAGTTTAATATGTAGGTAAAGAATTGGTGTATTGGTTTCGATCACGGCCCGAGTAGTCTGGAACTCTCCAGCGATCACACGCACCTTGCTGGTTCCATCTTCCAACAGGACCTCCGGGATCTTTTCAGAGGGGGTATCCTGGTAGCGCGGAGGAATCATTTTACGATCCCGTGGCAAATTAATCCAGATCTGAAAACCATGCATCTTTCCACCCTGCTCATAAAAACTTGGAGCTGGCATTTCGGAATGGATCACACCGGAACCGGCCGTCATCCACTGAACATCGCCAGGCATCAACCTGCCTTGATGCCCTCCAGAATCTTTGTGCTCGGTCTCTCCAGCTAAAAGGTAGGTCACTGTTTCAAAACCACGGTGCGGATGGTCAGGCGCGCCAATCGCCTCCCCCGGACCCCACTCAATGGGCCCCAGATGATCCAGCAGAAGAAAAGGATCCACCTGATCCAGTTCATCTGTGGGAAATGGGCGGCGTACTGGGAAACCACCTCCTTCAAGGACCTTGATAGTTTGTATGATTTTCTCAATACTTCGATTCATAAAAATTTCTCAAATTTTTTAAATAAGTTAGTTAATGTATCTCTAACAAAATGGTACAACAACTACCCCCACCCATCAATACATAAAGTAGTCAATAAAGTAGTTACTCTCAATTCTGCCTGGAGAATTGTTAAGTAAAAAGCTTCTCTAGGATCAGGTGGTCAAACCAATTTTTCAGGGTCATAATTTTTTTTTCAAATGCACATAACTTTTATAATTAAGGACTAAATCGTGCTTGTTTAAGATATTTCTATAAAACGAATGCTTCTTTTTGCAAGAGATTTATTTTGAGATACGGATTTGTACTGCTTACTTTATTCATTTTAAGCGATAGTTTTAGTTTAGTTTTTGCTCAAAGCGTGTATGACTTTAAAGGGAAAAAAACTAATATTAGCCCACTTCACGACGAATACAGATCGAGAGAAACATCAGTTATATCAGAAGATGACCAGAAAATAAAATTTCCCCCAAAGATTAGATTCAGGCATTTATCAGGCACATACACTTCAGATTCTCAAGAAGCTGCCAGTTCAACTTCTTCAATAATTTGGGATGGAGTGGGAATTGGTCAGACAGTTTTTAAAAGAAAGATGAGTATATCAGGGATAACGGTTGAATTAGAAAATACATCGATGGACTTTTCATATACTTATGGCGATGAGTATACTCTTACGCTTGGTAGTAGTTCAGTTTCCAGTGGCGAATTAATCGTAATAACAAGTGATAGTGAAATATACACTTCATCTACTGTGTTTGGCTACGGATACTTTAGTATTTTAGGAATAGAGTTTGGAATATTTGAAATATTATTGGGTTATAAATATATCAGGTATGCATTTACAGACTTAGAATCTAATACAACAACTTCTCTTTATATGAGCAGCTTCGATGATTCAGGAAGTCTATATTTGACAGGAATTGGTCTTGTTTTTTGAATAATGTAGGAATATGAATTCCAGAACTAATTATTCTAAGTTTACAAATAAATTTTATCTAAAACATCAACAAACAAGCTTGATTAATTTAATCTGCCCAAAAACAATAATGATACGCAGCTGACTTATTATGAATAACTGTATTCTATTATTTCTTCAAGCACACTATCAGATTTCAAGACGTGAGCATGTGACTTATGAAACAAACGCCCAAAATTAAAGTAGTTTAGAAAAATGAAAAATTTTCTATTTATTTATCTATTCATAACTTTAAGCATCATCGTCAATTCCTGCGAAGAAGGTTTTCAGGATGAATCAACAACAATAACATCATTTTCTTTAGTCCTTAAAGAAGTAACTGCAGTCCCTTCTCTAACAACAGACACCACACCAAATTATACGTTCTCTTCTAATATAGCAGGAACCAGCACATATGGAGGTTCCTGTTCTTCAAGTACGACAAATGTAATCCAAGGAAATAATACAATTACTTTAGATTCTCTAAGTGATGGAACATATTCTGATTGTACTATTACTGTTGATACTGCAAATTCATGGTTAATCAATTCTCTTACAATGACATCTTTTACTATAGATTCAACAGCTGAAACACTGTTAGAAGTCACAGCAGTCACAACTCCTACTAACGATACTACTCCAAATTATACATTTTCAACTAACGAAGCAGGAACCCTCACATATGGAGGTTCATGTTCTTCAAGTACCACTTCTGCAATTTCTGGAAACAACACTATCACTTTAGATTCTTTGAGTGATGGTACTTATTCGGATTGTACAATTACATTTACCAATTCTTCAGCCAATAGTATCACAATGAGTATAAGTTCGTTCGTTATTGATACAACTGCACCAACGGTTACACAAGTAACAGCAGTCACAACTCCTACTAATGACAATACACCAAATTATACATTTTCAACTAACGAAGCAGGAACAATCACATATGGAGGTTCCTGTTCATCAGGGACAACATCTGCAACTAGTGGAAATAATACTACCATCACTTTAATCTCTTTGAGTGATGGAACTTATTCGAATTGTACAATTACAGTTACCGATTCTTTAGGGCATGCCAGCAGTGCCTTGAGTGTGAGTACATTTGTGGTTGATACAACCCCTCCTTATGTAAGCTCCTTCACGATCTCCCCCACGGCGCTTAAGGCCGGTGACACCGCGACGGTAAGGCTGGTTTTCTCAGAGGCGGTTGCCTCCTTCTCCAGTGATGACGACATCACGCATCCCAGTGGGACACTCCCGGCAATGACCAGCAGCAACAACATCACCTGGACTGGAACCTTCACACCGACCACCAATACGCAAGATAATGGCAACATTATTACGCTGGCCAATAGTTATACCGACACCGCCGGTAATACTGGCCCTGCGGCGGCAACTTCGAACTATGAGGTTGATACCCGGGCTCCTTCTGTAAGCTTCTTCACGATCTCCCCCACGGCGCTTAAGGCCGGCGGTAACGCGACGGTAACGCTGGTTTTCTCAGAGGCGGTTGCTTTCTTCAGTGCTGCCGACATCACGGTTGCCAATGGGACGCTCGGAACAATGACCAGCAGCAACAACATCACCTGGACTGGAACCTTCACGCCAACGGCCGATACGGAAGATGCGAGCAATACGCTTTCCCTGAAGACGAGTTACACCGACACTGCCGGTAATGCAGGCCCTTCGGCAACAACTGCAAACTATGAGGTTGATACCCTGTTGCCTTCGGTGAGCAGCATAGTGATCAGTAGTGCAACGGGTTTACAGAATAGTTTTCTGAATGCTGGAGACGTGTTATCGGTGACAGTCACTTTCAGTGAAAATTCGCCAGTAACTGGTACACCGCAACTGACACTGGCTGTTGGT
>LSNO01000067.1 GCA_002082305.1 SAR324 cluster bacterium SAR324-CTD7B
CCAGCCTGCCAGGCATAGCCTACTTTACCGAATCCATCCTTATCAATATTTGCACGAATAACATGCAGGTCAGCACACCATCCTGAACCTGTGGATGATTCATTTGCGGAAATTCCAACAACTTCTTCATCACTAGAATTGAAATAATCACTACTCGTCGTGTTATCGGCAAACTTAGCTTTGACGGCCCGAAAACTAAGGTTATCCGAGGTGTTTTTGTAGGCCACGGAAGTTACAACATCAAAGCCTTCTGTACCACAATTTTGATCAGTTCCATCTTGTTCCTGCCACATTTGGACCAATCCCTCTCCAGCTTTAACACTGTCTGTGGAATCCGTATCAGGAACGTGTTGAAATTTGATTGCGAAGCTTTGGTTATCTGTAGTACCGTCATCGAGTGTATAGCTAAAACTCCCTGTAATTTTTGAAGTGTATTTTTTCTTACCGGTGCTTGCAACGGTGCTTCGTTTAAGTGTTGCAGAAGTGATCACCATACCTCCTCGTTTTTCTTTCACCTTTGTTTTTGCAACTGAAGCGGTCACGTCCAGTGCAGCACCATCAACAGCCGGTTTCTTCAGACCGTCATTCTTTGCGGCACAAACCATCATTGCAGTGATACCCATTGCTAAATCAACTTTACGCCCCACTTTACTTAACAACTTGTTCATCTGTCCAACAGCACAGGCTTCCTGAGTTGTATTGTCACTGTATGCTGTCCAGATTCCAAGATCACCCGTTGGTAACGTCGAATTGTCTTGTCCTTGCCCTGCGGAATAATTCGGATGATTGACATAAGCCAGTTCCGGTCCGAAACAATTAACAGAGCCCCCGGAACCCTTCATTTTTTTGGGAATGGCCTTATGACACTGATTGATGTCATCAGAATTTAAGACTGCCTCTAGGCGGGCAACCTTGTCCTTATGCTTTTTGGGGTCACTGGTGTCACTAATCTCACTTGAAGATGTACGTCCCGCAGTCCTACTGCTGACGCTTGCACCGGATTCTGTATTTGATGAAACAGACAGGTTGCTCGGCATGGCTGTCACCATGCTTGAGTCAGTGGTGGTGGTGGTACTACTACTGCTGCTGCTGTCATCTTTTTTAGCACAAGCAGCAAACATCATAGCCATGCTGATAATTATACATAGATGAGTGAATCTCATTTTTCCTCCTTAGTTTACATTAAACCAATGCTTCGTTCTCCATCATCAGCCAAATCAAATCAGCATAACGATGATGTTCTCTTTTAAACATACTCTGATGAAAAGAAAAAACTGCTTTGTTGTTCAAACAGAGTTGACAACATACCTCGGTAAACATTTATTTTTATTAATATAATAATTCAGATATAAATGTCAAGCGTAAAATGTAAATTGAAGTTTTTTTTAATCCTCAATTTCATGCTACACTTTAGCATGGATTCATTACCAGTTAACTCTCTGTAAACCGTGAACATATGAAATCTCATCACTCCGCGGAAAACAGACTCAAACTATTGCGGGTTGCGCGGAAATCTCTGGAAAATTATCTGGAAGATGTAAAACGAACTGAATTTACAACTGAAACTCCTGAATTGCAAACAAAGCGGGCAGTATTTGTGACGCTGAGGAAAAGAGATTCCGGAGATTTACGCGGATGTATCGGGCAGTCAGAACCGCGCTACCCTTTAATTGAAGCTGTATCCAGGACGGCAATTTCCGCTGCTGTGGATGATTCACGTTTTCCTCAGGTGAAACTGAATGAGTTAGCGAATTTGCTGATTGAAATAAATGTACTCACGCCAATGTTCGTCATAACTCCTGAAAATGTGGTGGTTGGAAAACATGGATTGCTGCTCAGCAAAGGATCATGCAGAGGGCTATTTTTACCGGAAGTAGCAGTTTCACGAGGCTGGGACCGCCTCACTTTTCTGGACGAGCTGTGCCGTAAAGCAGATTTACCAAGAGGCAGTTGGAGGGATGCTGACGCTGAACTTCAGGCCTTTGAATCAGAATCTTGGGAAGAAATTGAAAATGCTCTTTGATTTTATTTTTCGTCAGCTGCGCCCGCTTATTTTTTCCGGAGACGCCGAAACCGCACATGAGCGGATGCTGACGATTGTTGAAAGCATTTCAAAAATTCCCGGGCTGATACCGTTTTTACGACGGCAATTCCTAGAGGAACATTCCGTTTTGCGGACCCAACTTTTTGGTAGATCTCTGCAAAACCCAATTGGACTTGCAGCAGGATTTGACAAAGACGGACGGATTCATCCCGCGTTATTTGCCCTCGGTTTTGGTTTTGTGGAAATTGGAACGGTTACTCCATATCCTCAATCCGGTAATCCACGTCCACGTCTTTTCCGTCTCCCTGAAGATGAGACATTGATAAACCGTCTTGGTTTCAACAATCTTGGTGCCCAGGAAATGGCAGAATTACTTGTTTCCGCACCAAAGAAAATCATGCCGGAAGATTCTGATATTATTGATCGAAAAAGTGACTTTCCGGCAAATATTGCTTACGGAATGCTCGGCATAAATATTGGAAAAAATAAAGATACCATTTTGGAAAAAGCCACTGATGATTACGTTTCTTGTCTCAACACCCTCCATCCATTTGCAGATTATTTCACCCTCAATATCAGTTCTCCAAACACAGAGGATTTGCGAAAATTACAGGAAAAAGACGCTCTGCGTGTTTTACTTGATTCTGTCTGCGCGCACCGTGATAACCTGGACCAGAATCATATCCGGGAAACACCTCTGCTTGTTAAACTGTCTCCGGACCTGGATGAAACTGCATTGGAAAACAGTATTCGTGTGATTAAGGAGTTTTCAATTCAAGGCGTGATTGTCGCCAACACGACTGTGAAACGTCCGGAACTAAAAAGCAAACATCGCTTCGAAAACGGAGGTCTGAGCGGAAAACCGCTGCAGAAACGCAGCACGGAAATGATAAGAAATGTGTTTCAGAAATTAGGAACAGAAATGCCGATTATAGGTGTGGGTGGGATTTTCAGTGGAGCAGATGCATATGACAAAATCAGAGCCGGCGCATCCGCAGTACAAATTTACACGGCACTGATTTACGAAGGTCCCGGACAGGTCCGGAAAGTAAAACGGGAACTGGCGAAATTATTGAACGAGGATGGATTCACTTCTGTTTCAGATGCGGTAGGAGTGGACAGTTGAAACTGCCGCGTTATCTCTTTTGTCGAATTATTTCCAGCATTTCAGTAATTGAAGTCAGCTTCAGCCTGGGACGCCCCTGCGCCTCACCTGCTTCGGTTTCATGAGCATCAAGCAGCTTCCAGTCTGCAAATGAAACATGGTCTACTTTTCTTGATTCCAGCAGAGAAACAATGTCCGGAAGCACCACATTTTGACCGGCTTCCATTTTTTCTGCCAGGAAAGTTTCCAGCATGCGATGCACGGTTTCAACTGCATCCTGTTTATTGGTACCAATCACACCGCTGGGACCACGCTTAATCCAGCCGGCAACATATTCACGATTCCGGAGAGAATTGCCGTTTTCCGGATCTTTGACTTGTCCGCTTTCATTTGGAATCGTTCCGGATTTTTGATCAAAAGGCAGGTCCGCAAGTGGTTTTCCTAGATAACCGATTGAACGGAAAATCAGGCCTGCATCTTCTTCAATTTTATTTTCAGTTGCCTGGGGCCGCAAACTGCCGTCATCCTGTTTCACCAGTTGATTTCGTACCATACTTATTTTTTCAACCTTGCCGTCTCCGGAAATTTCAAGAGGTGAAGCAAGAAAGAGGAAATGGACCCGTTTCTTTTTTCCAGACAGTTTCCTCAATGAAATTTGTGTAAGTATTTCAATGTTTTTCTTTGTATCTTTGCTTGCTTCCGTTTCCAGAATCTTCTGGCTTTCTTCGTCCAACTCAAGGGAACCTCCCTCCAACATAACATCGGCATCATCCAATTCTAAAAACTCTCTGACTTCAACAGGTGTGAATGCAGCCTGCAGAGGACCACGACGCCCTACCAGCCAGATATTTTCAATTTGACTTTTACGCAGTGCCTCAAGGGCATAATCGGTAATATCAGTTGCAGCCAGTTCTTCCGGAGTTTTTGCCAGAATTCGAGCCACATCCAGCGCAACGTTTCCCATGCCAATCACAAATGCATTCTTGACAGACAAATCAAACTTATATTCACGAAAATCGGGATGTCCATTATACCAGCCAACAAACTCAGTTGCAGAATGACTGCCCTCCAAATCCTCACCCGGAATTCCGAGCGCACGATCGGATGAACTTCCAACTGAATAAATCACTGCATCATAGTGTTTAAGCAAATCCGGCTGGTAAAGGTCACTCCCAAATTCAACATTGCCAAAGAATCTGAAGTTTGGGTTTTCCGCAATGCGATTGTAGATTTTTGTAACAGATTTTATTTTCTGGTGATCAGGAGCCACTCCTCCGCGAACCAGCCCAAAAGGAGTAGGCAGTCGGTCAAACATGTCAACTTTTATTTCCCATGACTGCTGACGGAACAACTCCCCAGTTGCATAAAAACCTGCAGGTCCGGAACCGATTACTGCAATTTCCCAGGATGTATCCATTTCTTAAGTTTTTTTATAGCCTAATTTAAATTTGAAACTGTCGTGAAAAGTCCAAAACCGTTTTATTTCAGACTTTCTGCGAAACCATCAAAAAGATTTATAAGATTCTCAAAAAAATATCTTTCCAGTGAGTACTGGTACAAACAAAGCTCTCATTCAGCTTTTATTTTTCTGCATCAACAGCCCGAAGTAAAATTTCCTCACCGCCATTTTTCAGCAGCCACTGTGCAACATCTTTTCCCAATTGCAGCGCATTTTGTCGTGGTGCACTTGCTTCATAACGTAATTGGATTTTTCCTTCAGAATCGCCAATAAAGGCCCTCAAAAACAACTCTTCTCCGTTCAGTATGCAATATCCTGCCAAAGGAAGCTCACAATTTCCTTCAAGTTCTGCCAGCAAAGAGCGCTCTGCAAGCAGGCAGTCCCAGGTAAGCGGATCATGAAGATGCTGAATCCGACTCAGCGTAGCTTCATCTCCAGCTCGTGTTTCAATTCCAATAGCGCCTTGACCAATTGCAGGAAGCATCCATTCAATCGGCAAAATCTCAGTGATTCGCTTCTCCAACTTGATCCGCTTTAATCCTGAAACTGCTAAAATCACTGCATCTACTTCTCCCTGATCCAGTTTTCTGAGCCGGGTTTCAACATTTCCACGCAAACTCATGACAGTCAAATCCGGTCGATGATGCTGCAATTGTGAAGCACGACGCAAGGAACTTGTTCCTACAACAGCACCGTCTGGAAAGTTATCGATACTTCCGAATTTTGGACAAATCCAGGCGTCTCCAGGATCTTCCCGCTCTGCAATCACAGAAATCTCAAGTCCCTGAGGTAAAAAACTAGTCACATCTTTCATGCTGTGCACAGCCAGATCTGCACGTCCCTCAAGTAGAGCATATTCCAATTCTTTGACGAACAGACCCTTTCCTCCTATTTCTGAAAGCGGACGGTCCTGTATTTTGTCACCGGTAGTTTTGACAACTAATAACTCAACCGAAATTTCAGGATATTCATCAAGTATCCTTTGCTTCACCCACTCTGCCTGCCAGAGCGCAAGTGAACTTCCACGAGTTGCAATTATTAAATTGGTTTGCTTGTTGTCGCTTGTCGAAAAAGCGTTAGACATGTGTCAGGATTTTACAATTTTAAGCCTGTGATGTTTTTCCGGTAACTTTTCCAGCTTTACTGGAGTTGGACTCAGATCAAATATTTTTGACACATATTCAAGGTAGAGATGTGCATCTTCATCGTGTGCAATTTTTTTCAGATTGCGGGATGGATCATGCAAAAGTCTGTGAATCAGCCTGTGGACCAGTTGTTCAACTTTTTTGCGCTCAGACTCAGGTATGTTTTTCAAATTCTTAAAGGATTTCACCATTTCTTCTTCAGCAATTGAATGGAATGCTTTGCGCAAACTCCTGATTGTTGGAACTGCAGAAAGAGACTTAAACCAGAGTTCCAGCTTTAGTAATTCATTTTCAATAATTTCTTCAGCCTTAATGGACTGCTTCTTTCGTTCAACCTGATTTTGAGAAACAAGAGTTTGCAAATCATCGATATCGTAACAAAAAGTTCCATTTAACTCATTTATTTCAGGATCAATATCCCGCGGTACCGCAATATCGATGAAGAACATTGATCTGCCCCTGCGTCGGCGTAAGCAGTTCTTCACCATTTCCTTAGTGATAATAAAATCACGTGCTCCAGTTGAACTGAGAATAATATCTGCTTGATGAAGATGCCGCTCCAGATGCTCAAATGGTACGGCCAATCCCTGAAATTTTTCTGCAAGTTTTGCTGCACTTAAAAAAGTACGGTTGGTAACAAAGAGCTCCGAAATTCCATTGCGCATGAAGTGACGAACAGCCAGTTCTGCCATTTCACCTGCGCCGATAACCATTACAGTCTGTTTTGAAAGATCCTCAAAAATATGCTTTGCCAGTTCCACTGCTGCATAGCTGACGGAAACAGCGTTACTGGCAACACTGGTTTCCGTTCGCACACGCTTTGCTGTAGAAAAAGCTCTAGTAAAAAGAGGATGGAGCAGTTTTCCCGTCAAGTCTGCCTCATTGAATGACTGAAATGCATCTTTCAGTTGTCCAAGAATTTGCGGTTCTCCCAGAACCATTGAGTCTAAACTCGAGGCAACCCGGAAGAGGTGACGTACTCCGTCTAAATTTTGAATGGTATAGACTCTTTCCCTTAGTTCGTAAAGGTTCCAATACGACTCCAGCATCTCAATGATTTGATCAAGCTGCTGTTCTGCATTTACAAGATATAACTCTGTGCGATTGCAAGTACTGAGAATTACAACTCCACCCAGGTTAAAACGGGTCCTCAACTGTAGTCCAAGCTCCACTTGCTCCTTTGGAGTCAAAGCAAGACTATCCCGGATTTCAACAGGTGTTTTTCTAAAATTCCAACCAATTACAGTAAAACGCATGTTTAGAAGTGTTTTTGCAAAGTTGTTAAATTTTTCTTACTTAAAAAGTGACTAAATAAAATTAATTTACACTGAAAGGCAAATTGCTTTTTTTACTGAATAAGCGGATCATACAGTCTTGATGAAATAACTCAAGCAAGGAATAATTTTTCATGGTTGCCTTTTTTTCCAAATGGCTTACTGCCAATCATTTAACCACATTAAGGGTAGCATTGGTACCTTTTATTTACCTGGGTATGGTATTTGGGAAAGACGATCAGACGATTTTGTTCAGCACCTGGCTGGTCTTTTTATTTGCATGCCTGACCGACTACTGGGATGGTGTGTTGGCCAGACATCAAGGACAAACAACCAAACTTGGTAAATTACTGGATCCTGTTGCAGACAAAATTTTGATTGGTTCCCTACTGGTTTTATTAGTAGGAATGGGCAGAGCACCAGCGTTATTAGCAGTCATCCTGATTTCCCGCGAATTTATTATCAGCGGTTTACGCTCCATCGCTGCAGCAGAAGGCGTGGTGATTTCCGCCAGTTCCGGAGGAAAACTGAAAACAATTTTTCAGATGTTTGCTGTAGGCTTCCTCATAATTCACTATCCCACATTCAGCATTCCATGCCATGAAGTAGGAATCATTCTGCTCTGGATTTCTACAGCGGTTTCACTTTGGAGCGGATTTAATTATGTTGTGGCCTATTTTCGTGCTTCCCCTGGAAAATAACTGCCAATCCGATTTTCAGTTTCAGTGAAGAAATCATCTCTCGTCTGGACATTAACTTTCCAACTGATACTATATAATGTGTCTGAACGATGTAATTAATTTTATTGGAGAGTAAGAAAATTCGATTATGAAATCGAAGATTTGAAACGAAGCTGTCATCCGTCAGCTATTCGTTTTTTACATCGTTTTTCAGACTTATAGCAAACAGCTCAAATCTGACAGCTAAGTCTTTATTCATTTTATAACGATTGAAATATTGATCAGCACCGGATCAAGATATTTTCGGTAAATCGCTATTTAGACAGAAAAGTATTTTAAGATCACTAAAAAGTCTATGACAACTATTCTTTGTGTTCGAAAGAAAAATCGTGTAGTGATGGCTGGAGACGGACAAGTCTCCATGCAAAACACCATCATGAAACCTTCAGCCCGTAAATTACGCAATACCTTTGACGGAAAGGTCATTGCCGGATTCGCCGGTTCAACTGCAGATGCTTTTACCCTCTTTGAAAAATTTGACGAAAAACTGGAACAATACAACGGAAAACTTCTGCGCTCTGCAGTTGAACTGGCTAAAGAATGGCGTACCGATAAAATGCTGAGGAACCTTGAAGCCCTGCTGGCAGTTTCCAGTGCGGAAGCCTCTCTGATTATTTCCGGAAATGGAGATGTGATTGAACCCGATGACGGTCTGATCGGAATTGGTTCCGGAGGAATGTATGCTCTTGCGGCTGCACGTGCGCTCATTGATACGAACCTCAGTCCCCGAAAAATTGCAGAGAAATCTATGAAAATTGCCTCAGAAATTTGTATTTACACCAACAACCAGATTACTTACGAAGAATTGGAATTTTAAGCTCATGGATTCTGCTCCTGAACTCAACATGACACCGCAAGAGACCGTTGACGCGCTCGACCGTTATATCATCGGTCAGACTGATGCAAAAAAAGCAGTAGCGGTAGCTCTGCGTAATCGGTGGAGACGCCTGCAGCTGGATGAAGATTTGAAAGACGAAATTTTGCCTAAAAATATCATCATGATCGGTGCAACCGGCATAGGTAAAACTGAAATTGCACGACGTATTTCAAAGCTGGTGAATGCTCCTTTTGTGAAAGTTGAAGCATCCAAATTTACTGAAGTGGGTTATGTGGGACGTGATGTTGAATCAATGATTCGTGATTTGACAGATTATTCAGTAAACATGGTTCGTCAAGAGCAAATGGAACGTAAACAGGAAGCAGCCAAAGAAATGGTTGAAGAGCGTTTGCTGGATCTGCTGCTGCCTCCCTTGGAAAGTGAGAAAGATGCTTCTGAAGGAAAAGCTTCAACAAATCCTACTCGTGAAAAATTTCGTAAAAAACTTCGCTCCGGAGTTTTAGATGAGCGAATGGTTGAACTGGATGTTTCAGAACGGCCTTCAGGGGCAGTTATGGAGTTTATGCCTGTTTCCATGAATGACAATATGGATATGAATATCCGTGATATGCTCTCAAATATGATGCCCAAACAATCAAAGCGTCGGCGGGTCAACATTGAGGATGCAAGAAAAATATTGCAGCAGGAAGAGGTCAGCAAACTCATCGACATGGATGAAGTCATCCGGGAAGCGTTAACAAGAGTTGAACAGAGTGGAATTGTTTTTTTGGATGAGATTGACAAAGTTGCTTCACGCCGAAGTCACTCTCATGGACCGGATGTTTCCAGAGAAGGAGTACAGCGGGACTTACTGCCGATTGTTGAAGGTTCGACCGTAAACACCAAACACGGACCTGTTCAAACCGATCACATTCTGTTCATTGCCGCAGGTGCATTTCATCTAACAAAACCGTCTGACATGATTCCGGAACTACAGGGTCGTTTTCCAATTCGTGTTGAACTGCAGTCACTCAGTAAAGACGATTTTGTCAAGATTCTAACAGAACCAAAAAACGCGCTGATTGTTCAGTATACTGCCTTGATGAAAACAGAAGGTGTTGAATTGGAATTTACAAAAGCCGCCATTGATACTATTGCGGAAATTGCCTGCCAAATCAACGAAGATTCGGAAAATATCGGTGCACGCCGGCTGCATACTGTAATGGAACAATTACTCGAAGAAGTCAGTTTTACTGCCCCGGATTTAAATGGACAGAAAATATCTGTTACTCCGGAATATATTCAGAGCCGACTCTCAAACTTGTTGAAAAATCAGGATTTGAGTCGTTATATTTTATAAAATAAATTCCTAAAAAGTTGTAACTTATAGAGGAAAAACTTTGGATTATCCTACTTTGCTGCTGCAATTAGAAAATCAGTTGCAGTCTCTTCATAAAAAAGGTTTCCATTACATGAACATTGAAGCTATGCCCAAGGTTGAACTCAGGCGTCTGCTTGACGGTTTGGGCGAGATACTGGATTCTCCAACTGAAGATGTAGACAAACGGTCCAAATACAACTTTTCGGTTTCAGCAGCAACTCAGCCTGCAGTCAAAATTAAGCACGAAAATGCTGATTCCAAAATATTTCCTCCGTCAACAGGCATAACCGATCTTCAAGAAAAATTGTCAGCGGCAAAGCAACAAACTGTCTTAGAGGCTTTCAAACAATTAATACCTGAACCGGAAGCAGAAATAAAAGTAAGTTCTCTTTCAGAGTTGGCAGATAAGTATAAGTCCTGTCAACGTTGTTCATTGGGTAAAACCAGAACAAATCTGGTATTTGGTAATGGTTCGATTAATTCCAGGGTGATTTTTCTAGGAGAAGGCCCCGGTGCAGACGAAGACGCTCAAGGTCAGCCCTTTGTAGGACGTGCCGGCAGGCTGCTGACCAAAATGATCAATACAATAGGCATTGAACGCGATGATGTTTATATTACAAATATTGTCAAATGCCGCCCTCCGGAAAACAGGAATCCTACTCCTGCTGAAATTTCATGCTGTCTCCCAATTATCAAACAGCAACTTGAATTATTGAATCCAAAATTAATCGTCACTCTTGGGAATATTCCAACTAAATCACTGATCCCGGATTTACCCGGAATCACCAAGGTACGTGGTAGAATTATGCAATATGAAAATTGGACCGTGCTGCCCACCTTTCATCCTTCTTACCTCTTGCGAAACCGTTCTGCAATGCCTCTGGCATGGGAGGATTTTAAGAAAATACCAGAACTGGCTTTTCATTCGTGATGCGGTTCAAACAGCAGATATTCAATTTTCAACAACAGTCCACAGATAAACATTTATAATGATTGATTTGCAGCCTGTCAAGGGTACGAGGGACTTCTTTCCGGACGAAATGCGTTTACGCAACTGGCTATTTGAAGTGTGGCGCAATGTCTCTGTTCAGGCAGGTTTCGAAGAATATGATACTTGTGTGCTGGAACATGAAGAGCTTTATATTCGCAAGGCCGGAGACGAAATCAGCAAGCAGCTTTACAGCTTTGAAGACAAGGGTGGACGGCGTTTAAGTTTGCGTCCCGAAATGACCCCTTCATTGGCCCGTCTGGTGCTTCAGCACAAAAAATCATTGTCCTTTCCAATAAAGTGGTTTTCAATGCCGCAATGTTTCCGCTATGAGCGCATGACAAAAGGGCGGAGGCGCGAGCATTTTCAGTGGAATGCAGACATCATTGGACAAGCTGAGATTGTGGCTGAAGCAGAAATTCTGATGCTGTTGATTTCTGCATGCGAATTAATGGGACTTTCAGCAAAAGAAATCCGTGTGTTTATCAATGACCGCCGGATTCTGAACTCGATTCTAAGTCAAATTAGTGTACCTCAGGAAATGCACAGTGAAGTACTTGTCATAATGGATAAGCGCGATAAAATTTCCATAGAAGCACTGTCAAAATTGCTGCAGGATATTGGAATGTCCACAACTCAGGTGGACCAGTTAAATGAATATTTATTAAAATCAGACTTGATTGAATTGAAAAAAGACCTGAATGACACTCAGGGTATTGACGAATTGCAAAACTTGATGGATATGATGGAAACAGCAGGATTCAGTGATTATCTGCAATTTGATATTTCCATCGTCAGGGGTTTATCTTATTACACAGGTGCAGTCTTTGAGGTTAACAGTCCAGCAAAACAACACCGGGCTATTTGCGGCGGCGGACGCTACGATTCCCTGCTCTCAACATATGGCGGTGAAATTGTACCTGCAGTCGGATTTGGGTTTGGAGACGTGGTGGTTTTAGACGTACTTAAAGATTTGGAGCGCTTTCCTGAATTACCACGGAAACTGGATTACACTATTATTCCATTTGCCAGAGAACAGGTGGGTACTGCTCTCAATATTGCAGCAATACTGCGGCAGCAGGGTTCAACTGTCGACTGTAACTTTAGCATGAAAAAAATGAAAAAAACTTTGCAGCAGGCTGGTGAGTCCGGAGCAGCAAAAGCGATCCTTCTCTTTCCGGATGAGTTATCTGAAAACAAGGTGGTAATCCGGGATTTGCGGCTTCATGAACAGAATCCAATTAAAATAACCGATCTACTTTCTTCTGGGGAGTGAAAATTTTGGCTATTTCAGAATCAGTTTTTTCAACTTCTTTCAGGACCAACTGGATTATAATGATCATCTTTTTGGGCTTGGATCTTAGTTCAAAAATATGGATCAGGTTAAACGTACCTCTGTATGAAACAACCGAGCTACTGGCAAATATATTAGACTTGACCCACGTGCAGAATCGCGGAGTAAGCTTTAGTTTTTTGGCAGACTTTTCTGATTCTTTTCGAGTTCCTCTCCTGGTTGGAGTGTCATTGCTGGCTGTTGCAGCAATGCTGTATTATCAAACACGCTACTGGAGCGAACTTGATTTTTTCACACGGTCAGGATTAGTCTTGGTATTACCGGGTGCGACAGGGAACTTGATTGATCGTGCAGTTTATGGCTACGTCACTGATTTTTTGCATTTTCACTGGTATGAAACCAGTTTTTTTGTCAATAACCTTGCGGATTGCTTCATCAGTCTCGGTGTAATTTTTTTCATTGTTCCACTTTTGTTTTCGAAAAATGGAAGCACTTCATCAAACTCAGCTTAATTCATTTTTGCTTAGTAAAATAAAATTCGTGCTGATTTTTTCTGCACTTTTTTTATCCTCTAATTTTATTGTTTCCGGAATCTTTGCAAAGGAAGAAATACGATATGTCAAAGGACTGGGAGCAGTCCTGCGGGAACAACCGTCAATTCTGAGTAAAAAACTCACAAAACTTTCTCGCGGCACAAAAGTTCTGGCATTAGAGGTAAAAGGTATTTGGCATAAAGTTATTGCAGGAGAAATTCAAGGCTGGCTTTTGCGGGGACAGATAACAAATATTCCTGTTAAAATCAAAAAATTAGTTTTGGGACAAAAAATTCGACTGACTTCCTCTTCAGGACGGAGGGTACGCTTACGTACTTTTTCTGCAGTAGTTGGAGTGAGGGGTCTGGTTGACAGTAAAGGGGAAAAAATCAGCCCCTATCAAACAGATTATGTGGCACTGGAATGGCTGGAAAAACAACCTACTGATGAAGAAAATTCTGTTCGATTTTTAACATTATCAGAGTAAAGACTATATGAATCTTTTCCGTAACCATCTTTGGTTTTATATTTTTATTATTTCTTTTGTCTTTGCAAGTTTTGGAAATGCACAGGAATTCCGCCTGAGAGCACATCATGTATATTGGAAAAATCAGGAAGCAAATACTGAGCGGGAAATTAATTTCGGACGCAGTGTTTCTGCAAAAATTCTTGGTAAGTATCCAATTATGCGGAATGAACAAAAGGTACGTTACATATCCCAAATTGGTACTGGAATTTCCGCACAACTCGGGCGGCCTGAATTAAGATACTATTTTGGAATACTGGATACGGATGAGATAAACGCTTTTGCTGCTCCGGGAGGTTATATTTTTGTAACAAAAGGTGCCTTGAAACTTATGCGTAATGAAGCACAGCTCGCAGGTGTTTTGGCTCACGAGCTGGCACATATTGATCAAAAACACATAGTTCGAAAACTCAAACTTCAAAGCACAGACCGTTCTGTTACTTCTGGAATTGCACAGGTTTTAGGAGGAGCATCACTTTCTGCTAAAATCGCTCTTGAACGGCTCAATGACCTTGCATTTAAAATGCTGATGGAGGAAGGTCTTTCCAAGGAAGATGAAGCGGATGCCGATCAAAAAGCATTGGAAATGCTGATATCCACCGGCTACGATCTGCAAAGCTATCTGGATTATCTTCTGTCCCTTAAACCATATTTAGAACAGGGACAGGCAAAAGTTCTTTCAAAAACTCACCCGACAATTGAATTTCGATACAACAATTTACGTGAGTTTATCATCAAGAATAACCTCGAAAAATTTCAGGGTAAGAATAATGAAATACGCTTTAAGACAAATTTCGCTAAGCTTTAGTATATTTTTTATCAGTTGTTTTGTCGCAACTCAGTTGTATGCAGATGTTGATCATTACAAAAATATGCTGGTTGGTGAACGTGCGGCAACAATGGGTGGAACCTACGTAGCTATTTCTGATGACAGCACCGGATGCTACTATAATCCTGCAGGTATCGCCTATGCGGTTGGCGACAGTCTTTCGGGCAGTGGTAACGTGCTGCACAAAATGAAAACTGTCTACTCTGAGACAATTGGTACCGAAGATTGGGTCCGTGAAAGCGAAACGCTTGTGCCTAACTACTTTGGCGTACTCAAAAAATACAAATCTTACTCGTTTTGCTTTTCATATGTGGTCCCGGAAGCTTTTATTGAACACCAGGATCTGGTATTTAATGATCCTTTAAGTACTGTCAAAATATATTATCAAAGCCTGCATTCAGAAGACATTACATATTTGATGGGACCATCGGGTGCGCTGCAATTTGGAGAAAATTTTTCTTTAGGATTAACGCTTTATTATCATTACCGCAGCTTTATGCGTCAATATCATTATTTCCTGAAAAGTACAGACGGCGGCTATCAATTATATTATGAAAGTAATAAACAACGAGAAGACGGTTTGATGCCAAAAATTGGTGTGCAGTGGAGTCCATGGAGCCTGCTGACAGTAGGAATGGCCCTGGATCAGACATTTTTATTTAATGCCACTTTTCAGGGAAATGCCTCTATACACAATACAGACAACAGTACAGGAACAGCAAGCTATACCAGCTTGATGACCCAAACAATTTCAGAAGAAAAACGTAAATTTCCTCTGCACCTGGCCTTTGGTGCAGCTTATTTTCCTACACCATCTCTACTCTACACCGTTGATCTTGATTATTACAAGGCACAGCAAAAGGGAAGAGCGGATGTAATCAATTATTCCGGCGGTACCGAGTATTATTTCGACCCGACAAATGCAGTGCGTTTCGGTTTGTTCACCAACTACACTAACCTTCCGCAAACTGATTCCACAACAATAGCTCCGTATGAATACATAGACATTTATGGAGCAAGTTTTGGATACACTTCCTATTCGTCCTCCTCGTCACTCACTTTAGGTGCGATCTACACTTCCGGTTCAGGAAAAGCCTGGCTATACTCCGGAAGTACAGAAACAAGAAATATGACACGTGACTCCCTCACGCTTTTGTTTTCAGCAAGTTCAAGTCTATAAGGCTCCGCTGCAACTGCATCATTGCTAAACTGCAGGAATTGTCCTGATCTGCAGGGATGTACAATAGCCTTCACCAGTGAGGATATTGGCAAGAACAACTACCTGCTCTTCAGCAGCAAAACCTTCCTTTTCCTGGAGAATTCCCAAAGCTTTCTGTATTGTGTCTTCCGGATTTTTCCGGAATTCCATCAGGAAAGGATAGACACTCCTGTAGAGCGTCATTGAAGAAAATACTTTAGAATTATTAGTGAATGAGTAAAGCCCAATCTCGCGTGGACGCAGATTTGAGAGATATTCTGCACCTCGTCCGTTGCGGGTGATAACAACAATTGCGCGTATTTTTAATTTTGCGGCAATTTGGATTGCAGCTTCAGCAAGGTGCTGACCTTTAGACTTTTTTATCAATTTTTCAGTATAATTCACACCGGGATAATTTTCTGTACGCCTTGCAATCCGTACCAGAGTTTCTACCGAACGGACAGGATATTTACCGACAGAAGTTTCTCCGGAAAGCATAATTGCATCTGTCTGTTCAAAAACAGCATTAGCGACATCAGTAACTTCCGCTCGCGTCGGTACTGGATTTTCAATCATTGATTCCAGCATTTGAGTTGCCACTATTAAACGCTTTCCATATTTAGCACACAAATAAGCAATCCGTCTTTGAATTTGCGGGACCTCTTCCAGCTCAACTTCAATTCCTAAATCACCACGGGCAACCATGACTCCATCAGCTTCCTGGACAATTTCTTCGAGGCGCTCAACACCCTCCTGGTTTTCAATTTTTGCAATAAGCTTAATTTGCTGAGCATGCACTCCAAGTGAAGCCCTCACCTCCCGGATCGTTTCCGAACTGCGCACGAAAGACAGAGCAATGACGTCCACTTTTTGTTCAATTCCAAAAAGGATATCCTGTTTATCTGTTTCTGTGATTCCAGGCAGTTTAACGATTGCTCCCGGCAAATTCACATGTCTATGGGCCTTAACGACACCGCCGTCAATCACTTCGCAGTCAAGCCCTTTTTTGTTTTTACCACAAACTTTTAAACTTATCAAACCTCCGTCAAGGGAAATACAACTTCCCTCTTTCAGATCATCTTTTAAATCAACATAGTTGACAAAAAGTGTACCCTCTGACTCTTCATTTGGAGGAATAGTGACACACACACGTTTTCCGGAAATAAGCGTTATTACCTTATCACCGGTCCTGATTTCAGGACCCTGGGTATCAAGCATAATTGCAATTGGGTATTGCCTGTCCTTATTCAATTTTCGAATTTGCTCAATTATTTTTTTATGAGAATGATGCGTTCCATGTGAGAAATTCAAACGCGCGATATTCATTCCTGCCTCAGCCAACTCCGCCAGCTTTTTAGGAGAGTTACTGGCAGGACCAATGGTGCAAATAATTTTTGTACTTAGCATTATTTAATGTATTTTTTGAAACTAACCCGGCATGATTCAGACATTTTTCAGTCGATGTATTGACCGTCTCTGAAACGTTTATGCTGGAGATATTCCTGAAATATAAAGGGTTTGTAGATCGATTTTCCTAGGAGCATTCGAATACATTCCTGAATGCCTTCAATAATAGACGGGTGAGGGTGGATCAATTCTGATAATTCTTCAATACCCTTATTTGTGGCAATAAGTAAAGCAACAGCCTGAATTGCACTGGACGCATGTTCACCAACTGCACGTAAACCGAGGACTTTCATTTGATCGTCATCTGTTACAAGGATTTTAAAAAAACCCTGAGTGTTGCGCATGGCAATAGCTCTTGGAATACAGCGAAAATCATAGCTGGCAACACGATAATCCAGTTCAGCTTTTTGAGCCTGCTGTTCATTCATACCCACTCCTGCAACCTCAGGATTGAGGAACATGATTGTTGAAATATTTTCGTAGATCACTGATCTTTTTGGTTTGCCGTAAATTTTTTCAACAGCATGACGTCCTTCCAATTCACCCACATTAACCAGTGCAATGTCTGCAGTAATATCTCCTGCTGCATAAATGTTGGAAATACTGGTTTGTGTGTCATTATCAATAATGTGTCCTGATTCACTCAGTTCCATTCCTATTTCGTGCAAACCGGTATTTTCAATATTCGGTACACGTCCTACCGAAACCAAAGCTTTTTCTGCATGAAAAACCTCTTTCTCTCCATTCGGATGCTCAAGAACATATTCAACCCCTCCATTCGTAATTTCCATTTTATCAAGTTTTGATTCATGATGAATGAGCACTCCATTGGCCTCTAAATTTGCTTCAATCACTTTGGCCAGGTCCGGATCTTCAAAAGGTAAAATCCGATCTTCTTTGGAAATAATATGAACTTTTGTTTTTCCGAAATTGGAAAAGATAGTGGCAAACTCACAGCCGATTACTCCTGCTCCGAGAATTACGAGACTCTCGGGAAACTCTTCCAGCGAACTGATGCCATCGCTGGTCATGATGATATCCTCGTCAATTGTAATTGAGGGGATTTTACGGGGACGACTTCCGGTAGCAATTATGATATTTTCCGCATTTACCTTTTCTGTACCGGAGTCGGTTTCCAGCTCAATTTCACTTGAGCTGATTAAATGAGCACTTCCTTTGATGTAGCGAAAGGCTTCCGGACGCAGCTGAATGACCAGCCGCAGGTGTTCTTCAAGTTGATCTGAACGCTCAAAAACCGCGTCATTCACTTCCTGCAGCACATTATGAAAATGCACATCCGGTTCGGCCAAACCATAGTGAAGCATCTTTTTACTGAATGAAGCAAATTCTTTGGAAATTTCCCAAAATGTTTTAGAGGAAAGTGCACCGTCGTATATTCCGGCACCACCCAGACGATCCCGTTCAACAAGCAAAACGCTTTTATTAAAATCAACCGCACGCATGGCGGCTGCATAGCCGGATGGTCCACCGCCAATTATACACAGATCGTACTTTTCCATTGAATGAATTTTAACTTAAAATTTGTTTGCGATATTACGGCAAGAATGCAGCCCTGCAAAACAGTTATTTCTTTTGAAGTTTCCTGTACCAAGGTACAAAGATCTTGAACTGCTAAAAATTGGGGAAAATAATGGAATAGAGCCTCGTAGCCTCAGTGCCTGACTAAATTTCTGTGGAAATTCAGGCTTGATCGATTCACCAACAATTAACTATAACAGAGTCAATTATTAAATTCTTTTACTTCGTTCTTTTATTTCGTGATTCAAAATACGATCATTTTCCGAATAATCAACCGGCAACTCAACAATATGAACCCCCGGAGTATCATTGCATTTTTTCAAAAGTGGAACAAAATCTTCTGTTTTTTCCACTCGATATCCGTTTGCGCCATGACATTCTGCAAACTTGACAAAATCCGGATTGCCGTATTCCAGACCAAAATCTTCAAATCCCAAATTTGCCTGCTTCCAGCGAATCATTCCATAAGAGTTATCCCGTAAAATCAGGCAAATCAAATTCATTTTGAGACGCACCGCCGTTTCCAGTTCCTGGGCATTCATCATGAAACCACCGTCTCCGCAAATCGCCATCACTTTGCGTTTTGGAAAAACCATGTGCGCACCCATTGCAGAGGGTAATCCGGCACCCATTGTGGCCAATGCGTTGTCGAGCAAAACGGTGTTTGCTTCATGAGCTTTGTAATTACGAGCAAACCAAATTTTGTAAACACCATTGTCCAGTGCAATGATTCCGTTGGAGGGCATCGCTTCACGTACATCTGCAACGAAACGTTGAGGCAGCATTGGGAAACGCGGATCATCTGCACCTTCAAGGAGGTGTGCATCCACAGCTTTTTTGACCTTTAATGAATAAGAAAAATCCCAAGAACCCTGCGGCATGATTCGCTCATTGATTTGCCAGATGCTGTTTGCAATATCACCTATAACTTCCAGCTGAGGGAAATAAACCGGATCTACTTCTGCTGTTAAAAAATTAATGTGAATAACCTGAAATGAATCCTGTTCCATGAAAAAAGGAGGTTTTTCAATATCGTCGTGTCCCACGTTTATAATCAAATCCGCTTTCGCTATGGCACGGTGCAAAAAGTCATTAGCGGACAGTGCTGCGTTTCCCAAAAACAAGGGATCACGTTCGTCTAATACACCCTTTCCCATCTGTGTACTGATAAAAGGCATTTGGGTTTTATCCACAAAAGCCCGTAACATTCTTGCCGGCATTTTCCGGTTGGACCCAGCTCCAATCAAAAGCAGCGGATTTTTTGCTTTTTCAATCATTTCCACTGCCTGCTTGATAGCTTTCCCTTCTGCTACTGGGCGACGAGCACGGCTGCACGGCAGTGGCTGGGATTCAGCTTCCTCTCCAGCAACATCTTCCGGCAACTCTAAATGTGCTGCTCCAGGACGTTCTTCCTGGGAAATCCTGAAAGCTTCCCGGATACTTGAAGGAATGTTGTTTCCGCTCACAATCGAATGTGTATATTTAGTCAATGGGCGCATCATATCGACTACATCAAGAATCTGGAACTTACCCTGCTTGCTGTGTTTGACAGGTTTTTGTCCTGTAATCATCACCATCGGCATAGCTGCAAGCTGAGAATATGCTGCTGCAGTCACAAGATTCGTGGCTCCTGGTCCAAGAGTGGACAGGGCGACTCCTGACTTGCCGGTGAGCCTTCCGTAAGTGGCTGCCATGAAACCGGCTGCTTGTTCGTGTCGAGTCAGGATCAGCTTGATTGACGAGTCTTTGAGTGAATTAAGCAAATCCAGATTCTCTTCACCTGGAATGCCGAAAATATATTCCACCCCCTCTTCTTCAAGCGCTTTTACAAATAAATCAGATGCTTTCATATTTTTTTTAGTTATCAGTTATCTATTCCAGGAATGCATTTCACAGTTTTCAGCGGGTGCACATTCCTTAATTTGTTGCAGTAAAACTATCAGAACGTGCTGCATCACAGGCACGTGCATAGCTTTCAGGCTTGGTGTCCTGGAGCAGTGAGCCAGTCTCGATGTATTCGTAGATTTCAGAAAAATTCCTGATTTCATAGGCCTCGATTCTGCGCATCAAGTGCCATGGTCTTAATTCTTCTGCTTTTTCCAGACCCATTGCGCCCATGATTTGACAGGCACTATCCACAGTATTGCGATGATAATTATTGACGCGTTGACTTTTTTCTTCCGGAACAAGTGCACCAAACAAGCTGGGATTTTGTGTTGTCACACCAACCGGACAAAGGTTTGAGTTACACTTACGGGCCTGAATACAGCCCAGCGCCATCATCATTGCTCTGGCTGAGTTACAAATATCTGCACCTAAAGCAAGTCGCTTGACCAGTCCAAATCCGGAGGTCATTTTTCCACTGCTGATAATTTTAACCTTTTTACGTAAATCAAAGCCAACCAAAACGTTATGCACAAAAATCAAGCCCTCAACAAGCGGAGTTCCGATATGATTAGAAAATTCCATCGGAGCCGCACCAGTCCCGCCTTCACCACCATCAACTGAGATAAAGTCCGGGGCAATTCCTGTTTCGTGCATGGCTTTGCATATGGCGATAAACTCCCTGCGTTTTCCCACACACAACTTAAAACCGATTGGTTTGCCTCCGGATAATTCCCGGAGTTGGGTAACGAAATCTATAAATTCAAGAGGATTTGTGAAGACAGTGTGTCCGGGAGGAGAATCCACATCCTTCCCCATCGGCACATCCCGAATTTTAGCAATTTCCGCAGTCAGTTTTGCGGCAGGAAGAATTCCTCCATGTCCTGGTTTTGCACCTTGCGACAACTTAATTTCAACCATTTTAACTTGTTCTCTCAGCGCATTATCGGTAAAAGTATCCGGACAAAATTTTCCCTCTTTGTCACGACAGCCAAAATAACCGGTTCCCACTTGCCAGATCAAATCACCTCCCTGGAGATGATATGGGCTGACTCCTCCTTCTCCAGTGTTGTGTGCAAAACCGCCGATCTTAGCTCCTTGATTGAGCGCAATCACTGCGTTTTTACTCAGCGCGCCAAAGCTCATTGCTGATATATTGAGGAGGCTGGCCGAATATGGCTGCTTGCAGTCGGGGCCTCCAATCATGACTCGCACGTCCGCATGCTCCATTTTTTTTGGACTGAGTGAGTGGTTGACCCATTCGTAGCCGGTTTCATAAACATCTTCGACTGTACCAAAAGGAATCGTATCACGCGTGTTTTTTGCTCGGGCGTAAACGACGCTTCGCTGTTCTCGACTAAAAGGACGCCCGCTCGTATCTGATTCTACAAAATACTGGTACATTTCCGGACGAATCTCCTCAAGCAAAAAACGCATGTGTCCCAACACAGGAAAATTTCGCAAGATAGAGTGAGATTTTTGAGTTATGTCACGCAGACCGAGCAAAATTAGCGGCCCGAAAATAACCATCGACCAGAGAACTTCAGGAAGATAAAAAAACGAAACCACATTAATGGCCAGAATGACCACAGTGGTTTGCAGAAAAAATGTACGCATAGGGAAAGTCTCAGATGATATGTGGATCAAAACTTAGCGAATTGCAACTATACTTGCTCTAAGTATTACAAAACTTTTACAGGAAACCTACATAAAATGCAAGTGTTACCCCACTGGAAGATATCGCAGATTAACCGCCGATACGAGACATGACAAGAGCAGAACCCGTGAATGCTGCATCTTGTTTGTAGGAAATCGATTTTTGGACAAGCTTTTGGAGAGGTTCTTGCGGATCTGGATGATCCAATAAATGACGAATTGAGAGCGGTGCAGGATTACTCAGGCAACCGATGAGTTGGCCGTTGGAAGTCAGGCGTAAACGGGAACAAGTGGAACAAAAAGGTGCGCTGTTGTTTGGAATAATTCCAAAATACCCACCAGGGACCCAATAACGAAGTGAAGTTGAGTCAACTTCTGCTGAAACAGGCTGCACAGTATAACGTGTAGAAATTCGCTCCAGAATTTCATGCATTGTCACTAATTTAAAATCATCTTTTTTATAAAGCGGTCCCATCGCCATCAACTCGAGGTAGCGTATTTCAACTCCCTGTCTAACACCATATTCAAGCATTTTAACGATTTCATCTTCATTTTCACCCTTGACTACTACCATGTTGACCTTGACGCGCAGTCCAATTTTCATACATTCTTCAATTCCTTCCAGTGTTTTATGTAGTTTTCCAACTCGACCTAAACGTTTAAATTTTTCCGGCTCAAGGGAATCAAGACTCAGGTTAACGTTTTGGAGACCTGCTTCAACAAGAGCTTTAACTTTTTTGGCCAGCAATTGACCATTTGTGGTCATCCCGATATTGCCAATACCCATTTCACGAATACCAGAAATCACTGGAATCAAGTTTGGGTAAAGAAGAGGCTCGCCGCCAGTCAGACGCACCTTTTCAATTCCGGCATGTTCTTTAAGCATCCGGACAAGTCTCAACATTTGATCTGCACTCAACTCATCAGGTGTACGCCTGTGATCACTCAGGCTGGTGACACAGTAAGTACAGGCCATGTTGCAGACCTCTGTGAGAGAAATACGAAGTTTATTAATATT
Organism: SAR324 cluster bacterium SAR324-CTD7B; assembly: GCA_002082305.1. GTDB lineage: Bacteria > SAR324 > SAR324 > SAR324 > NAC60-12 > Arctic96AD-7. The sequence continues at coordinate 22,838 of LSNO01000067.1, forward strand.
GCGACCGTGAAGGTCAATCATGGAGGTTCTCCTTTCCAAAGCCGGGAGGCAGATCAGTTTCCCAACCTACCCTATCGTTCGCCAAACCGTGGCTACCACGTTAGGTTTTGGCGAATCGGAGATTAATAAATTATTGAATTCTAAATTGTAACGTTGAGACTATTTCAGTTGTACTATTTAGTCAAGCTCTATTTAGAAAATATTTTGATTATTAAACTGAAATTTGCTTTTATTTGGCAGCTCTTTTAAAATACAGTTAAATAATTTGAATGAAACAACTCCAGGATTAAAAGGTAATCCACTCAATTTACAAGACCGGCAACATTATTCCTGCTTATATCAAAGCTCAATCAATTCACATCAAATGACCAAAAAAAAATGGGGCCAAAATTTTCTTATCCACAATAACGTAGCAGAGACGATAGTAGAGGCTGCAGATGTTCACAATGGAGATTCGATCCTGGAAATTGGTCCCGGCCGTGGAATGCTGACACGTTCATTGCTGGAAAGAGGTGCTCAAGTCACTGCAATCGAAGTTGATCCTGCATTGTGTGAAAAATTAAGAAAACAATTTGAACACGAAGCAAGATTTACTTTAATTGATCAGGACATAATGAAAGTATCTCCTGAAGATTTGGCTAAAATAGTTAGTGCACCTGCAAAAGTAGTCGCAAATTTACCATACAATATTGCCACTCCATTATTATTACGGATGCTCTTCGTTCGAAAAGCATGGCAGTCACTGACAATAATGGTACAGTTGGAGGTAGCAGAAAGGATTTGTGCATCACCTGACTCCGGAAAAATTTATGGGCCATTGTCTCTGGTTGGAGCCCTGGGTTTTGAAAGGAATATTATAAAAATCATTTCTCCAGACTCTTTTCGTCCTGCACCAAAAGTTGATTCGGGAATAATCCAACTTATACCTCATAGTTCCAGTCTCACACACGAAGAAGAAAAACAGTTTCTCAAGTGGAGTCATCTTCTGTTTCAGCAGCGCCGTAAAACCTTGCTGAATGGGATTCGCCGGCATTTCCCGGAATGGTTTCAAAACTGTGAAAATTCACTTCGTGAAAAGTATGGTCTCCGCCGACCGGAAAGCCTCGATTTTTCCGAATGGCTGATGCTCTTCAGTGATTATTTGCAAAAAATATAAAATGGATCTTGTTAAGACTTTAAGAAACGCTGAAATACGTGTGGCAAATTATAGACTCTTTTTGCTTCAACTATTTATGAGGTTATGCCTCTTTGTCATACTTTTTACTTTTCTCCTTGCAGGAGTTAGCAGGGGGTTTGAAACGGTTGATTCTCTTGACTTTTCCGGAAGCGGCCCCTTGTTTCTTTCAGACAAACAAATTCAGGAAGATTTAGTGCAGGCAGAACGCCTGCTGCAAGATAACTATGTCCGTTATCCCATTCTTGAGCAGAAAGGTGTCAGCTGGAAATCGGCCTTTAAGAACTTAGAAGACCACTTATTGCCAGATATAAATCCTGTACTGACACACCATTTTCAAGAACAACTGATAAAAACTTTGGAGTTTACAGAAGATTCTAATATACAGGCAGATCTGTTCTTAAAAAAACGGCATTACGTTCAGCGAATTGAACCAAAAGTGGCATTTTACACAGGAATCCGTATGGCACAACAACGGAAACGCTTCAGTGTTTTGCCCTCTTTGAAGCACCCAAATAAAATTGTTAATCACTGGTTTATCGACTGCAAAACAACTATGGAGGTGTTCTTCCCCATTTTACCGGAAAGGCAGACTGAAAAACTTTTTATGTTAGGGCAACAGGCAAATCACCAGCTTCAACCTCTGGATTGTGCATTTGAAAATGATTCCGGTGAGAAACAAGAAATCATGCTTCCGCTCATTTTTCCAGCAGCAGAACTAAATAGACAGGAAATGCCTGTATTTGAATTTAAAGGCGGGAGGACACCATACATTCGCTGGTACAGGGACGGCAACCCCGAAGAGATTGCAGTCAAGCAATTCCATAAACTTGCCAGAAAACTACAGAATACCCCCACACTGATTATTGATGTACGGGGTAATGCGAACGGTAGTTTTGCCTTTATTGAAAAGTGGCTCAAGGAATTTACCAGTAATCATTGGAAAAATGTGATTGTACGGGAACGGCAAACAATCCCTATTTTAAAAGGACTGCTGAATCGAGTTCAATGGAATCTGCATCATTCCACTGCACGTTTGTTGGTAGGAAAAGATCAACTGGAACAAAAACTCCAGCAGTTAAAGGCCCTCATATTTCATTTCAGGGAAAAAGAAATTACTGAAAAATGGGTGGAAACCAAGTTCATTTTCAACGGGAAAAAAGATGCACCCAGGATGAACACTCGCCTGATAGTTCTGGCCAACCAGCATTGTGGAAACGGCTGTCAGTTTCTGTCTGCCTTAACCAAACAAATTCCGGATGGAATTCTGATTGGAACAAATACGGGGCCCTTCCCCAAAAATACTTCCGGTCCAATTTTTCAGCTGAAGCATTCCCGCATCATGCTGTCATTCAGCCACAGGATCCACTTGAATCATCAACTGGAACCAGTTTCTCCTTCCGGATATCTTCCGGATTACTGGTTGTTTCCACCAATGGGATTAACGGAAATCCTGCGCTTTGTCAGTAAAACAAACTAGCCCTCACTAACTTGTTTACAATTTAGAAACTTGATTTTCTCTTGATTTTCAGTCACCATCAATCGGTGTTTTGTTTAAAAACAAAGTCCTGAAAACACAACTTTAATATACCAGCTATTTCAATCTACAGATGGTAAAGCTATTGACAAATTTGTTAAGGATTCCAATTTTTGTTTTTTTGTTCGTTCTTAATACATCGTTCCACGGAACTCTTGTCAGCCTATGCGCTCCAATTAAATTCGTGATTCCGCTGTCGGGTTGGCGTCGTTTATGGGGCAGAGTTTCTTACTGGATTTCCGGAGGTTTTATTATCACAAACAATTTCCTTTTGAATGTATTTTATCATCTTGAATGGGACATTGAAGGCCTGGTTAATTTGAGAACAGATGGTACATATCTGGTTATCAGCAATCATCTTTCACTACTTGATATTCCAGTTGCACAGGGAATTTTTTTAAAACAAATTCCATTTTTGCTCTTCTTTATTAAGCAGCGACTGCTGTGGATTCCTTTCCTGGGTCAGGCGCTCTGGGCTCTGGAATATCCAACTATGAAGCGTTATTCCAAAGAAACTCTAAAAAGTCATCCGGAATTGCGTGGCAAAGATTTGGAAACCGCTAAACTTTCCTGTGAGAAATTACGGGGACATCCAGTGACTATTTTGAATTATGCAGAAGGCACTCGCTTCACTCCGGAAAAACACGCCAGAACCAAGTCATCCTTCATTAATTTACTCAAACCTAGGGCTGGTGGAATACACACAGTTTTGAGTAGTTTAGGCGACGAAATTACATCCATACTCAATGTCACACTGGTATATCCCGGTCACTCCTCTCCTAATTTTTCTGATTTGCTGTTTGGCAGGGTCCACAAAATTGTGGTTAGAATTGAATCCTTGAAGCTTGGAGAAGGAGTGGTACCGTCACTGGAAACAATCCGGGCAAAAGGAGGTTCATTGGCAGTCAGGAACTGCCTGAACGAGCTTTGGAAAGCTAAAGATAAATTCATCAGCAAAATCCATAGTGATGCAGAACTAAAAGCTGAAACAACTCAGCCCACAAGGGAACCATTTTCCACAGAATCAGTTGGTGTCAGCAGCACCACTCCTTTTTCTTCAGAATAAGCTCCAAGTACCAGCACCTCAGATTTAAATCCGGCAACACGTTTGGCAGGAAAATTCAACACTGCCGATATTTGCAAGCCTACTAATTCATCTGGTTGGTAATTTTCAATAATTTGCGCAGAACTTGTTTTAATCCCCAGTGGACCAAAATCTATGCGCAGGATGTAGGCAGGATTTTGTGCCTTTGTATTGAGAGTTGCTTCCAGAATAGTTCCAGTCCTGATCTGAACCCGTAAAAAGTCTTCAAAGTTAATTTCTTCAAAGTTAATTTCTTCCATTTAATTTTTTGGATCTGGATGTAAAAATAAGTTATTCATTTTGAAATGAATTTACCGAGATAATTTCTCTTAAAAGTGCCTGTAACGGATGCAGTGGTCGAAAACCTTCAAAACGCTTCACCTGGCTGCGGCAGGAAAAACCGCTAGCCAAAATGTTCTGTCGTAATAATGGATCCTCCGGAATCTTTTTGCTCCAGCTTAAATTGTAAATTCCACGTGATTCTTCAAAATGATCAGTTTCGTGTCCGTATGTTCCAGCCATGCCGCAACAACCTGCCGGAATCAACTCCAATGACAAACCAAATGCCTCAAAAACATCCTGCCATAATTCCTGTGAAAGCTGTGCTCCAGTTTTTTCGGTACAATGTCCCAACAACTGATATTCTTGTATTTTTTTACTTATTGAGACTGCATGTCCAGGAAGTTTTTTTGATTTTTTTACTAAGAATTCTTGCGGCAGCAGAACCTCAAACGGCAACTTATTTTCTCCGAGAATTTTCAAATATTCATCACGATATGTTAGTACCACACTTGGATCAAGACCGACAAGAGGAATTCCGCATCGAGCTGCATACGACAGCCAATTTGTGTTTTTCTCTACAACTTTACGGAATTGTTTCAGAAAGCCTTTAACATGCAGTGGTTTTCCGTTTGGACTAAACGGGGCAACGTATACTGTATAGTCTAGTTGTTTCAACAGTTCATAAAAATCCATAACAACTTGGGATTCATAAAACGAAGTAAAAGCATCCTGCAGCAGAATCACACTACGCTCCAATTCTTCCGGCGTGCGCAAAATTAACTCGTCCACGTCAAATGCAGGGGCATCAGCCTTCTGCAGGAGCCTCCTGACAGATTCTGGACTGTATTCCGGCAAATCTCTTAAACCAATTAGATTTTTCAGCAACATACGGCTCAGCGGCCAACTGAGTAATGCGTTTGCCAGCAACGGCATTTGGGAAAATAAACGGCCGAAGCTCTCAGTTGAGCCAACCAAATAATCTTTGAGTGGACGCAAATAACGTCCATGATAAAGGTCAAGAAATTTTGAGCGGAATTCAGGAACATCAACATGCACCGGACACTGAGTAGCACATGCTTTGCAGGCTAAACAACCTGCCATTGACTCATAAACTTCGTGTGAAAAATCGTACTCACCCTGTTTTTTACGCCATGAATTCTGAATTTTATTGAGCAAATTATACAGAAAACCGAGAGGCTTTTTTCCTGAAACTCCTGACTGTTGATTCACAGAAAGCAAGCGTAACCATTCTCGCATCATTCCTGCTCTTCCCTGTGGAGAATGAAGACGATCACGGGTAATTCTTGAAGACGGACACATCACGTTTTCAGGTGAGTAATCGAAGCATGCACCGTTACCGTTACAGTTGATTGCAGACTCATATTCCTTTAGTAATCCCGGAGTAATTTGACGGTCTTTGTGTCCGCGGAGGGGCCCCTCAATCGGGACCACTTTGTCATCATGAGAAAGTGGTGTTACAATTTTTCCTGGATTAAGCCGATTATTTGGATCAAACGCTTCCTTGATGCGGCGCAAATCCTGATGGAGTTCTTCGCCAAAAAATTCTGCTGTGTATTCACTGCGGAAACCGCGTCCGTGCTCGCCCCACATAACACCATCATATTTTTTCACAAGTTCAACTACTTTATCAGAAAGTTCCCTGATCCAACTTTCTTCTTCCGGATTCTTCAAATCCAAAGCCGGACGCACATGCAAACACCCAACATCCACATGACCAAACATGGCATACTCCAAACCATACGATTCGAGCAGTGTCCGGAACTCCCGTATGTAATCAGCCAGGTTTTCCGGTGGAACTGCAGTATCTTCCACAAACGGAAGCGGCTTCCTCTCACCTTTTGTATTGCCTAAGAGACCAACACCTTTTTTTCGCAAACTCCATAAATTACTAATTTCCTGTGGATCAACGGTCCGGTAATAACCAGTAGCTTTTCCGGATTTATTGTTCGTGGCATCAATGGTTTTGCAAAGTGCCGTAACCTGTTTTTCCAGATGATTTTTGTTGCTGCCGCAAAATTCAACCAGGTTAATTGTCCGTGTTGGGCGTTTTTTTCTTCCGGACTTTCCTTTTTCGTCTGCAACAAAATCTTTGATTTTGAGATATATTTCATCTTCTTTTGCCAAGCTCAGTATTTTTTCGTCAATAGTTTCTATTGCAGCCGGATCAGACTTAAGCAGCATTTCTGCATCACTAAGTGCATCATCAAAAGTTTCGTATTTAACAACAAGTAAACTTTTGTGTTTCGGCAGCGGAGTCAAACGAAGTTTAGCCTTGCTGACAACTGCCAATGTTCCTTCTGAACCAGACAGCAAATAATTTAGATTGAAATTGTTTTCCGAATTTCCGTAAACTTTTGCCAGGTTGTATCCCGTCATAAAGCGGCTCATTTTTGGAAAAACTTCTTGAATAAGATTGGTTTTCTCTGAAACAACTTGATCAACGATCTTAAAAATGTTTGCAGAAATTCCGGACTTTTTTTTGTATTCGCTCAGTGCTTCCGGTTCAAGCGGTACCGATTCTAAAACTTCTCCATTGGAAAGAACACAGGTTAACTCTAAAACATGATCGCTAGTGCGTCCGTAAATGCGGGAACCTTTTCCACAAGCATCGGTATTGACCATCCCACCCAAAGTAGCTCTATTGCTTGGAGATAAATCGGGAGCAAAAAAGACTTTGTTTGGAGCAAGATGTTCATTGAGCTGGTCCAGCACAACCCCGGGCTCAACACAAACCCAGCCTTCCTTGAAATTCGATTCAATAATTCGATTCATGTAACGTGAACAATCCAGCACAATGCCTTCTGTCAGCGACTGTCCGTTGGTACCTGTACCTCCACCGCGGGCAGTGATTTTGATACTTTTACTAAAACGTTGCTGATCTGCAATTTTGAGTACAGTCTGAATGTCCCTGGAATTTTTTGGAAAAACAACTGCCTGCGGTAAGACCTGATAAATGCTGTTGTCTGTTGCAGTTACGATGCGGGCTCCGTTATCGTGATGAATATCTCCGGAAAATTCACTCTTACTTAACACCTCAAGAAAATTTTGTACAAATTTTGGTGTGCTTTCAGAGGGACTGAGGCGGGGAATCATAGTGCAATAAAATTTAAGAAGTTTTCCGGTGTTAATCTTTGAATTCCGGAGGCCGTTTTTCCATCATGGCCATAACCGATTCTTCCAAATCAGTTGAAAGCAGCATGGCTGAGTTCCATGTTGCCACATACTTCAGGCCGTCTGCAACAGAATGATCGCGGGAATGAAGCAGCATTTCCTTAACTCCGCGCAAGGCCAAAGGGGATTTAGACGCAATTTGCTCAGCAATTTTGCGGACTGCGGAAATCAATGTTTTCTGATCATCATAGCAGCGATTGACTAAACCTAATTCGCGGGCTTCTTTGCCGGAGAACTTACGTGCTGTATAAGCTAATTCCCGGACTATTCCCTGTGGAATTAAGTGAGGCAGACGCTGCAAAGTACCAACATCCGCGGTAAGTCCAAGATCAATTTCTTTGATTTGGAAAACTGCGTTGGATGTTGAATAACGCATATCACAAGCACTGATCAAATCGACTCCACCTCCAATGCATCCGCCGTGAACTGCTGCCAGCACGGGTTTACTACACTGTTCTATTTGAGTAAAGGCTGCTTGAAGCTTTAATATTTTTTGTCGTAAAAAATCACGCTTTCGTCCTTCACATTCATATTCCTCAACTTCCCGGCCAATAGACTGTAAAAATCCAAGGTCAATTCCTGAGGTAAAATGATTGCCGGCTCCATGGAGAATGCAAACCCTAACTGCGTCGTTTTCGTTTAACTCATTAAAACAGTTTCCGAGCGCAAACCATAATTCTTCATCGAGGGCATTTGCCTGGTCAGGACGGTTAAGTTTTATTTCTGCAATTGACGCATCTATTTTAATTAAAAGTGAATCCGGCATATCAAATCATGGAATATTGAGTTAATGGTTGAAGTGGCGCAGAATCAAGTTCCAGCCGTTCGAGACATTCTTTTGCTTCTCTCAATTCTACCTCTGCTTCAGAGTGAACTTTTTCTGACACCTCATATTTTTTGAACAGATACCCCAGCTTTGTGAACATTTCCGGAACATCAAATTCATTCAGCAATTTATCAGACAATTCCTTGGACTCATTTGGCGGCATACAATCGTGAAGCAAAAAGCAGAGTGGTGACCACAAATCCTGTTTTTTTAATTTTTGCTGAAAAAGCTTTTCATCTTCAACTGCCGCCAATTCAGTTTTTAACTGGACTGCCATTCCCACATGCATACCAAAGTCAAACAATGTTGAAGCTGTTGCTTCAGAAGACTTACCCCAATAAGCAGCACTTTGCGCACCAGCACCAAACAAGCCTGCTATTTTGTCTCGTGTAACACTGCGCCAGTGTTTTGGAGTTGCAGTAAGAGGTGGTTCCGAAACTTCAAGTACCTGTCCTCGTGCAATGTTTTGGGTAGCCAGTGAAACGCATTCCAATACATCCAAATTACCCACTTTTACCAAAATTTGAAAAGAGATGGACAGTAGATAATCACCCAATAAAATGCCTGCTTCACTACCCCATAACTTTTGTACTTGCTGCAGGTGACGTCTGGCTTTTTCCGGTTCCTTAATGTTTCGATGCAAGGCTGATGCAGTATGCAGATATTCCAAAGTACTGCCGATGTCTATGATATCATCATCCGGATCATCAAAGAGACTTGCGCTTTGCAACAGAACCAGTGATCGGGTTTGATTGTTGTGAGGAGTCACCATGTGGTGTGCAATGTCTGATAAAAAAGGAAGAGATACACCCAAATTTTTTTTCACTGCATTTTTAACCAACTGTAAATTTTTATTGCAGTCCAACAAATTATTTTCGTAAGGAACCTGTTTCATTATTAACTGATTTCTAATTTCTGACTTAATGTTTGATAATTAATGGTAATTAAATTGATGTTTACTCTGCAATGTTCAATCTTAACATTTCTACAATCAATGACATCAGTGCCAAAACAAATCCTACGACACACCAAATTGTGATCCAGCGTGAACGAACTGCATGCAGTTGGCGAAACAGCAACAGTGTTGCAAAGACGCACCAGGCACTGACTGATGAGCCAAAACGCAAATTGGCTAAAAGTGAATGATCATCTGAATTAATTAATATTCCCAGCATGAGACCAATACTCAATGCAAGAAAACCCCACAAAATCCCCTGCCAACTGAGACGGTCCAGAGTGCCAAGTGCAGGAAAACGAAGCGTTAATGATGACATAAGTTTAGTTTTGAGATGGTGCTCCTGATAAAGAAAAATGATGCTGGCCACACATGCAACTCCCAACATTATATCTCCTGCCAGGAGAATGATAATATGTGATCCAAGCAAAACATGATAAAACCAGGTTTGCTCTAAAAGCAACGAACCTGCCGGCATTTGTCTTTGGGAAATAATGAGAGATAAACCAAGCAGCAGGATTACAAAAAAACGGACAATTGAAGTGTTGACCAGACTTGGCAGACGCTCTGGAAAAGCCTGTACTCCAACCATACTCCCCCATGCTGCTACGCTGAGGATATCACTCACAAAAGTAGAAGGCCAGACTGCTTTCGTCCATAACAATCCCAGTAAAGTTACCGTATGAATTAACCAGGCCGTGCGCATACCTGTGACATCAGTCCATACCTGAAACCTGGAACCTGAAGGTTGCACAAGGTTTGAAGAAAAAAGCCCTGAAATCCAACTAATGATGTAAAGCAACAAGGCTCCCCATGTACCTGCAATCAGCATTTTTTTATATTGGTGATCTAATTTTGCTCAAGTGAGAACTTAACTGAATTGAACTGAGATCTCTCTACAAAAAAACGATTTTTTTCAATATTTTGCCTGCAAACTTGACACAAAAACCAGGCTAAAAGAAATCCTTAATTTTGAGCAACTTACGGAGAAAGACCGTTAAGAGTGTATCTCTGTTACAGACTCCAGTCAATCAGATTTTTTGAGTTTCAGGGGCAGGAGAGATTTCCGGAATAAAGTTTTCCGGAAAGCACAGCTAATTTTTTACTGACAGGTAGTGTAATTAGGATGTCAAGTTTTGAATCATTATCGACATCTGAAATTACAATTGCTGCAGGTGCAGAACCGTCTTTTACCGTGGTTGCAGCAAAGGATGTTGCTGAACCGTAGCCAGTGCTGGAAGATGTGTCGCTGAGTGTCAATGAAAAGTCGCCAGTGAGGAGAGAGACTCCGTTAGTACTGACAAGAAAATGATGTCCAACCACGAAATCCATTTTACTGTCATTATCAAAATCTGCTGCAGCCAATGCACCCGGACCTCGTCCTGAACTGATTGTAACAGGTGTATCAAATTCTCCTGTTCCCTTTCCATAAATCAAGGAAAGAGTGTTGTCGCCAGAATTGCTCACTGCCAGATCTTGTTTCCCATCACAGTTCCAGTCTCCGGATATCATGCCCATTGGCAGACTTCCAACTGTGTAGGTGGTAGTTTGTTTGCTGAAAGTTCCAGTTCCGCCGTTGAGCCAGATTTGAACAAGGGTATTGTCTCTCAATAAAACAGCCAGATCGGTATCATTGTCACTATCCCAATCACCACCTGCAATCTGAATTGGATGCGCACTGACAGACAGAGTTTGGGAAACCGAAAAAACACCACTACTGTTTTGCAGGATTGAAACACTGCTGTTATCGCGATTTACAACAGCCAGATCAGTTTGATTGTCACTGTTCCAATCTCCAGAAATGAGATTGATCGGCACATCTCCAACAGTAACACTACCGTTATCAGTAAAATTTGCACTACCGTCATTTCGCAATAATTTAATTTTGTCCTCACCAGTATGCGTGACCACCAAATCAGTTTTGTTGTCTCCATTGAAATCTGCTGAAATAACATCCTGCCTCCATTCTGCGGTAGCAGGAGTGATGGTACTGGATGTAAAGGGGAAGCGGCTGCTGGATGACGAGTTTTTTTGAAAGAGAGTTAAGGTTCCGTCTTCAGTCGTTGAAATCCCGTTTTGCTTCCGGGAACTGGCTACAATATAATCTGTTTTGTTGTCATCATTGAAATCCGCAAAGGTAATACCAAGAGGATTTTCTCCTGCATCAAATTCCAGCGGTGACTCAAAAACAGTTCCGGAAACGACTGAAGGACCAGTGTTGTTTTTAGTCGGTGAATCAGAAGAATTGCATCCGGCGAATAAGACTGTTCCAAAACTTACCAGCAGAAACGAAAATATGTACCACAAATAATTCTCAGGAAATTGATTACTGCTCATCGATCAAGCCTTTGTAAAAGAGACCATACTTGTCATCATGATAATCCTGAATCAAACCAAAATATTTATTCCATGGCGGAACCGGTGTACGTTCCCTGCTTTGGAAATAAAGCACTGTGTCGATTTGTTTCCAACGCTGTTCAAGAAATACTTTTAATGGAGAAGTTTCTGAAAGCCCTTCAAAAACAATGACCGGAGATCGTGCACCATGTGCATATTCTTCAAAATGCAAAATAATTTTTTCTCCGTAACCTGACAACAACTGCTCCTCCAGGTTTGCAGTCGCTTCAAAATCAATCTTGATCCAGTCTGCTAAATCCAGCAATTGATGATGTACATTAATATTCATTTTATTTGTATCATCCAGAGCTAAGCGAATACCCAGGTCATCCGCAAGCGCACGAATGGTTGTTAAGTAGTCTTCAGTGATTTCTTCGTTGATTTCAAAATAAAACATTTCCTTATATTCTGGAAACAACTCCAGTAGAGTTTTAAGAGTACGAGGATAATTCAGATAATTTGCATCAACATTTTGTGAGAATGTAAGCGAGGGCATGACTTCACGATCGCGCTCCATTTGTTGACGGAGAAGGCGAACGGTCAGAAAAGTAGCAATCAGTGAAGCAAAGCGGACAAGAACAGAAGGTATTCCCAATTCTTGTGAACGCTCTACTATTTCACCAAAACTATTTCCATCTCTGTCGATTGCCAACAACTCAAAGCCGCGCGTGGTTGTATGCATAGGCCTTGGGGCAAGTTCATCGATGGCTTCTGCTTTGACCGTAATCCATTTCAGGTAATTCCTGGCACGATCTGTCAGGTCTTCCCATTCATGTTCTGTCACCACCCCCAAAACTTTCATAATAATTTCAGGAAAACATGGTGCCGGAAGACATCCCGGAGCTGCTACAACTGTCTGACTGGTCAATACCAACTCTTTCGTCAGACTGTCAACATATTGCTGCAGTTCTTCTACGTTTTGCATCAGAGTGTTTTTTCCGGGAAACCTGTGTCTGAAGTTAAACTCACACGATTATAATTGAGTAAAATTACCCAACATTATCAAGAATCTGAAATTCATAAATGTTCATGATTATTAACATCTAATCCAGCAGGTCTAAATTAAGAATTGATTTTTATATTACCTGCTATGTTGACGAGCCTCCGCCACCCAAAGCCAAATTGGCAAATTTTGTGTACTGTCCAATAAATGCCAGTCGTTTCATACCAATTTCACCATTTCGATGTTTTGCAATGCTTATTTCAGCAATACCCTTGTCCTCGGTATCTTCGTTGTAGACCTCATCACGATAAATAAAGACAATCAGGTCTGCATCCTGTTCCAATGCTCCAGACTCTCTCAAATCGGCCATCATTGGACGTTTTTCTGTACGTCTTTCCAAGCCTCGGTTCAACTGTGAAAGAACTACCATCGGCAGCGAAAACTCTTTGGCCATGGCTTTCATAGTTCGTGAAATTTCTGATATTTCCTGCTCCCGCGAAGGATTACGGATATTACTCTGCATCAGTTGCACATAATCAACAATAACAAGTCCCAGTGAAGGAAATTCTTTTTTTGCCTGCCGAATCACCTTTCTTATATAGTTTGGTGTTACTGCGGACCTGTCATCAATCAGCAAAGGTGCTTCCATCATACGAGTAGTACCTTCCATCAGTTTATCCCAGTCCTCCTGTTCAAGATCACCAACCAGCAATTTTCTATTATTTACTTTTGCTTCACTGCAAATCAGGCGCATGGCAATGTGTTCCTTTGGCATTTCCAAGCTAAAAATAAGTGATGGAATATTAGCATGACCTGAAGCATAAAGTGCCATATTAATGGCAAGAGCTGTTTTACCCATTGAAGGTCGAGCTGCAAGAATGATCAAATCTCCCTTTTGCAAACCACGCGTTAAATCATCTAACTCAGTAAAACCAGTTGGAACTCCAGTTACATTTTCCGGAGATTCAGAAATTTTCTCCAACTCTTCAAAATTTGTGGCAAGAACTTCTTTGAGATGAGAATAACTTTTAAGTCGAGTACGTGAATCGATAGACTGCAATCGATCGGTTGCCTCTGCAATAAAGTCAGAAATGTTTTCCGCATTTTCCTCTTGACCTCGTTTTGCAACTTCATGAGCAGTCAGGATAATATCTCTTAACTGCCCCTTCTCCCGAACAATACGGGCATAAAACTCAGCATTTTCGGCAACAGGAGTTTTCTGTGACAGTTCATTCAAATAATCTACTCCGCCAGTTTGTTCGAGTAGATGCTTGGATTTCAAATGACTCAGCAGAGTTAATTCATCTATGGGAACAGGAGGTTCCTGTGCAGTCATTTCCTGCATGGCAGCAAAAATATAATTATTGGCGGGAGAAAAAAAGTCGTCTGTGGTGAGGATATCTAGAATTTGCAGCAGGATTGAGTTCTGAATAATTATTGCACCCAGTACAGCTTGCTCTGCCATCTTGTCATGTGGAAGTAATTCTCCAAGATCAACAGTTTGCGGACGCATTTTTTTTGTACGCTCAAAAACCCTGGTTTTTTCAGATTTATTTTCAGAAGACAGCATTGATACTCCTGGTATGGAGAGGGCGATCAAAGATCTGGAGGTAGTGGGGCTGAGACAGTACCCAACTGATAAATTAAAGTGCCAAAGGCTCAATGTAGGTCTGAACCTTTAGCTTTGAAGTTAAAATCGTAAACTACTCGTCAGTTTCGTGTTCTTCAAGCTCTTCAAGCTCTTCAAGCTCTTCAAGCTCTTCAAGCTCTTCAAGCTCTTCAAGTTTTTCAAGTTCTTCACTGTCAACATTTTTTTCATCAGCATTTTTATCTTTCGGTTCATCGACAGCAGCTGTTTTAACGGCAGACTCGTCTGAATCTCCAGTCACCTTGATTTGCATGTTTACTGAAACTTCAGAATGAACTCGCACAGTAAATTCATGGAGGCCAATGTTTCGAATGGGCGAATTCAATTGTATGGACCTTCGTTCAACATCAAATTCTTTTTCTTTCAACAATTCTTTCAGGTCCCTGTTGGTGACTGAACCAAACAATCTACCTCCAGGACCGGATTTACGGACAACTTCCAGTTTAACAGTTTTAAGTTTTTCTGCCTGTTCGTGTGCCAGTTCGATTTTTCCTTCACGCAACTTGTTTAAATGCTGTATCCGGTGCTGTAATTCTTTGGAGACCCTGCCGGTAGCCAAAAGGGCGATTCCCTTTGGAAGGAGGTAGTTACGACCGAAACCGGATTTCACATCTATTGTGTCACCTAAAGACCCTAAATTGGGTACGTCTTCAGTTAGTATCAACTTCACGGTATTTCCTTTTATTCAATCTCTTAGTTTTTGGAATATTTGGGGATTCTTACCCACACTTCATTCAGGTGGTTTAGAATTTCTGTAACTGGAAAATTTTCGTTCAACATTAACTTGTTGAGGCACATAACCTTTCATTGGTGAAAGAAGAGCCAGGTTGCGTGCACGTCGAATTGCGGTTTTTAACTTTCTCTGATTTGCCGCACATACTCCGGAAATGCGGCTTGGAATAATCTTTCCGCCCTGGGTTACATAATTTTTTAACAACTCAACATCTTTATAATCAATTCTGTCTATTCCGGCCTCCTTGAACGGGCAGGATTTGCGCTTACTGCGAAGCAGAATACTTGTGGGTATACGTTTACGACGTAAATGTGATCTTTTTCGTTTTTTTAACATAAATAATTTTCATGAAAGTTAGGTTCTGCACTGAAAAATTCTGACTGGCAAAGTATTTCAAGCATCTACAGATTCAGTTTCTACTTCTTCGGCATCTTTGTCAGATTTTTCTATTTTAACTTCTGATTCAGTGTCAACTTCTTTAACATCTTCAGTTACATTCTTTTCATTCTCTGTAGCTGCCTCAGCTTTTTTTGGAGATTCTTTTTTAACTTTGGTAGATTCTCCTGTAATTTCCTCAGATTCCTTCGGAGTTTCCACATTTTCTGAAGCATCCTCTTTAGGCGGAATTAAGGTTTGTAAAAATGCTGCCTCTGTATCAATGTCATCAGTCTTTATAATTTGATGACGCAAAACATCATCAGAATAACCAATTTGGCGCTGTAATTCGTCAATTGTTTTTCCTGTACCTGTGAAGTACCAGGCATGATAAACACCAAAGTCATTGCCTGATATTTCGTAGGCCAGACGACGACGTCCCCAAACATATTCATGAATAAGCTTCCCTCCGGATTTGGTGAGAATCTTTTTATAATTTTTCAGCACAGAAGCCAACTCATCATTATTGTGTGATGGATCTGTGATGAACACAAGTTCATATCCTGTCATTTATATTCCTTTCGGATTATCGAATAATGTCAATAAGTCCACTCAAGTGAACAAGGAAACAGCAAAGGGTTTTTACCTTTGCAACTTAACATTTGCAAATAAACAAATGCTATACGTTAAAACGAAAGTGCATGATGTCTCCATCCTGCACTACATAATCCCGGCCTTCAAGACGCCAGCGTCCGGCATCCTTGACAGATGATTCCGACCCCAATTGATCGATGTCATCAAAATGAAAGACTTCGGCGCGGATAAAGCCTTTTTCAAAATCTGTATGAATTTTACCTGCAGCCTCAGGAGCAGTAGAACCTTTGCGAATCTCCCAAGCCCGTACTTCCTGTTTTCCTGCAGTGAAATAAGTGATCTGCTCAAGCATCCGGTATCCGGAATGCGTCAGCCGATCCAGTCCGGAACTGTCAATTCCCAACTCTTCCATGAAAAGCTTTGATTCATCATCATCCATCTCTGAGAGCTCTGATTCGACCTGCGCGCAAATCGGAATAACTTCCACCCCCTCTTCATCGGCTAATTCCCGCAGCTGCTGCTCACGAACTTCCGGATTATTGAGTCCATCTTCTGAGATGTTTGCAATGTAGAGATAAGGTTTCAGAGTCAACAAACTTAATTCATTGATCAGTTCCTTTTCATCCTTACTCAAACCCATTTTGCTGGCCAGTAAACCATCATCCAAATGATCCCGCAGTCGTTCAAAAATCCCCAACTCTACCGCCAAAGCACGGTCACCTTTAACCTGGCGTTGGAGTCGATCTATTTTACGTTCTACCTGCTCCAAATCAGATAATATCAACTCAGTCTGTATTACCTGTACATCACCAACCGGATCAAGTCTGCCGTCTACATGTACTACGTTTTCATCTTCAAAGCACCGCACCACGTGTGCAACTGCGTCAACCTGTCTGATGTGGCTCAGAAACTGATTCCCCAAACCCTCACCATGACTTGCACCTTTGACAAGTCCTGCAATGTCTACAATCTGCAAAGTTGCAGGAATAATCTTTTCCGGACTGACAAGTTCAGTCAAACGGATCATTCTAGGATCCCTTATCCGGACGATGCCTATATTCGGATCAATTGTACAAAACGGATAGTTTGCTGCTTCTACCTGCACTTTGGTCAAAGCGCGAAACAAAGTGGATTTCCCAACATTTGGCAAACCTAAAATTCCAACTTCTAATGCCATTTGTTTCCGGAAACTTAATGCGTTTTGTTCAAAATGCTTTGCAGTGCCTTATGCCAATTCCGGAGCAGAAAAAGAAGTGTTCTCAAACTGCGAAGTTGCCAAAAATCCGATCAGTTCCACCAACACCAGGTCCATTACACTTTGAGCAAGCTTTGCTTCAGCTTTTGACCATTGTCCCAAAACATAACCGACAACATCTCGTTTCCCAGCAGGTCTGCCAATACCAAATCTGACTCTGCGGAATTTACTGTTACCCAATGAGTCGATAACGGATCGCAGGCCATTGTGTCCCCCATGACCGCCACCGTCCCGAAAACGAGCCATCCCCGGCGGCAAATCCAAATCATCTGAAATAATGACAATGTTCTCTGCGGGAATTTTATAAAAACCGGCACATTCCGCTACAGCCAGTCCAACTCTATTCATGAAGGTCTGAGGCTTGATCAGAATGCAAGCCTCACCTTCAATCGATGTTCTACAAAACTGGCTGTGAAATTTTTGCTGGAATCCGGAAACCTCCAGCTTTTCCATGAGTAAATCAACAACCTGAAACCCAACATTATGCGGCGTTCCTTCGTACTCCCTGCCCGGATTACCCAAGCCGGCCACCAGTTTCATCCCCGCCATTTCCTGTTTCAGAACTTGCTAAATTTCACTCTTCCTCTGTTTTTTCATCCTTAACAGAATCTTCACTATCTGCTTCTTCACCCTCTACTGCTTCTACTCCTTCTTCTCCTTCTGCAACTTCTACAATCTCTTCTTCCTCTTCTTTTGCACGTCCAACAATTGAAATGACAGTAAAATTCTCGTCTGTTCCAACAGTAACCTTTTCAGGCAACTTTACATCTTGAATTCTAATAGAATCACCTAATTCCAAACTGGAAGAATCCACTTCCACAAAAGAGGGAATATCTGCAGGAAGACAGCTAACAGGTATCTCCCGGACAACCATCTGCAAAACTCCACCACCTTTAACTCCTGGTGATTCACCAATCACATGTATTGGTATCCGGACAATTTGCGGCTTGGCTTCAGGCAGTTCCCAAAAGTCAATATGAGTGATTTGGTGTTGATAAGGATGCTTCTGAATTTCCCTCAGCAAAACCTGTGCAGTCCAGCTTTCTCCACTTGCAGAATCTGTTACATTGATTGGTACAAGCTCGTGCATTCCAGACATTTTTTCGAGCAGGTGACGGGTTGATTCTTCTGCCATTTCCAGCAAAATGTTTCCCCGAGGACCGTAGAGTACCGCCGGGATATTACCTGCCTGACGTAACTTTTGATTGGCCGACTTTCCTTTTTTACTGCGAATACTCGCTGATAATTGATTTTGTGTCATGTTTCTACTATCCATCAATAGGATGGTTTACTAAAAAAGTTAAACACTAAATTTAACCTGAAATTACTAATCAGTCAATGTATTTCTTCAGCAAGGAAAAGAAAGTTTCATATTATGAAGAATATTTTCAAACTTGAGTACAATCAACGGGCCTTTATTCTTGAGTTTTGCACTGCAAGGCTCTAACTTAACAGGGAATTGTGCGGCAAGTATATCATCATAAATAAAACAATTCGAAACAAATCTGCAGAATACACTGCATTTGTCCCAAGTTTGAAGGAAAACAAGAGTCTATAGCACATGTACGGGAAGAGTCTTTTGCGGGAATAGTCACTGACATGGCTTATCTTAAACATTCTTTGAGCCGCCGAATGGAGTTTGGAAGACTTGTTGAAAATGTGCCAGATTCATATTTTGACGAATTAGAAGCCCGATTACCGGCCTGGGATCCCGTTGCTTTTGATTTAACCCATAATAACAGATGGGCACGCTAGAATTTCCATGAGGAAAAGTACTATGAACTGTAGATGGATTTGGATTATTTTGATGCCAATCTGGCTGGCGGGCTCCTGTGAAACCAGACTGACTACATTTTATGTAAAAGCCGGAGATTCTGAAGAACTCAAGATTCACGCTTTTGAACGTTGCGGGAGACACTACCGTGTACTCGCATACGAGGACGACACGGCACGCATAGAGTGTCTGAAAAAAACTGATTAAAGAGGGTTTAAATAATCAGCGTTCCAAAATATCCATTACAGAAAAATATCCTAACGGCAAGACCCATATTATGTGTAAAATCGCAATAATTGTTGCCAGTGTATTCCCATCCATTGCCATTCTCCTTTAATGATTTTTTTTGGAGCGTGTTAAATACTGAAAAATCAAAACTTTTTAATTTTTAATTCCTCTGTCATTTTGCTTATCAATAAATCACTTATCAACAAAACAAAAGTGCACACGAAAATAGCACATCATATAAATCAATGCAAGTCAAAATTTGTGACTATCCATTAGAGTAGATTCTGGGAATACGATCATTCAAATTTGTCAAAATTTCATATGGTATTGTTTCTACCCACCCGGACATCTCTTCCACAGTTATACTCTGTCCGTCCTGTTCTCCAATCAAAACGACCTCATCTCCTACTTCAAGAGTTTCATTATTGGAGTTGACCATAAACTGATCCATACAAACCCGTCCTACGATAGCCCGCCGTTTTCCACGGATTATTACTTCACCGTGATTTGAAAGGTGACGCCGAAAACCATCGCCGTAACCCAGTGGAATAGTGGAGATTTCTGTGGATCCGTCAGAAGTCCAGGTTGATCCATAACTGACTGAGAATCCTTTTGGAACAGATTTGCGAAAAGAAACCCGGGATTTAAGCTGGAGAGCCGGACGCACATCCAGAACATGCGGACTTGATGAATCTGGGTATACTCCATAAAGTAAAATTCCCGGCCGGATGAGATCCAAGTGAGACTGAGGGAAATAAAGCACGCCGCCTGAATTAGCAAGATGTCGCAAAGGAACCGGTGCATCAAGCCGCTCAAAAATTGATACTGCTGTTAAAAACCGGTCAACTTGTTCCAGTGTCATCGGATCTTCCGGATCATCTGCACAGGCTAAATGCGAACACACACCTTTAACTGTCAGATGCCGTGCACGTACTGCTTCTTCAATAAAACCTGCTGACTCTTCCGCAATGGTTCCGACCCGCCCCATTCCGCTATCAAGCTTAAGATGCACTATTGCCTGCTGACCTGAAGATTCACAAATTTTATCTGTTTTGCGTAATACATTCAGAGAAGAAATAAAAAATTCTAAATTCCATTTCAAATACTCCGGAATCTGTTTTAACAATACACCGCCAAAGACCACAATCGGCAAACTTATTCCGGACTCCCGTAATATGATTCCTTCTTCCAACAGGGCTACACCCAGACAGTTTACTCCAAGTTTTTCATAGAGTTGTGCAACTCTCAGCATTCCATGTCCGTATGCATTTGACTTGACGACTGCCATCACTGGACGATTCTGTGTGTGTTTTCGAATCTGTTCGAGATTATATCTTAAATAATCCAGATTGACTTCAATAAAGGTGGGCCTCATAAAAACAGATACTTAAAATGAAAAAACCAGGATTTTTTTACACAATGTTGCTGTCACTTTTGGGAACTGTAAAAGACAAAAAGTGCACTGCAGAAAAGTTCAAAATTTTCCAATTCAACATCTTTGCTGATTTTTTCGAGGGTGGTGTTTAAATCACCACTGCTTCGAATTTGGCAAAATGCCTGATAGAAACGAACTCGAATTTGGTGTTCCACTAATAATGGTACGATCTCATTTATAATCTGCGCAAGTTCACCAGGATCTTCACTGAGACGTTTCAAAACATGACAGAAAAAACCCTGAATATAAACATCCAGCTTACGTTTGTTTTCTTTTAATTTTTCTCTGGGCAAATATTCAGAGGAGGCAATTTCCAATTTTCTCTCACTTCCAGCTGTTTCAGTCTCACTATCTGCATCCTCTGATATAGGTTGTGTTGCAGGTGAGAGTTTTCTCTTACGGTGTGAAGAAATGTTTAGAGGATATTCCAGCGAATATGGTGATTTTTTTTCTAATTGTTGAAAAAGACTTTGTGCTTTTATGGGATCCAATTGAATTTTATCTGTTTCCGCCGCAAGAATCCCAACCATAAACGGATTCTTGGGATTACTGTATACATCATAGGTTTCTGCACCAAAATCGTAAGGGAGAGATTTTGTTCCTTTAATGTTTTTTGGATTCTGCTTTAATATCAGTGGCTGAAGAGGAACAGAATTAACTGTTTCAGTTGTATTCTCTTTTTTATTTTTCCCTGAAATCGACTCCTTCAGCCGGCTTCTTTCATTATCCATTTATTTATTTCCTTTTATATAAAACTTATTTAAGCATTACGGCAAGATATTTGCTCTTGTATTTTTGGAATCCTGGGTGCAGAATTAACTTAATGCATCCTAGCTATCAAGTAGCACCAACTATACCACCTGTATCAAATCATGTTGCAGAGTAACTCCTCTTTCCCGGCTTTCAAAATTTCAGCACAAAATTTCTTCTACAGGAATCGCTGCAAGACAGTTGCCGAAGTTTTGATCATTGCAGCCATGTTATTTTCTGCCAGCTCTGCATCTGCACATAAAATATCTTCCTGGGAACCATACAAAAGTTTGTTCGAGCAGGGTGAGTGCCAAAAATTGATCAGTCACCTAAAACCTTTGTCAAAGCCCCGGAACTGGTATGACAACCGAATGTGGAGCCGATCACGGATCTTGAATTCCAAATGCCAGATGCAGTTGGAAAATTATAAAGCGGCCCTGAAGAGTCTAAAACAAACTCCCGAATCTGAAGAAAGAGACGTTTGGCTATTTCAAAAAATCAGGGTTTTACTTAAATCTGGCAATCAAAGTAAAGCAATTACCAATATCAGAAAACTACTGAAACTGCCGGAAAAATTTTCTTATCTTCAATCGCTACGAGATGATTTGAAGAATGAATTTCATACAGATAAGGAAGTCAGCTTACTTTTTCCTCTGCTGCATGAAACCCGTAAAAACTACAAATGGTTCCTTTCGGATTATGATCTTCATGCACTCTATATCCGTGGTGCAAAACTGAAGGGGATAAAACCTGAGCATACGTATAGAGTTTTGGGCTGGCAGTTTCCCATTGATGAAAAAACCGCACGCCAATCCCACAAGAACTTAACTGCCAAGGACCTAAAAAATATGTCTCCGGCAGAACTCCTCAAACGCGTACGGACCTTGACCAGACTCGGTCTTAATGACTACTTGGTAAAACATTTGCCGCAGCTTCGGAAGTGGCGCAGCAGGAAGGTGCTGAAAAAACTTGGTAAAGCATATCTAAAAGCACTCTTTGTAGAAAGATTTTATTATCGAATTATCATATTTCAAAAAAAAGGTCAACTTTCAAAACTATGGTCTCTGCCAAAAGAAACCCAGCTTTACTGGACGGCACGCTCCTTCATCAAAAGAAGAAACATTCCGGATGCACGAAGTACTATCTATAAACTTGAAAGACTTAATGCGAAATCCAAGCTCCTGCCTGATTTGTTTAACACATTTGCCATACGTTACATGCTGGACTCAGAAATTGAGAAATCGCGATTTTGGTGGAATCGTCTGCTGAGTCATTTCCCCAAGCATGAGCTTGCTGCTGCTGCTGCATGGAAACTGGCCTGGTCAAACCTGCAGCAAAATAATACAAAAAAAGCCCTGTCATACCTGAAACGAGGACTTAAAACAAGAATTTACAATTCTGAGATGAAAGCTAAGTTACTGTACTGGCAGGGAAAATTACAACAATCTACAGGCCGTCCGGATCTTGCAAAAAAAAGCTTCACAAAACTGGTTCTTCGTCAGCCCAATACGTATTATGGAATGCGCCTGCTTTCCGCAAAAGATATTCCGGGAAGCATATTGGCAGTAGTCAAGTCCCGCAAAACAAAACTATACGCCGAACCAACTGAACCACTCAGTAAAAAAACCAAAAAATTACTGAAAAGAACCGAGTTTCTCTTTGATATTGCAGAAACTGAACAGGCTTTGAGAGAATTATTTGCCGGATTGGGGCGTTTTAAAAACAGTTCACGGAACTGGCATGTGAGTCATTTGCTTCACCGCAGAGGAAAGCACCACGCATTGCTCAGAATCGTTGCAAATTATTATCTGCCTCGCATGATTTCCCTTGAAGTTGGAGAATATCCACTCTGGGAATTGGCTTACCCTAGACCCTACTGGTCACAGTTGAAGAACTTTGCAAATCAGGCTGGAATAGACCCATATTTCGCTCTGGCAATAATGCGCGAGGAAAGTCACTTTGATCCTCAGGCATTATCTTCATCCAAGGCAATAGGTTTAATGCAGTTGATGCCCGCCACCGCAAAAGCTGTAGCTAAAAGAAAAAAAATTAAACTAACAGGAAAGGCAGAAATATTTGATCCGGAACTGAATACCCAACTTGGTACGCTGTATCTGGGAAGGTTATCCAACCAGTTCAAGTCTGAACTGATTTATACAGCAGGCAGTTATAATGCCGGACCTCAAAACATGAGCAAGTGGATTAACCGCTGGAATGGAAAATCACTGGATGCCTTTGTTGAACAAATTCCATTCAAAGAAACCAGAAATTACGTCAAACGAGTTTACAGGAGCTACAAACTTTACAAACAAATCTACAGCTCATAAATTGCAGAAAAAGCCCCTGCCTCTCAATCCTCCACAACACTTTAGACATTTTGATTTAGCTGCAAGAATCAATAAAAAGGATGCTGCACTATTTTAAATCCGGATTAGATCACTTGATGTAAAAAACTATAATCCCGATTTGCCCCTATTCCCAGAAAACTGCCCTTATTTTGTAGCGGATTGCTTTACATTCTCAAGCTGCTAAAAAAATCCTTATTCAAAGCTATTATTTTTTGAATTACGTAATTTTTTTTTGCTTGACACTTAGGGAGGAAGGATTGAAAATGTGCTTTTATTGTATAATGATCAATAATTACCTGAGGAGGAAAAAAAGAAATTACTTAAAATAATACTGGTTTTCTCACTGCCGTTATTTCTCATTCTAGGCTGCAAGAAGTCAGATGATTCATCAACTTCATCAACTTCATCAACTTCATCAACTTCATCAACTTCATCAACTTCATCAACTTCATCAACTTCATCAACTTCAT
>LSNO01000068.1 GCA_002082305.1 SAR324 cluster bacterium SAR324-CTD7B
AAACCTTGTTATGACCAGCAAGCTTTGATGCGGCGTTATGACCTGATTTCCGAAATCTGCGACCACATGGAGACTCTTGGCTGGGGGCCTTATCAAAATGACCATGAGGACGCAAACGGTCAGTTTGAAATGAATTGGGATTATTCGGAAGCCTTGACCACCGCAGACCGCCACAGCTTTTTCAAATACATGACAAAGACGGTTGCCGAAAGACATGGATTCCGCGCGACCTTCATGCCAAAACCAATCGCCACGCTGACCGGAAACGGCTGTCACGCACACGTTTCGGTTTGGAACAAAACCGGAAAAATAAATCTCATGGAAGATAAAAAAGGAGAACTTGGGCTCTCTAAACTTGCTTATCATTTTATCGGCGGATTACTCGAACATGCAGAAAGTCTGGCCGCAATCACAAATCCTGTAGTCAACAGTTACAAACGCATCAACGCACCTCGCACCACTTCCGGAGCAACCTGGTCACCGAATACAGTTACTTATTCCGGAAATAACCGAACCCACATGATCCGTATTCCAGATTCAGATCGGATAGAAGTCCGGCTTGCAGACGGTGCGGCGAATCCATACTTGCTTCAAGCAGTCTTAATCGGGGCCGGTTTGTGGGGTGTTGCAAACAAAATCGATCCTGGAAAACGCCTGGATATTGATATGTATGCCGAGGGACACAAAGTTAAAAATGCACCAAAGCTTCCTCTTAACTTACTGGATGCACTGCGCGCCTTCCAGAATAACAAAATTATGCGTGGCATTCTCGGTGCGGAGTTTGCTGATTCCTACCTCAAACTCAAGATGGAAGAGTGGAACAGTTATATGCAGCACTTCTCAGAATGGGAACGACAAAATGCGTTGGATGTTTAAGTAATAATTAACTCTGAGGACCTCACTGACCCGAATACTGCTCTACTTCATCCTCAACCACGACCAATTCGACCCTGGCCTGCTGGAACATGTCTCGGGTATCTTGAGCTGCATGGTATTTTTTTTTGGCAATCACCTTAGTGATGCCCACGCTGATGATCAGCATCGCGCAGACGCGGCAGGGTTCCATCTTGCAGTACAAGGTGCCTCCTTTGAGCGAAATCCCGTGTTTGGCGGCCTGACAGATCGCATTCTGCTCCGCATGAATGGTCCTCACACAATGCATCCGGGACGTGCCATCCTCCTCCACGACCTTCTTCATCAAATGTCCCCCCTCATCACAATGGGGAAATCCCGGAGGAGAACCAACATAGCCCGTACAGACGATCTGCTTGTCCCGGACCACGATGCATCCGCTGCGGCCCCTGTCGCAGGTTGCGCGTTTGCCCACCTCATCCATCAATCCTAAAAAATATTCGTCCCAGCTCGGCCTGCGGTAGGTGTCTTCTCCCATGATGATTCTTTCTCTTTCCTTTTCTGTTAGTTAAAAAGATGTATCGAAGGGCGCCCCCTTTTTACCTCAATTTCAAAAGTAAAATAATACTGTTTGTTTTATTAGTAGGACACAATATTTAACAAAAATAGGTTAGGATTACAAGAAAAAGAATGTTGTGGAGGTGACTCCACCTGAAACAACCATTACAGAGTTTCACATATCTTCAGGGTCGATGCCCGGAACTTCTGTCAAACCTGCTAGCTGTTTCCAGTTCACCGGATAGGCGGCATAGAAGATAGTGCATTCATCATCTGTTTCATAGCAAATATGATTGTCTTTGGGAACCAGCATCATGTCGCCCGGACCAAGTTCGTATGCTTCTCCGTCACACATCAAACGAAAATTTCCTTCGTGGCAATAGATAATTTCATCACAAGTTAAATCCCAGGGAATGGAAACTTTTTTCAAAAAGTTCACTCCACCTGCCATGCTTTCGCAGTTCTTAACAGTCACCAAAGGTTTGATGTAGGTTCCGCCATCTTCAAGACCGTCTTTGCGGTGTTGAATGTCTGCGCGTTTGAAAACAGTAGGTTTAGTCATTTTTAATCCTTTTATCGTTGATGTTTTATGATGCCGTTTTGACGAACATCAAGAAAAATCCGTTTCCAAAAGCTCTGAAATTGCAGTATCAAGAAAACGGGTAAATTGGGGGTCGTTCCCCGGTGAAGCGACGCAGTGTCCCCAAGGCGAATCATAGATACGTAACTCTGCATTTTGCATCTGGCTCACTTCGATTTCGTTGTCTTCCGGAGGAAAATACAAATCCGAACTGCAGGCAATGACAATGGTTTTGGCTTGAATTGCTCCAAGTGCCTGCTGAAAATCTCCTGCGTAAACCGGATTTGCGCTGATGTCGGCCGTTTGCCAAGTCCGTAATTTACTTAAAAGATTATTCGCATCCCACTCCAAATGATCTGCTTCCCAATCCTTTAACAAATCTTCCGGAGTTTCAAAACCCAAAGTTTTGTACAACTCATCACGGTAAAAAGTTTGTGAAAAAGCCCAACCGGCGTAAACTCGCGCAAATGCTTTCAAGCCGGCTTCCGGAGGCGAATCATAATGTCCGTTGCGCCAATTTTGATCGGCGGTGAGTGCGGCTTTCACTCCTTCCAAAAATACAAAATTGTGGGGTGATGTCCGGGCTGATGCACAAAACGGCAGAATCGCCTCCACCATTTCCGGAAACTGCGCCGCCCAGTGATAGGCTTGACAGCCCGCCATCGACCAACCCGCAACAAGCCGTATGTGTTCAATACCGAATTTTTCGGTCAATAAACGGTGCTGACAGCTGATGTTGTCATAAAGTGAGATCTCCGGAAAACGCTGGCCATCTGCCGGAGGCGAGGTGTTACTTGGAGAAGACGAAAACCCATTGCCGAACATATTGACAGAAATCACGAAATGCCGTGCAGGATCAACGGCTCTTCCCGCACCAAAAAATCCTTCGTTACGGATGTGGCTTCCTGTGTAGAAGGTCGGCAAAAGAACCACGTTGTCTTTATCCGGACTCAATTTTCCGTAAGTGCTGTAGGCCAGCACCGCATCCGGAAGAACTTTTCCGGAAAGTAACTCGACATTTCCGAGTTGAAAATGTTTTAGCGGTGTTTCCAAAATTTATTTAAAATTCATTTAAAAAAAGAGTTGACATTTATCCCCCCCGCATATATTTTGCCGAAGGAGAATACAAACTTCGCTGAAGATTGTCCGTAAGATCCGGTGACGATTGTATCATTCATGTTCCAATAATTCAAACGAAGGAGAATAAAATGAATCTTAAACTCGTATTCAGAATCTTTGCCGGTTTCGGCGCTTTCTTTGCCTTAATGAGCCTGCTGGCAACAGACGCCATGATGGAGAGTTATGGGATGGAACTGTCCAGTGATTCAAGTCTGCTCATTCAGTTTATGGTAATGGTTCAGCTTATGTTTGCAATTGTTGTTTGGCAACTTCCCAGTTGGCTGGGAGAGAATCTGGCCAAGGCCGGTCCCACTTTAATGGTGGTGTCACTGATGCCTGTCGCTATGAATATTTTTCATGTGGTCACCGGTGTCTTACCGGCTTCAGTGGCCCAAATTGTGGAGTCCGGAGTCTGGGTGGTTTTCGCCGCGCTGTTCTATTTCTACAGCAAAAAATCTTAGTCAATAAGGGGAAGATATTGGCTATTATAAAACATGGTAAACTGTAATGTAAGCCAGGGAAAGGTCCTGAAATTCTTGCTATGTTGAAGTAAATGTTACCTGAAACACGAGCGTATGATGGGTGTCTATGGCACACCATGCGAACAACCATACACAGCAATACGCAAACAACAAAATGCGCTAATTTTGCCCGCAATTTTCATATCACAAACTTCTCTTCAGGGTTTCTATGTTTCCTCTGGAAGTTGGTCTCTTTTTCTTTTTTCCCTTCTTTTCCAGCATTCCTAATTTCCGCACCTTTGCAAAACGTCAGGCGTTCTTTTGGTCTTCCGGTGTTTTTCCGGAATGGCATCTCGTTTTGTTTTATTGCTCGTTTGGGGTTCCTCCCTGAAGTGAGGCCGCCTTAGTTCGTCCGGATGTCACTCACTCTGGACTAAAATTAATTTATCTTTATCAACAACTCTAATCAAAAAATTAAAATGAAAAAATTAATCTCAAAATTGACCCTAAGTTTGGTTTTAATACTCTCCTTTGGCATGACTGCCGAAGCTCAACTGGCCAAGAGTGGAAAATTCAGTGGCAAATTTGCTGTTGCTGGCAAAGTATTAGCCATGCACATGCAAGGCAAGGCTCCGGCCTTTATACTTGCAGAATATTTTGGTAGCACAACAAATGATGCCGGTAGCGGAATTTTCCACATGAACTCATCTAAATGCGTCTTTGCAATAGAAGTGGTTCAAATGCCAAAAACTACTGGAACTGGATACTGTACGTTTCGTGATGCTGACGGAGACACAGCCAATTTCAGGGCTTCTTCAAAGGGTATTCTCGGCAGGTCAACTGAGGCTAATTTCACCATTACTAATGGTACAGGAAAATACAAGGGGATCACTGGAACCGGATGGTTCAAGGCCAACAATGTTCCTTCTTTTGAGCAAGGAACATTCCAAGCATTGGGCACATTTGGAGGGTCTTATAAACTTCCTTGATCAGGTCGGCGGCAGGAGGGTGGTTCTGATTCAGGCCCCCTCTGCCCAGACCTGAACTTTCAGGATCGGTAGCGAAATGTATCGTTACCGGAATAAACAGTTTGAGGGCTTAGGTAATTTTGCTTAAGTCCTCATTTTTTTCGCATTGCTTGAAGCAGACTCTTTGTCTGCAATCAGCCGTCTTGTGATGTCAATGCCTTTTCGCCAACAGGTTAAAATCGTTCCAGTTGAACATTGGCTGGAGGGCATTGCGATGGCGAAAGCCGCAATGGCGGCTCAAAATCAGGATTGAGCTTTTCATTCCGTCTCGTTTCCTTTGTGGGAGCGGGGCGGTTTTTTATTTTGGAAGAATCCGGAGAGTGTACTAGACTTTCCTGATTAAAGAATGAGTACACCTGAAAGTGTATTTAATTCACTACTTTTCTTTTACAAATCTCTGTACAAAACACTAGTTGTCAAAGGTGTTCAAACCTCAGTAACCTAATTCAGGACGAACCAAATTTTTCAACTCCTGCCCTTTGAAATACCGCTCAAGGTTTTCGAAAACCAAACCCAAAGTCATCTCAACATAAGTGTTGCCGTCATCTGCCGAAATGTGGGGAGTGACGAGCAAATTCGGAGTTGTCCACAAAGGAGAATCGGCTGGAAGTGGTTCTGGGTCAAACACATCGATGATGGCACCTGAAAAATGACCTCGGTTGAGATTCTCGACCAGCGCGTCATAATCCATCGTTCCGGCTCGTCCGACGTTGATGATCCCCGCTCCGGGTTTGATCAGAGCTTGTTTCTGACGGTCAAGCAGGTTTTCTGTTTCCGGAGTCAAGGGCGTGGCCATCAAAACAAAATCAGCCTTGGGCAGCACCTCCGCCAGTGCTTTCGGAGTCAGCACTTGGCTGAAGCCCTCAACGGGCTTTCCGTGGCGGCTGATTCCGATGACTTCCATTCCCATCCTTGCGCACTGCTGTCCGGCGGCTCCACCGATGTTGCCGGCTCCGATCACCACCAAAGTTTTTTTGGCAATCGGACTGGAATACAGTGATTCCCAGCGAACACGTTGTTGGTTTTCGACAATGGCTGGCATGAAGTTGTTGAGCATCAGGACCGACATCAAGCCGAACTCCCCTCCTTTCGCGGCGTGAACTCCCCGGTTGTTGACCACTTTTACACCTTCCGGAACCCAGTTCATCGGGCAGAGATGCTCGACTCCTGCGCCGATAATATGAATCAGTTTCAATCGTGGCGCGACTTTGGCGAGGTTTGTGGTCGGGAAATCCCATGTGACAAGAACATCGGCGGTTTCCATTGATTCGGCGAAATGCTCCAGGTCCCAATCAATGAATGCCTCCACCTGCTCTGCGACTGCGGGAAAACGTTGGCAGGCAACCTGAAAACGCGCTTCAGTGATGGTGAAGACTTCCTCGCCCTCAATGGTCGGCGGAAAAGTCCCCGAAGAGGCGTGATTGTTTTTGATGTGAATACGGAGCTTGTTGTTGGTCATTCCTATTTTGTAAATTTAGATAAATTTCGGTTGGATTGTTGGATTATCCTGTGGTTTTAGTTTCCAGTTCCTTAAGCCTCTCACCGACAAACCGCACCCGTTCATCCTCGTTCAAATCGTCGGCTTGATATTGCATTTTCATAAACGCATGAGCCAACTCGCTCAAAGTCTGTGATTCGTCCGGATCTCCTTTGCGTGGAATGCGTAGCACGGTGTCTCCGCCGTAAGTCGGGATCAAACCAGAATTCGCTACGGAAGCTCGCGCTGGAGTTTCCCCGTTTTGAACGGCCCGGATTTGTTCCCGCAAACGTTTGCGCATCAAAGTGATTCCCCGGTCGCTGCTGACAAGGTTTTCATTTTTGTGAACCGTTATCCGTCCCATGCCTTCGGTGGCTTCCGCGTCACCGGGTGAACGTTGGCGTTCCTCGTAAGTCCGGTCAAACTCCTCGCCTTGTTCAATCAGTTCCGGGCCTTCCGGCGTGTTCCATTCGGGAGGATCACCCCGCTCACCGAAATTCGCCCACGCCAGTGCCAGTGTGTTTTCGTCGTCCACCGGAACAACCCAGCGAGTAAAAGAACTGCGTCCGTACAAACGACGCTGTGTTCCGTCTGAGGCGAAAGCACTGCCCGCCTGTGTGAAATTTGGCAGAACCAGTTCATTCACCCGGAACCAGACGTTTTCTCCCACCCGTCGGGTATTAACTCCAAGCATCCAGACATCGCGCTCAAAAAAGTCCATTTGCCCGACTTCGCCAAAACCCTCGGAAAACTGGACGCGTCCTATATTGGAATGGAGAAAACTGGTGTGCAACGGATCAAGAATGGCATCCTGCACCTGAAGCCAGTTACAGCGAAATGGAGCTTTATAAGGCACCATTTCCATCTTTTCAAATTCCATCGCATCAAAAACCGGAAATTCCGGCATTTCCGCGATTGGCCCCATATAGCTGAAAATCAACCCCTTGTATTCAACGACCGGATAGGCACCCAGCTTGATCCGAAGTTTCAGACGATCACTAAGATTTTCTGGTTGTCCCGGTGCGTCAAGCAACTTACCGTCGGTGTCGAAGTGCCAGCCGTGATAACAACAACGGATTCCATGTTCCTCACATTTTCCGTATTCCAGAGAAGCCTGCCGATGCGGACAACGCTTGTGAACCAGACCCAACGTTCCGGAGAGGTCTCGAAACAAAACCAGTTCTTCGCCAAGAATTTTAAGGGCAACAGGTAGATCACAGAGATCATTGGTGAGATAAACCGGATGCCAGAACCGTCGTAGATATTCTCCACAAGGAGTTTCCGGCCCGACTTGAGTCAGTTCCTCATCGGGGTGCTCTGACAAACGGGTTTCGTATCCGGCGTATCCTCTTAAACTGAATTGCTCTACATTCATCGCAATACCCCATTGAAATCAGTACAATCTCAAATATTCCTCGACTTCCCAATCGGTGACGGCTTGGTGGTAGCGTTCCCATTCGTCAGTTTTGTAGTGAAGGAACGAATCAATCATTGCAACACCAAGTACTTTCCGCGCAAATTCATCACCTCGCAAAATTTCAATCGCTTCCAGCAAATTTCGGGGAAGTTGTTGGGCACCGGAGCGTTCAAGGTCTTCTTTACTCATGCTATACAAATCCTCGTTCAACGGTTCTCCTGGAGAATAGTTGTTGACGATGCCTTCGGTCATTGCGGCGGTGGTCAAGCCCAGCGAGAGGTAGGGATTCATGCACATGTCCGCCGCCCGGTTTTCAATACAAAATCGACTCTGCGGCAAGCGTAACATGGCTGATCGATTGTTGTAGCCATAAGTCATGTGAGTCGGTGCCCAGGTTACAGTGCCCCCTTCAAAACCACCGACTCTTGGAACGAGTCCGTTGTAAGAATTGACCGTTGAACAGGCAATCGCAGTCAGTGCTCCGCCGTGTCGCAATAACCCGCCGATTGCATTAAATACCGAATCAGCCCAGCCGCCGGATTTGCTTTCAAAAAAATTCGTCCCCTGTTTATCAATCGGCTGCATGGAGGTATTCAAATGGGCTCCGGAACGCCAATCGCCGATGGTGGTTTTTGGCATAAATGTCACAAACATGCCGTGACGTTTGGCCACTTCCTTGAGCAAAACACGCAAAAAAACAAAGCGGTCGGCCATGCGCAAAACATCCGTGTAATGAAAATCCAGCTCAAACTGAGAGTATGCACCCTCCGCCACAACATCGTGTAAATTCCATCCCAGCCCTTCAATAATGTCAATCAACTCTCCGAGGAAACTCATTGAATCAATTGAATATTCCACGTCGTAACCGAAAGCCTGTCGGCGCGGACGCAAACCCTGACCGGAATTCGGATCATTATCAAAGGCTTTGACAGGCTGTCCATCCTGCCATTTCATCACCATGAACTCCGGTTCAATTCCCGCCATAACCGCATAACCCTGATCTGCTGTATCCTTAATGATGCGCTTGAGTGCACTGCGCGGACAAAGGTTGTAAGGATGTCCCTCCCACCACAAATCGGCAAACATCCAGGCACAGGTTGAATCCCACGGGCAGATGATCAGGCTGTCCAAATCAGGAACCGGAATCTGATCGGAATCCGCCGGGCCGAGTTCCGGAACAAAGGAAATGGAATGAACCGCAAACTGAGGTCCCTTGCCCATACACAACAATTCAAAATCGCTGATCGGTACAGGTTTCGTTTTCGGTACACCCAACAGATCAATCCAGCACGACAGAATGTATTTGACTCCGGCCGCTTCAAGTCGTTTCTTTTCTTCTTTGACATGCGCCATTTCCGGCAGTGCGTCCGCAAAATTTTCGTGATAGCTCATGCTCATGCTGTTCTCCTTCTTGAGTTGATAAAAAAAATGTTGTTAAAGTGCCTGGCGTTTTAAAAGAAACTGATTTTTGAACATTTCAATTCCGGCCATTATTTCAAATTGATCAATGTCCTTTGTGCCGAAACAGTGATGCTCCAAAAACGGGGTAAAAATTTAATCTGTTACAGAATGGCAAAAGATTATTTCTCTTTCCCTGAATAAATAATTTTTATTGACCAAAAAATGATGATATATTTCTATAGTATTTGTTAAATTAGTCAAAATATATTTTGCAATAGCCTAAACTTTCCATAAAAAAAGAGAATTGCTTTATGACCGATTTAAAGAGAACACAATTGTTTTCAGCATTCGATGAAAACGAAAATGTTAAACACGGTCTACCCTCCGCAGCTTATACCAGTAAAGATTTTTATGAGCTGGAATCAAAGCTTGTTTTTGCTAAATCCTGGACATTCGTAGGTTTCGCGCATGACCTTGCTCAGGTCGGTGACATAACTCCTTTGGAGGTGGCAGGACAACCCTTGATTCTAGTGCGTAGTTCAAAAAATAAAATCCGTGCATTCCACAATGTCTGCCGCCATCGAAACCTGAAACTGGTGGACAAACCTCGCAATTGCAAAAGCCTGATTACCTGTCCTTATCACAATTGGTGCTATAATTTAGACGGTCAATTACGAGCCGCTCCTTTTTTTGGTGGTCAAAAAACTGAATTGCCGAAAGACTTTAAACTGAAAGAGCACGGTCTGCTGGAAGTTCCGTGTGAACTTTTTCATGATTGGATATTTGTTAATCTCAACTGTGACACGGTATCATTCGAGTCACACCTTGCTCCCTTGAGAAAACAATTAGCAGGAATTGATCTGGATGATTTTGTTGTGGTCGTCAGCATTGAATTTGGTGAAATCAAAACAAACTGGAAACTCTTGATGGAAAATTTCATTGAACCGTATCACGTTCAATTTGTACATAAAAACACCACAAATCAGCCGTTAGTGGATCACTATGTTGTAAGTGACGGACATTGTCTGGGAAGCGCAGTTGACCTGACTTCGGAGCAACAGGAGCAAGCGCAGGAAGGAACACTGTCCGTCAGTTCGAGGTATTTGACTTTGTTTCCGAACTTTGTGCTGGGAGTTTACTATCCTGATCAAATTGGAGTCCATCTCAATCAGCCTGTGTCCGCTGGGATAACCTGCCAAAGACGGGTGATTTATCAACACAAAGATTCTGATCAAAGCACTGAAGCGGTTGAAAAAATCAGCAGACTGTGGGAAAGTGTACACAAAGAAGATCATGCGATGTGTGAACGGCTTCAGGAAGGACGCCACTCGGATGCGGCCCAACAAGGCGGGTTTTTATCTCCGTATTGGGAATCCAGTGTCCGGAGTTTCCAGGAATTGGTTGCCGATGCCATTCGTCCGGCTTTGAATCATTAACCCAAACCAAAGGAAAAAACAATGACTGAACAAACGTTATCCATGCCTGATTTTCGGCTGGATCACACCATGCTCCGGGTGAAAGATTTGGATCGGAGTCTGGATTTTTACACAAGAATTCTGGGCATGAAAATCCACCGTAAAACTGAATATCCCGAAGGTCGATTCACCAATACTTTTGTGGGCTATATTGGTGAGGATGAGGGTACAAATATCGAATTGACTTACAATTGGGATCAAGAAGAAGACTACGTCAAGGGGAACGGCTGGGGTCATCTGGCGATTAAAGTGTCGGATGTGTATGAGACCAGTGAGTATTTAAAACAGCACGGAGTGGAATTCACCAAAGAACCCTCACCGATGAAAAACGGAACACGGATTCTGGCCTTCATCAAAGACCCTGACGGCTATGTGATTGAACTCAATGAGCCTCTTGAACAGAAAAATTAGGCATGTGCGGAATTGTCGGTTTGTATCTGAAAAACTCAGAACTGCAAGCTCAACTGGGTAGCATGTTTCAGCCCATGCTGGTGGAAATGAGCAGTCGAGGTCCGGATTCAGCAGGAGTGGCCATTTACCGGAACCCCGTAGAGTCGGGACAGACGAAATTTTCATTGGCGCACGATGATCCGGATTTCTCTTGGGAAACGCTGGAAACGGAATTGGCTGCAACGCTGCAGTGTTCTGTTTCCATTAAAACGGTGGGAACGCATTGTATTCTCGTTACAGATGCGGACGAAGCTAAAGTTGTC
>LSNO01000069.1 GCA_002082305.1 SAR324 cluster bacterium SAR324-CTD7B
TTTTCAGCATGATAACGCTCAAACACTTCTTCGGCAATATAAGGATCATAAGCCAGCACTTCCATTTCAAAGGCTTTTGCGTAACGTGCTACACGATGTCCGACATTTCCTAGACCGATTATTCCAATCGTTTTTCCGAGCAGTTCCATACCGGTAAAAATATGTCGGTCCCACTTGAGCTTACTCATGTGGCTGTGAGCAGGAATAATTTTTCTAATTGCAGAGAGAAGCAGTCCTATCGTAAGTTCTGCAGCAGAATTTGTGTTTTTGCCTGGTGTATTGATGACAAGAATCCCTTTTTCTGTGGCATAATTTACATCAATATTTCCTATTCCGACTGCAGCACGGGCAATAACTTTCAGGTTTGGCGCCTCGTCAATCAATTCCCTGGTTACCGGTGTTTCCGAGCGGCTGAGAATACAGTGAAACGGTGCTATTATTTTAAATATTTCAGCAAAAGCAAGATCCGGAGCATACTGGATTTCAATATCTTTTTCTTTACGCAGGATTTCCAAACCAATTTGGTGGATTGAACCGGTAATCAGAATTTTGTACATTATGCCGAATTTTTTTCAGGTCCGATTTGTTTACAACTGTCACAATCTATCATTCCACATTTTTGCGGGGGAGGCAAAATTTACGGACTGATCCTGAACAAAGTTGGCTTTTTAGCAAAGAATACGAAGATTAAATAACAAAAAGGAGGGTAGGAAAAAGGACTGTATGAAGAAAATGACAGGGACTACGGGAGGACATTTCCTCCCGTTAATCCTGGAATTCATTGTCCTCTGCGGATCATGAGTTCCTGAGGATTTAAGCGGTGCAAACAGCGCGTGCGAATGGCTATTTGACGAAAAGGATAAAGAATTTTTTTGTTTGTATTCATCTGGTTCTCCCGGATTTAGTTAGTTAAAATCAGTAATTAAAACAGTTTTAAAACCTGTTTCATGAAACTCTTGCATACATCTTGAAAGATGTACTAATAGTATCGGCAAAATAAGTAATTTCTTGAGTTTTTTAAATCCAACGAGTTGAAGTAGGTTATTATGGCAAGAGGAGGCTTCCGGGAGGGGGCAGGAAGAAAAAAAGAATATAACGAGCCTGTCAAAAAAATTCTATTAGGACTTCCTGAGTCCGTTTTAAAGCAGTTGGACAGCTTTGCCTCTGAAAAGAACCTCTCGCGGCCTAAAGCTGTGGCAATTCTTGTACAACAGGCCATGCAGCAAGGCGGTCAAATAGCTGTCTAATTCTCATCCCCTACAAAACTACCCCTCATTATTGTCTGATTCGGGCATTGAGTCAAGTTCCCTGAGTTTGCGTTTTGCTTCCAGGAAACGCTTTTTTGCTCTGCGCCTCTGCCACAGTCCCAAAAGCACCATAGAAGCCACCAGCATTCCAATCAATACAAGACCCATTTTTATTCCACAACTTGATCAATCATTCATCCGGCCACTTTCAGAATTGAGTAAAAATCCAGCATTGCCGGCTAATCTGTTCCTGATCTACCTTCTTAGCCTTTGTCTAAAAACATAATTACGGCAGATATACCATAATAAACCACAATACCTCCAAGCACCCAATTCACCCATCTGGATGATTTGGTTGGCTCTTTTTTGCGGTACTTCCTCCATAAATAGATTGCACAGACAATTATGAAAGCAAGAAAAATTCCCTTTGGACCCATTTTAGTGCCTGTTCACTTTGATTCGACTTTCTGATAAAGCACGGGATTTAAACTTTCATCGTTATACATTTTCAATTGCTGATAAACTTTCAGCCGCTTTTTTCCTGTACTTAAATCAGCAAGCAGTTTAACGAGACATTGCCCCAAATCTTGACGCTGTTCCTGCAGAACAGAGAGTTTACCGGAACATTTTATTCGATGACTCTCTGCAGCATCCTCACGCTGAATTTCTTCATCCATATGAAATATTTTAAGTGCATTGATGGAAAGGCGGTCAATTATGCTGCCTGGAGTTTCACTGTTCAGTTCCAAATCAGCGCTGTTTTTCACTTTTTTACTGCCCATGACATTCACCAGAAACTGGTCCAGCTGTTCGATCAGGTCATTCCGGCGCTGATTCAAAACATCAATCGCGCGTTTGACTGCAGCAATTTTAGTATCCGAAACCTCCGGATCACGAGCTAGATCTTCCTGATGCCATAACTCAAAATTGACCTGGTGCTGTGTTGAGACCAAAGCCGGAAAATCAACTGATTCAGAAGAACTTTCTTGAGGCAGTTCTTCGTGCCACTGCTCAACCTCTTTCAGCTGCTGTTCCAGCATTTTCTCTGTGTCAAACATGAAAACCATTCAACCCCTTTATCTGATATTTTTCATCACATTCTCCAATTCATTCTGAACTGCTTCAACAGTTACACCGTCAAGACACTCCAAATTGCATTTTGGATAGACGCATTTATTTTTGCAGCCTGGATCAT
This sequence comes from SAR324 cluster bacterium SAR324-CTD7B, assembly GCA_002082305.1. Classification (GTDB taxonomy): domain Bacteria; phylum SAR324; class SAR324; order SAR324; family NAC60-12; genus Arctic96AD-7. Next base: position 2,443 of record LSNO01000069.1, read on the forward strand.
ACTCCAGAGTGCGGTGCAGTGTTTGTTGAGGTGGAGTCCAGTTTGCGGCCCATGGTCTGCCGAAAATTGTCAACGTTGGCGTTCCGCCTGCAACAGCAAAGTGTCTTGGACCATTGTCATTGCCAAGATGCAAATCTACTTTGTTCAAAATGGCAAGAGTCTCAGTAAGCGTTGGAACAGCATAGTCCGGAAGAGCCGTCTGAGTCATCGCTTTTCTAACCGAATCAATAAAATGCAATTCTCCCGGACCAAACAGAAACAATACTTTTGCATTGTAGGTTTTTATCAGCCAGTCGGCAATCAGAGCAAATCTTTCTGCAGGCCAAACTTTGTATGGTTGACGTGAAACCGGAGACAAAGAAACCACAAAATCTTTGTTTTTTATACCCATTTTCTCAAAAAGATCATCTGCATAATTCTGATCTTTTTCTGCTGTAAAAAAATCCAGTCCAAAATCTTCTGCAGAAATTCCAAGCGGTTTCAGCAATTGTGCTTTATCCTGAGCAGCATAAGTTATCTCTGTTGAAATCTTGACTGGATGGGTATAGGCCAAGCTCCTTCCGCGAAAATCAAAACCAATCCGAATCGGTGCTCCTGAAAAACGGGTAATTAAGGCACTCCTTGGATTTCCGAAAAAATCAATCACTGTATCAAATTGATGATGACGGATAGTCCGGAAAAATATTAGTGTTTCTCGGAGAGTTTCTGTCTTTCGGAAAAGCAGAATTTCATCCAAATAAGGATTCTCCCTCAAAACCTGATCAAAAGGTGGCTCTGTCAAAAATGTAAAATGTGCCTCAGGAAAAGACTCACGAAGCAGCCTGATTGAAGGGGTTGTCATTAATACATCACCAATCCTTCGTAATTGGATCAAAAGAAATTTCACTGAAGCATCACCTTTATTCCAGATCGGTCAGATCTTTGAGTCGTTTTTCTGTTGAAGAAATCTCTGTTATTTTTGCACCAAGATTATCACCTATTGTTACAGATTTTGCTTTTGCAATTTCTTCATCATTGATATAAAGCTTCAAATTTTCCTTCACGTTTGTGTCCAGCACCAGCATGGAACCTTGTCCAAGTCTGAGTATTTCTTCAATTTCCAGATTGCATTCGCCTAAAACGAGTCGAGCAGTAACTGGCATTTCCATTAATTTCTGAATTTGCGGTCCAGTCTCTTTTTTGGGATTTTCTATTTTTTGTTTTTTGCTGCTCATCTCATTTCCTTAAATGGAAGATTTTCTCGATTTATATTTAGCTCGCATTATCAAAATTATTTTGCTATTTTTAAACGTACAAGACTTAAACCATACCGATTATCTTCAATCAGAACAAGATGATTTAATCTCAAATAACAGGAATACAAAATGTCACCTAAACAAAAAACTGCAACAAAAAGACACGCAAGCAGCCGTCCAAACAAGAAAAACATGAGAAAACGCCGTCTGCAAATTCAGGAGAACGCAATTCTACTTCAATCTCTAGCTCAGGAGTAATGGATTCTCAGGAGGGTTTCGGATCGCTGATTCCTGAAAACATCAAGAAAAAACTCCACAATGGCGGTGTTCAGTTTTCAGAACTTAGGCAAGCCGGCAAAACACCTGAAAATTTAATTGAGACAATATACCGTTTTTGGCGCGGCGGAAGCATCCGTGTTGAGCGAAACTGGAACGGAATACTGGATGAAGCGGAAATAGTTCAATACAGCAACAGTGCCTGTTTGCTGCCGGATGACAGGATTTATCTTAATACCTCAACCTTCCGGAATTTGTGGAAGCTTGCAACCTGGAATGTTAATTCTATCCGGACACGTCTGCCACTGATTTTAGAATGGCTTGAGGAGCACAATCCGGATGTCGTCTGCCTCCAGGAAACAAAAGTTGAAGATCAATTGTTCCCGGTTTTGGAACTTCGGCAGTCCGGATACGAATGTGCCTTTTACGGACAAAAATCGTATAACGGTGTAGCCATTTTATCTAAACATCCAATTGAGGATGTCAAGACTGGTTTTCGCAACGGTTATGACCCGGATAATGCCCGCCTGATTGCGGGAACCGTTTCTGGAGTGAGGGTAGTCAATGTTTACGTACCACAGGGACAAACTACAGAATCAGACAAATTTAAATACAAGCTTAATTTTTTTGCAGAATTAATTCAGGAAATTCAAGCAGAAAATAATTCGGACAGATCCTTTGCGATCATGGGTGACTTCAATATTGCTCCAAAAGCAGAAGATGTCACCAATCCGGAGGCTATGCTCAACAAAGTGAGCTTCCATCCGGAAGAACACGCACTTCTGGCAAAACTTACAGATCTTGGCTTGAGTGACCTTTTTCGCAAATTTGATACACGTCCCGGACAATTTTCATGGTGGGATTTTAGAACCATGGGTTTTGAACGTGATGAAGGAATGCGCATTGACTATATCCTGGGAAATTCTGTTTTGACATCCTCATGCCAAGCATGCATAATCGATAAAGGAGCACGAGAACAAGACCGGCCTTCCGATCATGCACCGGTAATTGGTGAATTTATATTTTGACTTAGAAAAATTATTCTGATAGTGAAATTCCATGAACCGTGCAAATATTTTTAAAATAATAACCATTGCTTGCCTGTTTTTTGCATTATCTGCGGGAAATGTTTCAGGCGTACTTCCAGAGGAGCGGCCAGCAGCATTTGCAATG
>LSNO01000070.1 GCA_002082305.1 SAR324 cluster bacterium SAR324-CTD7B
CGATTATACTCGTCCCAAAACAGTCTGGCTGAACACCTCACCCGATCCCATCGCCGATCCTTTTATCATGCAATAGGGATTGTACAAAATGTAATACTAATAAGTTCTTTCAAAAATAATTCATGTTTGACGAAGATCAGGAAATCAAGCCAATCAGGGACGGCATCAAAGCCCTGTGTCTCAAGTTTCCAAATCAGTATTGGAGGGAAAAAGACCGAACCCGGACATATCCGACAGAATTTGTGAAAGCCTTGTCCGATCACGGTTATCTTAGCTGTTTGATTCCGGAGGAATATGGCGGAAGCGGTTTATCGCTCAGAGCCGCTGCTGTGATTTTGGAGGAAGTCCATCATTCCGGAGGAAACGGTGCGGCATGTCATGCGCAAATGTACATCATGGGAACACTGTTGCGGCACGGTTCTGACGAACAGACAAAGCGATACCTTCCCGGAATTGCTGACGGCAGTTTGCGCTTGCAGGCTTTTGGAGTCACAGAACCAAGCAGCGGATCGGACACACTGGCTTTGAAAACGACGGCCCGCAAAAATGGTGATTCATATATCATCAACGGGCAAAAAGTTTGGACTTCGCGGGCAGAACATTCGGATTTAATGTTGTTGCTGGCCCGGACTACTCATCGTGACAAAGTGGAAAAACGCACTGACGGCTTGTCGGTTTTTATTGTGGATATGCGCAATGCCAATGGAAACGGTTTAACGATTCGGCCCATCCGGACAATGATCAACCATGCGACAACAGAAGTCTTTTTTGACAATTTGCGAGTTCCGCAAGAAAATTTGATTGGCGAAGAAGGAAAGGGTTTCCGCTACATCATTGACGGCATGAATGCAGAACGGATTCTCATTGCGTCAGAGTGCATCGGTGATTCGCGCTGGTTTATTGAAAAAGCAACTGCTTATGCCAACGAGCGCATCGTTTTTGATCGTCCCATCGGCAAAAATCAGGGCATTCAGTTTCCTCTCGCTCAAGCCTATGCGGCAACTGAGGCCGCGGCCTTGATGACTGAAAAAGCAACACTTTTGTATGAAGACGGAAAACGCCCCGGAGCAGAAGCAAATATGGCAAAATTACTGGCTTCTGATGCAAGTTGGAAATCTGCGGAAGCCTGTTTGCAAACTCACGGTGGTTATGGATTTGCCGAAGAATATGATGTTGAGCGCAAGTTCAGAGAAACCAGACTGTATCAAATTGCGCCAATTTCTACCAATCTCATTCTTTCCTACATTGCCGAGCATGTGCTGGGTCTGCCGAGGTCATACTGATGGGCGCGCTGGACGGATTGTTGGTCGTCAGTTTGGAGCAGGCGGTTGCCGCTCCGTTTGTGTCTTCGAGATTGGCTGATGCCGGTGCGAGAGTGCTTAAAATTGAACGTCCGGAAGGAGATTTTGCCCGTAATTATGACCATGTTGTCAACGGACAGTCTGCCTATTTTGTCTGGCTCAATCGAGGAAAAGAGTCGATTTCAATGGATTTGAAACGTCCGGAAGAAATTCAACTTTTGTGTTCCATTCTTCAAAAAGCAGATGTATTGATTGAAAACTTTAAGCCGGGTTCTTTGAAAAGACTGGGACTTGATTTTAACAAGTTGCGTGAGACAAACAAAAAACTAATCACCTGCTCCATCAGCGGTTACGGGAGTCAGGGAGAGTGGGCTAAAATGAAGGCTTATGATTTGCTGATTCAGGCGGAAACTGGGCTTGCTTCAATCACAGGATCAGCAGATGCACCGGGGCGTGTCGGCATTTCAGTGGCTGATATTGCAACAGGAATGTATGCCTGGTCAGCAATTCTGGAAGCACTGATTGCGAGAGGCATAAACGAATACGGGCAGCACATCGAGGTTTCGCTCTTCGATGCTCTGGCTGACTGGATGGCAGTACCGTTATTGTGGCAAGACTATGGCGGAAAAGCTCCGGAAAGAGTCGGGCTTTCCCACCCCTCGATTTGTCCTTATGGAGCCTTCAAAACAGCAGACGGAAAAACGATTTTGCTGTCCATTCAAAACGAACGGGAATGGCAACGTTTTTGTGTAGAAATTCTTGTTGATGCAGATTTTGCGGAACAGTATCCGGACAATTCTTCTCGCTTAGCAAACCGTTCCGTAGTAGACGGTTGTGTTGAAACTGCTCTTGGAAAATTGTCTCATACTGAGGCTTCTGCCAAACTAAAAAAATCGGAGATTGCTTACAGTACACTCAACGATGTGCAGGGGCTTTCCAGTCATCCGATTCTGAGGCGCGCCGTCATTTCCAATCCGGAAGGAAAAATTAATGTTCCGGCACCTCCGGCTATTTTTAACGATGCACCGCAAGATTCACTCAAAGAAGTCCCCAGTCTAAATCAGCACGGTGCGGCAATTCGTGCAGAATTTTCTGAAAATTAACAATTTTGAGAAAGGTAAATGAATTCCGAATACAACGAATGGTTAGGCAAAACGGAGGTTTTCCATGAACAGATTTCGGAGGTAAACGCCAAACGTCTCCACCACACATTAACTCAAAACGGCAATCCTCCATCTTCCGGAGAAGCTGTCTTTCCGTTGTTTTTGCTGACCTTAGGTGAACCTTCTGTTCCGCCAAATCAGCTTGGAGAAGATGGACATCCGAAGCGAGGTTCATTCATGCCGCCCATTCCGTTAAAACGCCGGATGTTTGCCGGAGCTGAATACGAGTTTCATAGGGCGCTGCGAGTTGGAGATGAAGTGAAAACAACTTGGAACATCACAGATATCACTCGAAAAAACGGCAGCAGTGGTGAGTTGGTCTTTATTAATATCCTTCGAGAGTTCCATGTTCGGGAAACTCTCTGTGCCACAGAAAACCGGAATATTGTTTTTACAGATTCAGACCCGAAGATTCGAGAACTTAATGATCCGGAAGAGTCTGGGGAGTGGATGGAAGAGATGAGCACGAATCCATTACAACTGTTCCGCTACTCAGCGCTTACTTTCAACTGTCACCGCATCCATTATGACAGGCCATATGCTACAGAGGTTGAAGCATATCCCGGACTTGTTGTTCACGGTCCATTGCTGGCAACGTGGCTTTCGTTATTTGCTGCCCGGAAATCCGGTCGGGAGTTAAAAAAATTCCGCTTCAGGGCAAAACGGCCAGTTTTCGATTTACATCATTTTAATCTAACCGGCGACCTAAGTGGTAACGATACTGCAAAACTGCGTGTGCTGGATCACCAGTCTCAATTGGCAATCGCAGCCGAAGCAGAGTTTATCCCGTTGTAACAGGAAAAATCAGGGCGCCAACTTTTCAAAAACCTGGCCCTGTCCGTCAAAAAGATGGCAGGACTCTGGAGCAAATCCTATTGATACAGAATCACCTACGCTGACTATCTTGTCGCCCGTAGCATGAACGGTAAGTTCATTATTTCGTTCAGTTTGTACATAAAGATAAGTTTCCCCGCCAAGACGCTCCACCGCAAAAACTTCTCCCTGTAAAATTGCATCACTGTCTCCGGTTAATTCAAGGTGTTCTGGTCGAACACCGGCTTTGATTGAACTCCCTGCAGCAGCCTGTTCTCCCGGTTGACAGGGGATTTGAATTTTTTGCTTACTGTTTAATTCAAATTCAACTGCCTGATCAGATATTCCTGAAATCTTTCCATCCATAAAATTCATTGCCGGAGAACCGATAAACCCTGCAACAAACAAGTTTGCAGGGTTATGATACAAGTCTAATGGAGCACCAACCTGTTCAACATAACCCTCTCTAAGTACAACAATTTTGTCTGCCATAGTCATGGCTTCAACCTGATCATGTGTGACGTATACCATAGTTGCATTGAGTTCCCGGTGCAACTTTGTCAACTCAATACGCATCTGCACTCTAAGTTTTGCATCGAGATTAGAGAGTGGTTCATCGAAAAGAAAAACTTTTGGATCCCTGACAATTGCCCTGCCGATAGCAACTCTTTGTCTTTGTCCTCCGGAAAGTTCTTTCGGTTTTCGTTCCAGCAATTCGGTAATTTGTAAGATTTCTGCTGCATCCCGGACTTTTTGATCAACAATTTGTTTGTCGGTCTTTGCCAGTCTCAAACCAAATGACATGTTCTGGTAAACATTCATGTGAGGGTAAAGTGCATATGACTGAAAAACCATTGCTATTCCGCGTTTGGCTGGAGGTAGATAGTCGACTCGAACACCATCAATTTCAATCTCTCCACTCGTCACGTCTTCTAAGCCTGCAATCAAACGCAGGAGGGTTGATTTGCCGCAGCCGGAAGGTCCGACTAAAACAACAAACTCATTATCATCAACCTCCAAATCGACTCCGTGAATAACTTCGGTATTGCCGAATTGCTTATAGATAGACTGCATTTTTACTTCTGCCATGGAAAACTCCTGTCTTAGCGATTATAAAAAGTGTAAAGAAATGTGATTATAAAATATTTAGTTTTTTCATGTGTAGGATTCCACAAACATGGGAGTGCTGTCAAGTAGAATCATTACAGCTAATTCGACCTGTGGATTGCCTCACCACCTTTTTTGCTTTTCAAACTTCCTGTAAATCTTCTGCTGCACGTCCGTCTATAATTTGCATCAGCATTCCTACAAACTGCTCACCGGCATTACGTGCAGGTGGACGCATAGTAGTCAAGGGCGGAATATTTGTTTTGGCAATTTCCAGATCATCATAACCAATTAAGGCAATGTCCTTTCCTACTTGTAATTGAAGTTGTAGTAAGGCTTGTAAAATACCAGCAGCGGCTTCAGTTTGAAAAACAATTGCTGTGGGAGGTTCTGAAAGCTGCATCAACTCTACTGTTTGCTGAAAACTACTCAATTGTGCATCTCCGTGCCGCCACTCCCTCACTAGCTCAGGATCGAAAGGAAGGTTTCCGGACTTTAATCCGTTTCTGTAACCCTCTGAACAAAAAGCTGGAAACATGTATTCGGGTTCTCCATTTATCAGAGCTATTCTCTTGTGTCCCAATTCAATCAGAAATGTGCAGGCTTCTCGAAATGCAAGCTCTCCATCAATGTCCAGAAAAGCATGCGGACGCGGTTCCTCTGTTCTTCCATACAAAACAAAAGGAAAATTCTGATCAAGCAAATAAGAGATTCGTTCATCGACTGCTTTTGTCAGCGTCAAAATTATTCCATCAACCCGCTTTCCCTGAACCATACGGCGAAGAGAATCTATTTCGTGTTCAGAATTTGGAGCGACTGAAATGTTTAAATCGTAACCGACTTTACTGAGACTAACACTTATGCCTGCCAGCAAATCAAGAAAAAAAGTGTCTTTAAAATAATTTTGACTGGCTGAGAGAGCTACTCCAATAGTCTCTGTTTTTCCTTTTTGAAGTCTTTGTGCAACCGGGTTTGGGTGATAGTTATGTTTTTTTGCTGCATCCTGAACACGACAGCGAGTCTTGGAACTGACATCTGAATAACCGGCCAGTGCTCTCGAAATAGTAGTTGGAGACAGTATTTTTTTGTTGACTTTTAAATAATATAATCATACTCTTTTACGGCAATTGTCGTTTTAAATTTTTTCCAAAACATTTTGGAAAAAAAATTAAAACGATTAAAAACGGTTTGGTTGGTTGCCATGCCGGAATTATTAATCTAAAGAAAAGGAGTTAGATTATGAAATATTTCATGAATGCCATGAAAGGTGCGTTGCTGGCAGTGGTTGCCACAGCACTGATTAGTGTGCCTGCAATGGCAGGTGAGTACAAAGGACCGAGCCTGAGTGGGCAAACGGTCACCATTTCAGGGCCGTGGTTGACGGCAGACGAAGAAAGTTTTGAAGCAGTCATTGCATATTTCGAGAAGGCCACAGGGGCCAAAGTCGAATATGCAGGTTCTGACAGTTTTGAACAGCAAATCGTCATTGACATCAAGGCGGGTAGTCCGCCGAACTTGGCGGCATTTCCTCAGCCGGGACTTGCGGCAAATATGGCAGCCATCGGCGGTTTGGTTCCTTTGGGAAGCAGTACCGCAAATTGGGTCAAAAGCAATTATGCCGCTGGACAGTCCTGGGTTGATTTGGGAACTTATCCCAGCAAAAGCGGAAAGAAAGAGTTTTACGGCTTTTTCTTTAATGTGAACGTCAAATCCTTGGTTTGGTATTCTCCGGAAAACTTTGAAGCCGGAGGATATTCTGTTCCGAATACAATGGAAGAATTGATTGCATTGAGCGATCAAATTGTTAAAGACGGCGGAACTCCGTGGTGTATCGGACTTGGTTCCGGAGACGCAACCGGATGGCCGGCAACGGACTGGGTCGAAGACCTGATGTTGCGCACACAACCGCCATCAGTTTATGACGGATGGGTGACAAACGATGTGAAATTCAACGATCCGCGTGTGGTTGCGGCGATTGAAACTTTTGGTAAATTTGCCAAAAACAGCAAGTATGTTGACGGCGGAATGGCGGCAGTCGGTTCGACCGATTTCCGTGACAGCCCCAAAGGATTGTTCACTGTGCCACCGCGTTGCTACATGCACCGTCAAGCCAGTTTCATTCCGGCTTTCTTTCCAAAAAGAGTGAAGGTTGGCGAAGATGCTGATTTCTTCTACTTCCCGTCTTACTCCACAAAAAAATTGGGGAATCCAGTTTTAGGCGGCGGAACATTGTTGGCGATGGCTAAAGACAGCAAAGCCACCCGCGAATTCATCAAGTATCTGCAACATCCTAAATCCCATGAAATTTGGATGGCTCGTGCCGGATTCTTGACTCCGCACAAGGGCGTGGATCTGAGCAAATATTCCAGCAGCACATTGCGCAAGCAAGGTGAAATTCTGCAAAATGCAACTACCTTCCGTTTTGACGGTTCCGACCTGATGCCGGGAGCAATTGGTGCCGGTGCATTTTGGAGTCAAATGGTTTATTATGTGAGTGGCGCATCTGCAAAGAAAGTTGCAGACAATGTGCAGTCCACATGGGATTCGATTAAGTAAAAGTCCCAACACAACGGGTCGCATTCACATTTCAATGCGGCCCAATCTCAATCACCGATCTCCACCGATTTTTCGGAATGCTTGAACAGCTTCTAAACGCACTCCTCGCTGTATTTTTAGGCGTTGGTGCGTGTACGCTTTATTATGTCGGAAGTAATTTTTTGCTCGACCAAGTTTTTGCCGATTCCGGAGAAAACGCAGTTCGCAACAGTCGCCAGCGAGCGGCCATTCGACCGTGGTTGTTTTTGGCTCCTGCCCTTTTGATACTTTCCATTTACCTCGTTTATCCTGTTTTAGAAACGCTTCGATTGAGCTTTTACAATTTCGGCGGATTTGAATTTGTCGGCCTGAAAAATTACATTTGGGCGACGAAAAATCCGGAATTTTTGCAAGCCATCGGCAATAATTTTATGTGGCTGATTGTTGTGCCGACTTTAAGCGTCGCTTTTGGTTTGGCGGTTGCCGTTTTGGCAGACAAACTTTGGTGGGGAACGATTGCCAAATCCTTGATTTTTATGCCGATGGCGATTTCATTTGTCGGTGCAAGTGTGATTTGGAAATTCGTTTATGATTATCGTGGACCGGATACCGATCAAATCGGCAGTTTGAATGCTTTTGTGATGATGTTTGGTTTTGAACCACAGGCCTGGATCACGCTTCCGTTTTGGAATAATTTTTTCCTGATGGTGATTTTGGTTTGGATTCAAACCGGATTTGCAATGGTCATTTTCAGTGCGGCGTTACGCGGAATTCCGGAAGCAACTTTGGAAGCCGCACGCATCGACGGAGCCGGAGAAATTCAGTTATTTTTCAAAATCATGATTCCGCAAATTATGGGAACAATTATGGTGGTTTGGACTACCATTACAATCATTGTTCTCAAAGTTTTCGACATTGTTTTGGCAATGACCAACGGTCAATGGAACACCGACGTTTTAGCAAATTTGATGTTTGACTGGATGTTTCGAGGCGGGGGAGATTCCGGACGCGGAAGCATTGTGGCCTTAATGATTTTGATGGCTGTGATTCCGATTATGTTTTGGAATATCCGTAACTTCCGTAAAGAAGAGGAGGCAAGATGACATTCCGGAAACCACAACATCTTACTCTGGGACGATTGTTCAACCATCTGGCTTTGCTGGTGCTGGTTTTGCTGTGGATTTTGCCAACCATCGGCTTGCTCGTCAGTTCATTTCGAGACAAAGATCAACTCGCCTACTCCGGATGGTGGACGGCACTTACGACCTCAGAACAAAACGACTGGGGCAGAACCGGAAAAGCAGAAGATCAAATTGAAAAATCCGGAAATTATGTCATTTCCGGAACAATTCTGGAACCCGGTGAAAAAACAATTCTCACTTTCAATACCAACTTCCGGAACCTTTCCGCCTACAAATCCGGAGAAACGATGATTTTCAAAGACGATTCTCACTTTACTTTACAAGCAGACGGAAAGTACGAATGGGTTTCTCAAAAACATTTCACTCACAAACGTGGTAAACGGATTTTCTATGTCGCCAATGTTCCGCCCTCGTTTTCGTTGGACAATTACCGTGAAGTTTTGGCTTCCGAAAATGTTGGACAATCCTTTGTCAACACCTTCACCGTCACCATTCCGGCAACAATTATTCCGATAATGATTGCGGCATTTGCGGCTTATGCTTTTGCATGGATGGAATTTCCCGGACGACAATTTCTTTTTGTTTGTGTGGTGGGTTTGTTGGTGGTACCTTTGCAAATGTCGCTAATTCCGTTGTTGACAATGTACAACAAAATCGGTACATTTTTCGGCACAGAAGCAAAATCGTATTTAGGAATTTGGCTGGCTCATACCGGTTTTGGGCTTCCGCTCGCCATTTATTTGCTCCGGAATTACATGGGCAGTCTTCCGCGTGACATCATCGAATCCGCCCGCATTGACGGTGCATCGCATTTCCAAATTTTTACACGCCTCGTTTTGCCGTTATCGATTCCGGCATTGGCTTCATTTTGTATTTTTCAATTTTTGTGGGTTTGGAACGACTTGTTAGTGGCACTCGTTTTTCTCGGCAAACAAGATAACCAAATCGTACTGACCTCAAAGCTGCGTGAACTGCTCGGTTCGCGCGGCGACAACTGGGAAATTTTAACGAGCAGTGCCTTCATTTCGATTGTGGTTCCTTTGCTGGTCTTTTTCGCCTTGCAACGTTATTTTGTGCGCGGATTGGTTACTGGTTCTGTGAAATAATGAGACGTTTTTTACTCTTCAAAAAATAAAATAAAACAATAATTTATGCAAAAATCATTAAATCTCAAATCCAGTCCACTTTCTGAAAACTGGTGGGAATCAGCCGTTTTCTATCAAATTTATCCTCGCAGTTTCAAAGACTCTAACAATGATGGAATCGGTGATTTAGCAGGAGTGATTGAAAAACTCGATCACCTCAACGACGGCAAAGGCGGAGGTTTAGGAATTGATGCAATTTGGTTTTCTCCATTTTTCCCATCACCGCAAGCAGATTTTGGTTATGATGTAAGTGATTATTGTAACATTGATTCGGATTACGGAACACTCGAAGATTTCGATCAATTGGTAGAAGAATCTCATCGGCGCGGAATCAAAATTGTTTTGGATTTAGTTTTGAACCATTCTTCAGATCAGCACAAGTGGTTTCAAGAATCTCGGAAAAACAGCACCAATTCCAAAGTAGATTGGTATGTCTGGGCAGATCCAAAACCTGACGGATCGCCTCCTAATAATTGGTTGGCGGTTTTTGGTGGAGCAGCATGGACTTTTGAGCCGCAACGAGGACAGTATTACTTACACAATTTTCTTCCGGAACAGCCGGATTTGAATTGGTATAATCCGGAAGTTCGAGAAGCTTTGGCAGATGTGGTTCGCTTTTGGATGAAGCGCGGAGCAGATGGATTTCGTTTGGACACAGCAAATTATTATGCTTATGACCGGCAGTTGCGTGACAATCCAAAACGACCAGAAAACTCTGAACTCATGGAGGACGGACAAGAAGCAAATCCGCTCAGTCAATACATCACAAAATACTCAAAAGATCGTCCCGAAAATTTAGAATTCATCCACTTTTTGCGAAAAATATTTGACGAAAATGGCGCTGTTTCAATAGGAGAAATTGGGAGTGCAGAGGGCTTGGAGTCAACTTTGAAGTTGGGAACGGATTATGTTAAAAACGGCAAGGGATTACATTTGGCTTATACTTTTTCGATGTTGAACAAAAACATGAATGCTGAGTACCTGGAGCATGTGCTGCGAGTCACAGAAGAATCAATCGAGGACGGCTGGCCTTGTTGGTCTTTGAGCAATCACGATTGTATGCGAATGATCAGCCGATTTGATTGTTTTGGAGAGCGTGATGGTTTTCAACAAATGATGCTTTTATTGCTTTTGTCTTTGCGAGGAACACCGATTATTTATTACGGTGAGGAGGTTGATATGCAGGAATATGAAATCACAAAAGATGAGTTGCGAGATCCTCAAGGTATTCGTTTTTGGCCGGATATCAAGGGACGCGACGGATGTCGGCTTCCGTTTCCGTGGGATTCAAAATTGACTAATCAAGGTTTTAATTCCGGAACCAAACCCTGGCTTCCGGCTGTAAACAAATTGTCATTGGATCAAGCAAAAGCAGACTCAGGAAGTACTTTTCATGTTCTTCAAGAAATGTTGCAAATACGCAAAAAATTCCCAGCACTTCAAAATGGAAGTTATCGAAAAATATTACTGGATGGAGATTGTTTTGTTTTTGAAAGAAAAACAGAAGATGAAACCATGCTGATTGCCGCCAACTTTTCTACAGAAGAGCAAAGTATTAATTTGCCATACAAAGTCACAAAGGACCACACTCCCAAAGCATTTAAACGTTTCTGTACCCTTAAAAATGAGCTTTTGACATCACCAGCATGCGGTTATTTTCTTGGTGAAAAATAATTAGTAATTTTAGCATATTTGCCAAAAAACTTTTATAGCAAAGCTGGTGTAGAAAGTAATACTTTTAAATTCAAAAAAGCAATAGTTGCTTTACCCCTCCAGAGCGGAACAGGGCCTGTAATTTTGTTATCGTTGTAGATTTTGACATGAAATCCGCTTCGTGTACTGTAAAACTTTGTTGTGTTTCCAAATTTGTTCCGCTGTGCTGCCAAACTCAGATGGTCACTCCACGACACATTAACTCCGCAAAGAAAACTTAATATATACCATTATTTCGTTTGTTTTACATGAATGGGTGATTTTACTTGGAAGGTGTCTGACTGTTAAGAATTAGTGGGAGGCAATCACACAGCTAAGAGAGAGACAGAGGGGCAAGATTGTGGATTGGACACCACTTATTGCTTATTTTTATATTTGAATCTCAACAACTGAACTATTAGAACTATAATTGCTGCTGGTGCAAGAAATAAATATGCTTTAGCAAATACAAGTCTTTCTCCTAAAGAAAAAGCAATCATGATAGCACCTAAGATATTATATGCATATAATATAGATATAATATTCTTTTTAGGTTCTTTAAAATTTCGTAAAAAAATATAATTAATCAATGTTGATAAAAGTAAGACACTACAAATACTTCCTAAAAAAAATTGTATATTAAATTGAAACATAATTTTTCAAATGATTATAGAGTTGTAGTACTCATCTTCTTTTCAAAAGAAGACATTTTCCCAAAAAGTTATGTAATAGTATTTTCAGCAATGCTGACGCAAAAAAGGGAATATTCCTTTTTCAACTTGAACCCCATAGTTCCATTCACTTAAATACTCGTTTAAACCATCACAAGTGTAGGTTCCTTGACCATGAAATTCTCCATACCTCCATTCTCCTTCATCCCCCACCACCAACATAAATAACTTTTTGTTTTTTGGACATTTCCACCCTTTGTGTTATTGGTTTGAGAAATATATTATATCAAAAGGTGGGTAGATTTTACAAGAATTGGGAAGGTTGCAGAGATATTTCCTGTTTATTGAAAATACACCTTAACACACTGTCTCATTTATGGGGTCCAATATAGTGAGAAGTATTCCTGAATTACCCACCGTTACAAAGGTACTGTTTCCGTAGGTGATTCCATAGAGATTGTTTGATGTTCCAGAAGTTCTTGAAGTCCATGTGGTTCCATCCGAAGAGGTGAGGATGGTTCCTGATTGACCCACTGCTACAAAAATACTGTTTCCGTTTGTACACCGAAGATGGCAACCAGACCACACATCTGAACCTTTTAGTTTTATGGCATCGGTAAGTCCAGAATGTAGTCAAGTATGGAGTTGAGGTTCGATAAAATTAAAAGCAAACCAGATACGATTAAAACATTAAAAATGATGTATGTTATTTTTTTTCGAGTTGAGTAATTTGCCCATTTTTTTACCATAATTTCCTCTTTCAGAATTTGTCTTAGTCCTTAGTTTCGATGTTTATTGACCTACTGAAACGCAACCATTTCCTCTACGCCCAAATACACCACCTCTGTTGTGAGAGAGTTTCCTATCCGACTTCCAATGAGTTTGAGGCGAGAATGGGTTTAATTACTGTTTTACTTCATTTACATACTTTCCAAAAATGTTTTCGTTCTTGTCGTATTCTGTGATGTTCCATATTCAAGAAGGAATGAGAGGATGATTAGTATATGTCTCATAGGGTTCATAATTGGTTTGCGTATTAAGAGAACCCAAATTATACCATCAATCGGTTTGTTTTACAAGAATGTGGGATTTTACTTGGAGGGTGTCTGACTGTGAAGAATTAGTGTAGGACAGTTACCATTACAATTATTAATACCTCAATTCTCCACAACCATCAGTGCAGCCAAGTTAGTTGACAACTCCTTTAGCACCTTCTCCTGTAATGATTCCCCCATACCCAATCCTGACATCAATTTCACAATATTGCTGAACTGGGTTTCAATCAGTTCATTGTAAGCATCTGCATTGAAGTCTGCATAGATTGTTTCCTCATCCTGATCCAGACTCATTGCCCGGCAGAGACAGGCAATCATCCATGAGAAAAACTTTTTATCTGAAGTGTTGATAAAGTACAGCCAGAAAGGGAGTTTGCTGTTCAGGTCCTTTTTGAACCTGACCACCTCAGGTATCTGGTACAACTCTCTCTGGTCATTATCATAACCAGAAATTAAGAATACATACCTCTGGAATGCAGCTTCAAACGATTGTAGGGAGTCTGTAATACCATGTAGCAGGGTCACATATTCTGAGGTATCGCAGTTCTGGATAGCCTCCTGAGGGATTTGCAAAACGATGTAGTCAGATTGTTGTGAAATATCTGGTGGAATCAATACTTGCAATTATCTGCTCCCAATAAACACCTTCTTTTATGACATACTCAGAACAAGTTGAAAACCTCCAGCCACAGTGCATCAGAAGAGTTAGTAAAAACTTCTTACCTTACGGACACCGTTACCCATTGTGCCATAACAAACATTTATTCAAAGAATAAAGGTAATGGATTGAAAGCAAAACAGATTCGGACTGGAGGTAATCTCATTCATTAAAGCCTCGACATCTTCTCACAATGATAAGCAACAGCTGCAGCATACATTTCTACATTCTTAAAAGTCCCCTTTTTTGCCACCACCTGCTGACAGAACTTAACATCTTCTACTTTTTTGCATTCACATTTGAAGTACTTCATGTCAGAGATTACGGTACTTGCAATGCAGGATGAGATCTTACTGGAATAATCATGAGGTCTCAGTTTAATCAATTCATTAAAGTTTGCCTCATAAAATACTTTATAACAGATGCCTTCAGATGGTTGAGGAAGTTCTTCTGCACCTCCAAAAGAAAGTACAGGTGATAATCCAACTAAAACGATTACCAGTAGATTTAGTCTTAATTGGCCCATTGAGCATCTTCTGGAAGCAATTTCAACTCTACAATCCGACCAAATAACTCTAATTTGACCTTCCCCATTTCAACCATCACAATCTTGTACTTACCAACATTTCCACCTTCTCTAGTCCAACCAGAGTCTTCCCCATTAACTTCAATCTAGGCAAACTTGCCATTCGGGGCATAGGAGGTGCCTATGAGCTTCAGGATGTCTTGTTTCTTGGTGGAGATGCCAGCAAATGCAGTTGTGAAGAAGAATAACAAGAATGAAATGAGTAAAACCTTTTTCATCTTTTCCTCAATTTCAAAAGTAAAATAATACTGTTTGTTTTATTAGTAGAACCCAACATATAACATCAATCGGTTTGTTTTACAAGGAATAGGGGATTTTACTTGGAGGGTGTCTGACTGTGAAGAATTAGTGGGGATTACTTGCAGGAGATGATGGTGTATTCTGGTTAGTACATCACACTTGTCTGAAAAAGGAGGTAAGTGTTAATATTCACAATTAAAACGGCAATAAATCCCCTGTCCGTACAAACCACAGACAGCGATTTTATGGAAAGTAACAGTTTATCGGGAAAGCTGTGTCAGCGCACGTTTGGTATAAACCTGAGCCATTGCACGTCGATATTCTTCACTGACAAAAACATCGCTGAGAACGCTGTGGCCTTCAGCAGCTTTTGCTGATGCCACACCAATCAAGGATTCGTTCAGAGCTTGTCCTCTGATTGAGTCTTCAACTCCGGAGTCACGGAATAGAGATTCATCTACTCCGCTGAAACCTACACGAATTTCAGCACAACTTCACGGAAGTGCGCATTGCAACCGCGCAGCCCACATAAGGATATCGGAATGCCGGTTGTGGAAATTTGAGATAGCAGGAATTGGCATTTGCACTGTCAGTTGGAATCCTGACTGAAGTCAGGATTCCATTTTCTGCAAAAGATGTTTCCCAAAGCCCGGTAAAAAAATCAGACGGATCAATTATACGTTCTCCTGCTGATCCTTGCGGGACAATGGTGGCATCAAGCGCCAGGACAACTCCCGGATAATCAGCCTGTGGATCAGAGTGTGCTAAAACTCCGCCAATGGTCCCGCGATTCCGGACATGCACAGCGACATTCTGTGCGGCAGCCTGGCTAAATCCAGGAGTTTTTTGCTGGGTCATCAAATCAGAAGATTAGATCACCCAGTGTTTTACACAAGCACCAATTTACACCTTATTGATCAGGCCGCCTCTTCACGAGTCATTGCAGCGCCTAGTTTGGCTGAGATTGAGCCAAAGACCGCTCCAACCGCTAAAGAAATTGACATTATTATCAACGGGTTGGTAAAAGCAGCACCGAACAGAATATCTTGTGTTAACATGTTTGGTGTCTGCAACAAATAGCCAAATGTAGACGCAAAACCGAATACGGTGCCAGGGATTGCCGAAAGCGCTGGAATATTAGCAGCTATACACAAAATAAATATAGCAACCGCCACAACAATCCCGGCCCATAGGGGGAGTCCGAGTTGTGCTGCGAGAGGTATACTAACGATAACAATTGCTGACAACCAAGCCATAATTACGCCGAAAATCCCGCAAACGATCACATTTTTCATGGCTTCCGGGGTAGCTCCAAGAGCAAAAAATGCTCCCCAACCGATAAAAATCGGCCAAATTAAAACATAACCGCCTACCACCCCCAATGCCAGGAATGTTGCCACTCCACCTAGGACGGCAATACTTAAAGAAAGTGCTGTAAGACTTTTCATATTCAACTCCTTTTTTTACCTCTGTTAATTATTAAGTCAAATTTCGTATTGAGGTGGATACAAAACCCAACGGACAGATATGGGTTTCACAGCTTTAAGGTGAACCCATTCTGGTTTCTACCAGACGGTAGTACACATTCCAAAAAAATCTTGCAGTTGCCCCAATTACATGTTTAAATCTCCATTTCACACCTCCGTTAAACTGAATCGAAAAGAAGAAGGATTTTATTTCTGTCATTTGCTCTTCATTCGGGAAATGATGTGGTGGTTACATGGGGTTCTTCTTTGTGGATAACAAACCAAAGATTATTCGTTGTACCAGAAATCCTTGAAGTCCAAGTGATTCCATCCGAAGAGTTATATTTACACCTTCCAAACCATCTTTCATCCATTTGATGTCTTGGTTGTTAGATTCCAACTCATTTCGGATGTCGATTCACCCGACCAAATCGATAGTTCTCTTGTACTCTAAAATATTTTTTGTATAAGTTATACTATAATAATCAATTTATATAAATTTCTGCATGCGCAGTAATTTTAAAAATTGGAGCACACACCTTTGAAGGTGCTGTCCCTTTGGATCAGTTCGATATGGTATCCGCTTGGGTCGAGGGCAAATGCAATCTGCCTCATGTTGCCGTCTTCCGGCTTCTTGTGGAAAGGAACGTCCCGTTCAATCATCTCGTGACACATGCCTTCCAGGTCGTCAACAATGAACCCGATGTGTCCAAAGCCCTGCCACTTTCCATCGTTTCCAGTGGAAATCTGAAACTCGTCGTCGCTTTCAGTTCCGTGGTTATGGGTGATTTCTAAGATCGGGTACCACAAAGAATGGGTAAACTCGCTGGCTTCGGTGCTGTTTGGATCGATTTGTTCCTTGTCGTACCGCTCTTTCTCGTCTGGCGTGAGGACGGATGTCAGGAAATAGTTCGTAAAATCATTGGGAATCTCCATTTTTCTCATCAACTGCATTCCCATCACATTTTGATAAAAATCAACCGTCGCCGCAGCGTCCTTCACACGCAGCATGGTTTGCGACAGATTGGCAGAAACGCCGGGAAAAGATCGGCTACGAGCCACCAGCTCAATCCAATATCCATCGGGGTCTAGACAGAATGCGAGTCCCTTCATCCGACCTTCGTCCGGTTTTTTTTGAAAACGTACCCCTTCCTCTTCCAAGGCCGCTGAATACGAATAGACATCGTCGACATTGAAGGCAATGTGACCGAAACTTCTCACCGGTCCATTTTCGATGAATAAGCTGCTGTCTCGAGGTAAATCACGCCCGCCGTTCCCACTCCAAACCGAAAAATCTGGATCGTCTTCACTCCCGTGGTTGTGTGTGAGCTCCAATGTGGATTGCCCCGTCATGTTCCACAAATAGTTTTCGGAGGTGGGAGTCCCTGGTTCACCACAACCTTCGAAGGACGCCGATGGACGTTCCAAAAAATATAGACTGAACTTCCACTGTGGAAAATCGTATTTATGAACCAGTTGCATCCCGAAATGTTTCTCATAAAACGGCACGCTCACTTTCGGGTCCTTGATTCGCAGCATGGTCTGCTGCAGGACCGCATTGTATTTCTTTCCTAAAGCTGCCATATTTCTATATTTACAATAAAGTTTCTCGTGCTATATATTATATACACGCGCTCAAAATATATATTTGATGTGTTGCACTATATACTATATATTCAGTTTGTACAAGGGGAAATTTCCACTAAAATCTCTATATGTGCCAATTATTTACACTTTAATGTATAAGAAGTATAGGAAAATCAAAACCTGTCAAGGAAATGATTTCAGAACTGTGCTCTTTGCAAGTATGGTCGTGGTAGGTTTGGAGGGTGTCTGACTGTGAAGAATTAGTGGGGGGTACTCTCAGGAGATGGTGGGGTTGGTTTTAGAGGGTTATCCATTCACATGTTCGCCATGAAGTGTTTTTGAGAGGGAAAGATACATAAAAATTAGAGAGTGTTTACATTTAGATAGATTTATGGTAAAAAATAATTTTTAACCCAATATCAGGATTCATTCATGGAAGAATGTAAAAATTGTAAAAGTACCGAAACTGTTAAAAATGGTCTT
>LSNO01000071.1 GCA_002082305.1 SAR324 cluster bacterium SAR324-CTD7B
CAGAGGCGACGTGGCCGAGTGGTTAGGCAGAGGTCTGCAAAACCTTGTACAGCGGTTCAAATCCGCTCGTCGCCTCCAGTTCCTTTTTTCCCTGCCTGGGTGGCGGAACTGGTAGACGCAAGGGACTTAAAATCCCTCGGTGGTAACACCGTGCCGGTTCGAGTCCGGCCCTAGGCACCAAATAATATACGACTTAAAACCCAAAAAACCGTTTGCTGATAATTTAGTGAACGGTTTTTTTGTCTTTCTCCTGCGCAGATCCAAATCAAAATTTAACTGCGTTCTCACTCTTTTGCAGGAAACTGCTCCAAAGATGTTTATCTTTTTCATGCAAATGATAATATTCCATACGTCAATTATACTTTAAAATTAATAATACCAACAGCCTCCAATGAAATACATGCTTTTTCGTCTCCTGACTTTTTCAGTTTTATATTTCTTTTGTACTTCGTCTGTCTTCGCTTTTGGTCCAGACAGGCGTCAGGATCAGTTTGGAATAATCCCGGGATATCTGGTAGTACCTGCACCTTATGTTTATCCAGGATTGGGTAAAGGCTGGATGCTAATCGGTTATGGCGGAAACATATTAGAGACCAATGTGGACGCATATCTGGTTGCAATCAGTGGAGACGCTGAAGGTTACTTCGGTTCTGTAGAAGAAATATTTGTCATACCAAAATATCTTTACCTCTCAGGAATACATCTTAATATCAAAAAATACGGTTTAAACATGTACGGCAGTCGAGGGATGGAAAGTGAAAAAGATGATTTTAATATCTTCGTGGGTGACAAATACATTCTCAACAAACTGGAAACAACTTTGAGCTTAATGGAACGTAGAATAGAATTCTCATTATACTCGCAAAATCAAACTGGACGGACAATAGAGATCAGGGATTCAAAAGGAGAAAATCCGCAAACAATACCAAACGCCATTGTTTTCAAAGGCCAAAGAAATGGAGCAGTTCTGCATCTGGACTGGACTGATGACTTGAAAGATCCCCGAGAAGGTTTTCGACTTAAAACTACTTCAGACTTCGTAGCAGCAGTTGATACAGGATCTCCGGAATACAACATTTTTTCATACGGATTAACTTTCTACCAACCAATATTAGGAAACAGCACCTGGGCATTTCATTATTTTCGTTCTGACGCCTTTGTAAAAACAAAAGGTAACTTGAACTTGAAATCTATTTTGATTAGCAGTGGATTGACTGAAACACAGGCCGACACATGCATTTTGTACCCGACCATAACCGGATGTGCCGCACAGATTTCAAAAGCACAAAACACAATCAAGGCCAACAAAAATGGATCTGCCCATCCTTTGGGCGGCCAGGACAGACTTCGTTCTTACCCAAATGGAAGGTATCAGGCTGCACATACACAGTTTTACGGTACTGAATTACGCTGGAACTTCAACACCAGCAAAGATATTGTTGATTTGATCTTTTTTAGTGACATTATGGAAGCACTGCAGGCCACTTTTTTCTGGGAACAGGGAAGCGTTGCTGAAGAAAATTCAGAGTTGGGAAAAATCAACCGTTCTTCATACGGAACAGGAGTTCGCTTAATCGGAGGTTCAGGCAATGTTTACCGTTTTGAAGCTTCTACCGGCAATGAGGGTCCAGAAATTCTGCTCATCTTCCAGTATCCATGGAGCGGTGAAACCGGCTGATTGTTGACCACCTTCTCATCGTTGTTTTGCTGACAGACCATGAATATAAAAATACTCTGCAAAACTGTATAATTTATTCACTGCATGTACCATAGAAAAAGAATTACCAGTAACTCATTGCATCACGGAACATTTCTTTCAATTCGTCACGGGATATTGGCATGGGACCATTGTCAATGAGCCGTTTCTGTGCGTAAGAGCGGTCGGTGAGTGCATCGAGATCGTCCATTGAGTAGCCGACTCCGGAAAGCCCATTTGGAATTCCGGTTTCCCGCATCATGCCAAGAATTTGATCTGCGAGGATGTCACCGCCGTCTTCGACCTTTGTATCAGTGAGATCTGCACCCATGGCAGCAGCGGCTTTCCAATGCCGCTCCGCACAGGCTGGGCCGGTTTTGCGAAATACTGCCGGAGAATTGACAATCACGGAAATACCGTGAGGAACCATGGAATGATCAGTGGGCCAGCCTTCAGGAGCATAATCTTTAACAAGTCCGGCAACCGCATATGACATTCCGTGTGGAAGATGGCAGCCGGCGTTGCCAAAACCAATTCCCGCCAACATTCCTGCAAACATCAGCGCATCATAGCTTTCTTCAACCGGGTCATTTACAGCCTGCTCAATATGTGTGCCGATAAGCTTGATCGCTTCCAGGCAAGCTAGATCACTATACGGATTTGCCCCTTGACTTAGCGGACGTTTTTGCGAAGATTCCGGAGCAGGTCTGTGTGTGTATGGTCGTGCTGTGATGGACTCGCAGGCATGGCTAAAAACATCAAAACCGTTTGCAGCCCGAACGAGTGGCGGCAATGAAGACAATACGCTTGGATCCAAGACACCAAGATTTGGACGAATTCTGGGGCTGACAATTCCGGTTTTAGATTCCATTTCCAGCAAATCGAAAATAGCGATTCCCGTACATTCGCTGGCTGTGCCAAAAGTCGTGGGACATGCTATGTGCGGTTTGAGTTCCCCCGGAACAGGAATCGCCTTTCCAATTGGTGCATTCACATAATCAAGAAAATCTGCAGGATAGCATGAATAAAGATTAGAGGCCTTACATGTGTCCATTACTGATCCTCCACCTACTGATACAAAACCATCAAACTTACCGTCTTGGGCGAATTCTGCTCCCGACTTGAACGAGACATCTGTTGGTTCAACTGCCACCTGATCGTAAACCACTGCGTCCAAACCTTGTGATTTTAGTGATTCTACAACTTTGGCAACATGTTCCATCTGTCCGACACGCTGGTCAGTGAAAACGGCCACTCGGGTCATACCAAGTACTTTGGCATCGTCTCCGATTTCCAGAAGAGAGTCGCGTCCGAATTTAATCTTGGGGGCTTCCACAGCAAATATACGGTCTCCACCAGATTTGTGCGTAAAGTAGCTTGAAAAACTCATCAATTCCTTTCTAAATAAATTTTGTATTGGAATAAAATTCCATAATCAAATTCCGGTAGCCGAATTACGATTTTCAACAATAGCATGATCAAGATTGGACCGAAACCTTGAATTGGCATAATATTACGAAATTTTTTTAATTAAAGTGAACTAGTTAAACAAATAAATTGGACTTGACCAGGCCTGATGGCCGTCCTCTTGTGTGAGACAAACATACAACGGATTGTCTCCTTTGGAATTCAAAGGAATGCTTCGTTCCAAACTCAGTTGATAATGCGGGTTTTTGTCAGGAAGACGAACAAGGCGTAGATGGCGGTCCAAGCCTCCGGCATCAATACGTGAATCTTGAAAACCAATTTCGGCAACAGGCACAGTACAATTCACCAGACTGGTTTTAATGGTTATCGATCCTGCCTGAAAATCTTTCAACATACAGTCAAAACCACCAAATCCACCAGTAGTTACTGCATTCCATTCCAAGCGAGTCGGACCGAGTTGGCGTACAGTTTTCTCCAGGTTATACATATTAATTGGTGTGAATGTTTCAAAAGTGTTACCAACTAACGTAGCACATCCGTCCCAAACAGTTTCACGACCACGTCCACGGTATTCCGCACCTGCCCAGATCACCCGAATACGATTACCAAGTTCTGCCTTTTTGTATGGCCGTACAGTTTCAAGCACCTTCAGACCGTTACGAATTTCTAATTTTTCAATCGGAGCCGATGCAATTATTTCAATCTCAAGTTTCACTTCGCTCTCCCCGGTTTGAAGAATATCCCCCATTATTCCAACTTGAGTATTTTCAGCGTCAGTTTCTCCCAACTGGGGATCTTCTCTGAAACTGCTACCGGGTTTGTTGAGTAAAACACTCACATCCATGAACATGCGATTTCCAGTTGTACCATAATGATGGCGTCGCAAAAAGGATTCCCAAATCATTTCACGGGTCAACTTGCTAGCCAGCATACAGGTCAGTCCACCATAGGCGCCGAACATGGATGCACCGGGATAACTGGCTCCGGGACGCCCCTTGTGTCCATCACTGTTGCTCACAATTCCCACACGGTAACCATTACGCAGAGCATCCTGCAGCAACCATTCAAATGTTCCCCATGCAGAATGGATTTCTACGGAACGTTCCAGATTACCTTCATGTGACTGTATGTCTGCATAACGGCCACCAACATGCGCAAACACAACTGTTTCAGATCCTTTGAGTGACTGAAATAAAGCATCCGAACTGTTGCAATCTGTATCTATGTCTGTCAAGTCTGAAACCAGCGCATGAGAACTTCTCCGGATAGTTTCCCCCTCGTGAAAAAAGAGAACATTACGATCTCCTCCCAATCCGGTGTTCCCTGACCACTCATAACCTGGAAAGGTTACCAAATGTCCCTCATCGAGGAACTGTTTTGACATATTCTGTATTTTTTCCCAAAATTCATTTGTAATCTGAAAATCGTTACCTTGATGGACAATAACATCTACACCAGCCTTATCACGAGCAAAGGCAAAATAGTCATTAATCGAATTGGTACCAATAGTTTCTTCGGATTGCCCATGTAATTCCCCCCAAAAAGGCAAGAGATCAGAGTCTTCAACAATTCTAAGTGGATTCGATCGACTAACAAGAGCATTATCAGAATCACGTAGTTCGATATAAATGTCTCCCGGAGAAGACACCGAAAGACCTTCATGCAACAGAACACCATCATTCTGAGTATCCTGGTTTATCTCCTGTGGTAAGCCCTTGACCGGCAGATTTGAAGTTAGTTTAAAACTGGCATCAGTTTTGTCAGTTGGATTTCCCCAGCGGTCTTCAGCCTTCAGTTGTAAACGAAACGGTTCGTTTACTCGTCGCATTGTCGGAAGCTGCATAACCCACTTTGTTTCCGGTCCCGGAACTATGTTTAGAACCGGAGATTCCGGTATTTCAACGTACTGGTATGTTGCAAAAGCATCAACCAAAACTTTTAATTCAAATGTATCTTCGCAAAATGTTTGCATGCGCATACCGGAACAACCACCGATTGGATCACCATAATGTACAAGAAGTTGGTCTCCCTCACGAAAAAAACCCTTGACGATCTTGATGTAAATCGTTTTGTCCCATGGTCGAATGTTGTCTTTCGGGTCAAAACGATACTCAAGAGTGGCTCCATTGCTGGCAACGATACTGACGTAATTCGGCTGCTCTGGAGCAGTGAACTGAGGCCGTCCCATATCTGTAGCAAAACGGGTACATATTTTGATGCTGCCGGAATCGTCAATTCCAAAATACCCCGCAGTGTATGTGATAGTAAAATTGATTAACTCACCCGCAACCACTGATTCAGTACGGGAAATAGTGGCCGAACC
>LSNO01000004.1 GCA_002082305.1 SAR324 cluster bacterium SAR324-CTD7B
AATATTAAAGCTTCGCTTACCTGAGCGCTATAAAGGTCATCTCAATACAATTGCTGAATAGTTAATCTTTAAACATTTTTAGCATAGAGATTACACTCTCTCTACAAGATTTGTTTGAATTTACTGATTCTCGTCTTAGTCCTAAACAGTTAAAAAAATCAAAATTCACAATATAATCATTTTGGTCTTGAGATAAACCCACCTCCGATAGAAAATATACTTTTCAGTTATTAATAAACGGCACCACGCCTTAATCCCCGTCAATCATAAGTCAAAAGAGGAACAATGAAAATATCCCGACTCGTAATTTCATTTTTATTCACAGCAACCTTCATCACAAGCTACTCCATTTCAGCATTTGCCGGTTCTGATATAATCAAAGCCTCATCAATTGCAATGAACGGCTCACCAAAATATGCAGATGGGTTCTCTCACTTTGAATATGTGAATCCGGAGGCCCCAAAAGGTGGTACTGTGCGCCTCAGTTCTATTGGCTCTTATGACAGTTTCAACGGATTTATCTCCAAAGGCGTTTCCGCTGATGGACTTGGCATGATTTACGAAACACTGACAACCGGTTCCTCCGATGAGGCTTTTACCGAATACGGATTGATTGCGGATGAAATTGAGTATCCGGAAGACAGGACATGGGTGATTTACCACCTCAATCCGAAAGCCAAATTTCACGATGGTGAACCGATCAAGGTTGAAGACGTGATTTTCACCTTCAACGTATTACTCGAAAAAGGAGCGCCTTTTTACAAATCCTATTACGGTGACATTGTCGAAGTCAAAGATCTTGGAGATCGCCGTGTTAAATTCCAGTTCCGTGAAGGAGTTACTAACAGAGAACTGGTACTGATTACAGGACAGCTTCCTGTTCTTCCTAAGCATTACTGGGAAAGCAGGGATTTTTCAAAATCCACTCTCGACCCACCACTGGGCAGTGGAGCGTACCGTATCAAAGATTTCAAGGCAGGCAAATACATAACTTACGAACGTGTCAAGGATTACTGGGCCGCGAATCATCCCGTCAACAAAGGCAGCAACAATTTTGATACAGTACGTTACGATTATTACCGTGATGCCACCGTATCTCTGGAAGCCTTCAAAGCTGGGGAATATCACTTCCGGGAGGAAAATAATTCAAAAATGTGGGCCTCAATGTATTCCGGAAAAACATTTGAAGAAAAACTCACAATCCGAGCGGAAATCCCGCATGAACTGCCACGTGGAATGCAGGGCTTTGCATTTAATTTACGCCGGTCGATTTTCAAGGACCGCAGGGTCAGAGAAGCAATTAGCTATGCTTTTGATTTTGAGTGGAGCAACAAAAACCTTTTTTATGGACAGTATAGACGTACAGACAGTTTTTTCGAAAATTCTGAGCTCGCATCAAGCGGCTTACCGTCTCCTGAAGAACTGGCGATTCTGGAACCATTCCGTAAAGATCTACCGGAAGAAGTTTTTAGCAAAAAGTTTCGCCCTTCACTAACGGATGGAACTGGAAATATTCGTAGTCAGTTGCGTGCCGCTTCAAAACTTTTCAAAGAAGCCGGTTGGGAGATTAAAGAAGGAAAGCGTGTTAATTCCAGTACAGGCGAGCAACTTAAGTTTGAAATATTACTGATCTCCCCTGCATTCGAACGGATTGTACTGCCCTTTAAGAAAAACCTGGAACGCATGGGAATTGAGGCCAGTGTAAGAGTTGTGGATACTTCTCAATACGTAAACCG
Organism: SAR324 cluster bacterium SAR324-CTD7B; assembly: GCA_002082305.1. Taxonomy (GTDB): domain Bacteria; phylum SAR324; class SAR324; order SAR324; family NAC60-12; genus Arctic96AD-7. The sequence goes on from LSNO01000004.1 coordinate 1,737, forward strand.
TATCCGTTCCTTTGATTTTGATATGTTTGTGATGGTGATAGGTCAGTCCCTCTCACCGGGTAATGAGCAGGATAACTACTGGAGTTGTAAAGCAGCTGAAACCAGTGGAACACGCAACTTCAGCGGTATCTGCAATCCTGCAATCGACAAACTAATTCGGCTAGTAATTGAGGCGCCTGATCGTGAAAAATTAATCAACCGTACCAGAGCCCTGGACCGTGCGTTGTTGTGGGGACACTACGTCGTACCGCACTGGCACATCAACTATTACCGCCTTGCATACTGGAACAAGTTTTCCCGCCCGGAAATAACTCCCAAATATAGTTTGGGATTTTTTACCTGGTGGGTAGATGAATCAAAAGAAAAAACTTTGTTGGCAAAAAAGCCAAATCTAAAATAAACAAAACACTGAGGAGGATTTTATAGCCCTGCGTAATTCTACATGACTGCCTATATTATCCGTCGTTTGTTGCTCGTTATTCCAACGCTGATTGGAATAATGACTGTCAACTTCATCATCATCCAGATTGCTCCAGGAGGTCCTGTGGAGCAGATGATAGCCCAGTTACAGGGCGAAGCAGTCAGTGCAACCGAGCGTCTCTCAGGCGGAGGTGAAGACGTTAAAGGTCAAAAGAGCGCCGTTTCAGATAAACCCTCCAAATATCGCGGCGCACAGGGACTTGCTCCGGAACTGGTAGAAGAAATCGAGCGTATGTATGGTTTTGACAAGCCGCTGCATGTTCGATATTTTAAGATGATGCGTGATTATGCTTCATTCAATTTCGGAGAAAGTTTTTTCCGAGATCAGAAAGTGGTTGACCTGGTTCTGGAAAAAATGCCAGTTTCGATTTCTCTTGGGATCTGGAGCACTTTAGCCGTCTATCTGGTCAGCATTCCACTCGGAATTCGAAAAGCTCTCAAACACGGCTCACGCTTTGATGTCTGGAGCAGCACCATTGTTATTCTCGGCAATGCCATTCCCACATTTTTGTTTGCGATCCTACTGATTGTCCTTTTTTCCGGCGGAAGCTATTTCAGCTGGTTTCCTCTGCGCGGACTCGTATCTGACAACTTCTCCACATTGCCCTGGTGGCAGCAGCTTCTTGACTATTTCTGGCATCTGGTGCTGCCGATTACTGCAATTTTAATTGGTAGTTTTGCCTCCCTGACAATGCTCACCAAAAACTCCTTTCTCGATGAAATAAACAAACAATACGTGATTACGGCCCGCGCAAAAGGGATTACGGAAAGGCGGGTGCTTTACAAACATGTTTTCCGGAATGCCATGCTGATAATCATAGCCGGATTTCCTGCTGCCTTCATCGGTATGTTTTTCACAGGTTCATTATTGATTGAAATCATTTTTTCACTTGATGGTCTGGGTTTACTGGGCTTTGAATCAACTATTCAACGCGATTATCCAGTTATGTTCGGGACACTTTTTGTTTTTACTTTGCTGGGACTGATTGTCGGGATTATCAGTGATTTGATGTACACTGTGATAGATCCCAGAATTGACTTTGAAACCAGAGAAGCATAATGCTGAGTCCCATAACGCTTCGCCGTCTACAGCATTTTAGAGCAAACCGCAGAGGATATTGGTCTTTGTGGATTTTTCTGTCCATCTTTTTTGTTTGCATTTTTGCCGAAGTTGTCGCAAATGACAAACCACTGCTGGTGATTTTTGAGGGGCACTTGATTTTTCCAGTAATTGAGACAATTCCGGAAACAGAATTTGGTGGTGAATTTGCCACCGAAGCGGAATATCGCGATGAGTTTGTACGAGAATTAATTGAAAAGAAAGGTGAAATATACTGGCCCATGATTCGCTACAGTTATGATACGATCAACTATGATTTACCTGCTGCAGCCCCATCTCATCCTACTGGCGAAAACTGGTTTGGAACTGACGATCAGGGACGTGATGTGGTAGCTCGGCTGATTTACGGTTTTCGTATTTCTGTTTTGTTTGGACTGGTGCTGACAATCCTGAGTTCGATTGTTGGAGTTGCCGCAGGTGCAGTTCAGGGCTACTTTGGTGGTCGTGTAGATATTCTTGGACAGCGTTTCATCGAAATCTGGTCCGGACTGCCAGTCCTGTTTTTGTTGATTATCCTATCAAGTTTCGTAGAGCCAAATTTCTGGTGGCTACTAGGTATCATGCTGCTCTTCAGCTGGATGGGACTGGTTGGAGTCGTGCGGGCAGAGTTTTTAAGGGGGCGTAATCTGGAATACGTGCGGGCAGCACGGGCTCTGGGTATGAGTCACAGCAGAATCATGAAACGCCATATTCTGCCGAATGCCATGGTTGCCACTATGACTTTTATGCCTTTCATCCTTTCCGGTTCAATCACCACACTCACTGCACTTGATTTCCTGGGCTTCGGTTTACCTCCGGGATCTCCTTCTCTGGGTGAACTACTGGCCCAGGGAAAAGCGAATCTTCATGCTCCATGGCTGGGAATTGCAGGCTTTTCAGTGATTGCACTGCAACTAAGTTTGCTGATTTTTATCGGCGAAGGTGTCCGTGATGCCTTTGATCCCCGGCATAATGCTTAATATATCAAAGAAACTCTCTTGAAAATAACTCCTAATTTAATCAGTAATTAATAAAACTTTGTTTCAACTCAAGTAAGTGCCCGCTGAATTTTAACTGAAAGGAAAAAAATGAAGAATGAAGAAAATACTCCCATTCAACCCGTCAGCGGAAAAATCGTTCCGCGTTACGCGGGCCCTGCTACTTTTGCCAGGCTTCCGGAATTACGAGATGTAAAGAAGTGCGATATTGCAATACTTGGAATTCCCTTTGATTCAGGAACCAGCTATCGCCCCGGAGCCAGATTTGGACCACAGGCCATCCGGCAGGCTTCACGGCACCTCCGGACTCAGTATCATCCGGCCTATGACACCGAACCGTTTGCAGAACTGCAGGTGGCAGATGCAGGCGACATAGCTTGTAATCCGTTTAATATTGAGGAAGCAGTCGGACAAGTCCAAACTGCTGCGACAGATCTTTTGGGAAAAGTAGGCAGCATTATCAGTCTGGGTGGTGACCATACGATTGCTTTGCCTTTACTGCGGGCGGTAAATCATTTTCACGGATCTGTCGCTCTCGTTCATTTTGACGCGCACCTGGACACCTGGGATACCTACTTTGGCGCTCCTTATACACACGGTACACCGTTTCGACGGGCTGCTGAAGAAAAACTGTTCCTAGATCATGCTTCAATTCATGTCGGAATCCGGGGACCTTTATATAGCAGGGATGATCTAACTAATGATGAAGAATTAGGATTCAAGGTTGTGCATTGTGATGAGTTCCAAAATGAAGGTGTGGAACACGTCATCAAGCGCATCAAGGATCGGGTGGGGAACAACCCAATGTATTTGTCAATTGATATTGATGTGCTAGACCCAGCTCACGCTCCTGGAACAGGAACACCGGAAATCGCGGGAATGTCTTCGCGGGAATTACTCGGGGTTTTAAGGGGCTTAGCCGGACTGAATATTATCTCTGCGGATGTTGTAGAAGTTGCTCCGGCCTATGACCACGCCGAGTTGACTTCACTTGCTGCGGCAACCACAGTTTTTGAACTCATTAATTTATTGGCGCATTACCGCAAAAATAATACCTGAAAACTGAATTGTGTTTATTTCAGTGGACATGTTAGTTCACTGAAATTACAAGATAAGTTTATATCATGTATACTTATAATATTTGTTCCGGTGGAACGAACTCATAACCAAAAGCCTCAGAAACGCCCTTACAGATAACATTTCCTGCATGAGTGTTTATACCTAATGCCAGGGCATGATCTTCCTTGCACGCCGTTTTCCAGCCTCTATTGGCTAATTGAACAGCATATGGTGTAGTGACGTTGGTCAAGGCCAGCGTAGAGGTTCTTGCTACAGCACCGGGCATGTTGCCCACAGAGTAATGAACTACACCGTGCTGCACATAAACTGGATCACTGTGATAGGTGACACGATCAATGGTTTCAATACAACCTCCCTGGTCGATGGCCACATCAACAATAACGGATCCCTGTTTCATGGTTTTGACCATGGCTTCAGTTACCAGATGAGGCGCTTTTTTCCCCGGAATCAACACACCTCCAACCAGCAAATCTGCACTTTCCACGGCCCTGGCGATGTTATAACTGTTGGACATCACCAGTTGAACACGTCCGTTGAACACGTCATCAAGATAGCGCATTCTGTCAGCACTTACATCAAGAATGGTAACTTTTGCACCCATCCCGACGGCCATTTTGGCTGAGTTTATTCCGACTACTCCGCCGCCGATAATCACTACCTCTGCCGGTTCTACTCCCGGAACACCGCCCAGCAACACGCCCTGTCCGCCCTGCGGCTTCTCCAGAAAACGGGCACCGACTTGTACTGCCATGCGTCCGGCGACTTCACTCATTGGAGTGAGCAGAGGCAAACTGCGATCCGGTAGCTGTACTGTTTCGTATGCAATGGAGGTGGTTTTACTGCTCATAAGCGCATTGGTCAATGCTTCTTCGGCGGCCAAATGCAGATAGGTAAACAAAAGCAAATCTTCCCGGAAAAATCCATATTCCTCAGGAAGCGGTTCTTTGACTTTGTAAACCATTTCGGTGGACCATACCTCAGCGGCTGTATCAACCATGTTCGCACCGGCTTCCTGATATTCTGAATTGCTGAAACCACTGCCCAAACCTGAGTCTTTTTCTACAAACACCTGATGGCCGTTCCGCACGAGTTCAGCTACTCCTGCCGGCGTAGCACCTACCCGATTTTCCATTTCCTTAATTTCTTTCGGAACACCTATTCTCATTTTATCCTTTTCTCAAGTACTTGTTTTCAATTGTTTTTTCTATGAGTTGAAATACTGAATAATAACCTCCTGTATAAAGCATATTTATTCAAACAGGACGACCATTTAGTTTAATGCCTGCTTTAAGGCATTTCCGATTGCATCCACAATCATATCTGCCTCACTTTCCTGCAGTACCAGGGGTGGAGCCATGATTAAAACATTATCCAGCCCCGGAACAGTGTAACCGTTACGCATCACATGGACTCCCTGTTTCATACAGTTTTGAACTATTGCATTGGAACGTGCCGTCTCCAGAGGAGTTTTACTTTCCTTGTCGGAAACCAGTTCTATTCCCAGAAGCAAGCCCTTGCCACGGATTTCACCTACAAAAGGATGGTCCGCGAATTCATTCAATCCGGCCTTGATATAGCGCTCCATTTTTGCAGCATTGGCTACCAGATTCTCACGCTCGACAATTTCAATATTTTTTAAACTGACTGCCGCAGCAACAGGATGACCACCGTATGTGTTAACATGCCTAAAATGCTTGAGCTCGTTTGCTTCACCGTAAAATGCTTCAAAGATATTCTCCTTAACTACCGTAGCAGCAACCGGCATATAGCCGCTGGCCATACCCTTTGCAAAAGTAAAAATGTCCCCTTTGGCCCCCCAGTGTTCGTGTCCAAACATTTTTCCGGTTCTGCCGAATCCGGAAACTACTTCGTCCAGGATCAGAAGTACATTGTACTTATCACAAACTCTCCTGATTTCAGTTAAATAATTATCAGGAGGAACCATCACTCCACCACCGGAAATCATAGGTTCCATTATAAATGCCGCAACCGTTTCTTCCCCCTCATAAATGATTGTGTCTTCCAGGAATTTGACACATTCTGTACCATGTTCTTCTTCAGTCAACTTTGGATGCCGTCGATACGGATAAGGCGGAGGAATATGTAAAAATCCGGGAGCAAGTGGCTCATAGCCGATCTTGCGCTCAGCCTGGCCGGTAGCACTCATAGTTGCCAGTGTGTTTCCGTGATAAGCACGATGACGGGAAATAATTTTATGCTTGCGCGGATTTCCGGTTTGCAAATGATACTGACGCACCATTTTAAACGCTGTTTCATTGGCTTCTGAACCACTGCTGGTGAAATATACGTGACCTTTCTCCATGCCCAGCTTCTCCAGCATCTTTGCTGACAGTTCTACAGCAGGATCACTGGTCATAACCGGAATTACGTATGCCAGTTTTTCCATTTGTGCCTTCGCCACTTCAGCCAGTTCTTTTCTTCCATGACCAACATTCACACACCATAAACCTGCCGTTCCGTCAAGAATACGGTCTCCGTCTTCATTGATCATGAAGCAGCCTTCAGCTTTCACAATGTGTTTTGGATGATTTTGCAACAGCATCTTGTGCTGAGTCATCGGACGCCAGAGAGAGTCCGGAGCGTTCATGTTTTGTGTTTCCATTTTTTCCCTTTTCTAATCATTAATTAATTAGCCGCAATTATATTATAAATCTATCCACACTTTTATCAGATTTTTTTTAATGTACGGCTGTATTTAAACTAACATAGTAAGCTTCACTTTTGTGCACACATATCATCTTTACTGATTCCTGCCACAGGCACGGGTGTTTTCATGGCATCTCGGCGGAAGGGGTCTCCAAGCTCCTGATCAACAACTGCTTCAATGAATGTTGTTTCCCCTTTTTCCATTTGCGCCTTGACTGCGGAAGCCAAAGTACTCGTCAACTCATCCATCGTCTTAACCATAACTCCTTTGACACCGCATGCATTTGCTATTTCTGCGAAAGAGACTTGCTTATCAAGCTCTGTTCCAATGAAATTGTCATCATACCAGAGTGTTGAGTTACGCTTTTCAGCACCCCACTGGTAATTTCTGAAGATGATCATCGTGATACCGGGCCATTCACTGCGTCCAATTGCAGTCATTTCATTCATTGAAATTCCGAAGGCCCCGTCTCCAGCAAATCCAACAACAGGTGTTTCCGGATTACCGATTTTTGCGCCAATTATAGAAGGGAAACCATAACCACATGGTCCAAAAAGCCCCGGAGCCAAATATTTTCTTCCGTTTTCAAAAGTCGGATAGGCATTCCCGATAGCACAGTTGTTGCCGATATCTGAAGAAATTATTGCCTCTTCAGGTAGAACTTTCATTATTGCACGCCAGGCCATTCTTGGTGACATGTGATCGGGCTGACGCGCACGAACACGCTCATTCCATGTAGTCCCCGGATCGTCCTGTTCAAAATCCATGGAGTCAAGTGTTTCTGCCCAGACAGCTTTTTTTCTTGCAATCAGTTTGCGCCTCTCCTCACGTCCTGCATCACCGGCTTTTTCAGCCAACCTGCTCAGAATTTGTTCTGCCACCTGTCTGGCATCACCGACAATTCCGACAGAAACCGGCTTTGTTAATCCGATCCGATCCGGATTGATGTCAACCTGGATCAGTTTTGCCTCATTCGGCCAGTAATCCAAGTTGTAACCTGGAAGCGTAGAAAACGGATTCAATCGTGTACCAAGAGCCAAAACCACATCCGCCTCTTTAATCAACTCCATTGCTGCCTTTGAACCATTATAGCCCAGTGGTCCGACAAACAAAGGATGTGAACCGGGAAATGCATCATTGTGCTGATAATTGCAGCACACAGGTGAATCTAAACGTTCTGCAAGTGCTTGTGAGGCAGGAATGGCATTGCCTAAAATCACACCTGCACCATTTAGAATTACTGGAAATTTTGCATCAGATAAGAGCTTAGCAGCACTGGATATTGCATCAGTACCGCCTGCTGGAAGTTCAAACTCAATAATTTCCGGTAGTTCAATATCGACTACCTGTGTCCAGATATCTCGTGGTATATTGATCTGTGCCGGAGCAGACATGCGCCTGGCCTTAGTGATAACACGATTCAGTACTTCCGCAATACGCGTTGGATCACGAACTTCTTCCTGATAGGCCACCATGTCTTTGAAACCGGCCATTTGTTCAACTTCCTGAAAACCACCCTGTCCAATCGATTTATTGGCCGCCTGTGGGGTAACCAACAACATCGGTGTGTGATTCCAATATGCGGTTTTGACACAGGTTACAAAATTGGTTATTCCAGGTCCATTCTGTCCAATTATCATCGACATTTTACCTGTTGTGCGAGTAAAACCGTCAGCCATATAACCCCCGTTACACTCGTGCGCTACGTCCCAAAACGTAATGCCAGCTTGAGGAAAGTAATCTGATATCGGCATAAAAGCCGAACCGATTATGCCGAAAGCATGTTCGATTCCGTGTTTTTGCAGGACTTTTATGAAAGCCTCTTCTGTTGTCATTTTCATAAGCTGAGTTCCATTAATGTTGTGTTTCAAAAAAGCGGTTATCGGAATCCATTATATAAAATCCAACTTTCCGCAAAATAAGTAAAGTAGATTTATCATAAAATCCGAATTCACCAATATATTCCGTCTTTAAGTCAATTTACAGTAAAATCTGCTGTAGGACTCTACCCAGACAGCAATTTATAAACAGTACTTTTGCATTAAATCCGGGAAATGTTTCATTCAGTGAGACCTGAAGTCTCGCTAACAGAATTCATAGTAAATTTATACTTCATAACATAAATTAAATCAACTTATTTTATCTCTGGTAAATCAATATTTGACAATGTTCAAAAAAGGCATTATAAAAATATGTTATTTTGCTCACAGTATTTTGACTTGCGAATAATAATTAAATTAGTAGTATTGACTGTGCAACTTAGTTGAACAGTTTGAAAATGAAGCATTGCGGTTTATTACGGTTAAATAACTTTGTAAAATATTATTATCTAAACTTTTTTTAGGAGTTGATTATGGTAATCAGTCATTTCATAAATGTTTCAATTGAAATCCTGATCTATTTCCTGGTAAGTATCTTGTGTTTGTTCATCGGCAGGAAAGTACTGGATTGGATTACACCTTATGATTTGAACAACCAGACTTCGATTGAGAAAAATCTCGCTGCAGGTATTACTGAAGCAGGATTCTACATTGCTATGGCAATTATCGTCCACGCTTCTGTTTCCGGAGTTGTTGACTACGATATGTTTTCCTTCATCGATTCAGAGGATCCGTCTCGTTATTCGTTGCTTGGCGCTGAGTTGATAACCACAGCCATCTATTTGCTGCTTGGCTTAATTTGCCTGAGTTTAGGACGCCGTTCACTGGACTGGGTCACTCCTTTCGACTTAAATAAGGAAATAGAAACAGAACGCAATGTCGGAGTTGGTGCAATAGAAGCTTCAATCTACATATCCATAGCAATCATCATTCACGGCATCATAGTCTGATCCAACCTTAGCATCTCGTTTTGTTGATAAGCTAATATTATCAGACCAACTCTTGATGCCGTTGTAAAAGCCCTAAAAACGTGACATTTTGAGCAAAGCAAGAAATCCCGCATAGACTATTATACTAATATCATTAAGATTTTCCTACGGTCGAAATGACAAATAGTGTACTTTAGACTTTTTGCGTGACCGTCAACTCTTGGACGAGTTAAATTTGTTTGGAGTTGCCTGCCGGAATTTCTTGTAGAAAATCAACTCAATAATATTTTCCCAGATTAATTAATGCAGTTTGAAACACGACTTTGGTCATTCACCCAGGGTGTTAGAGGTCGCATTGCCATCTCAGTACTAATCGGAATGATTGCAGCAGCACTCGGAGTGATTCGTCTTGCTTTGCTCGGTTGGCTGATCGGTCTTATTTTTCTAGGTCAGTCTGCAGACGAATTAGTTATGCCAATCATTTTTGCTGCTTTAGTTATGCTGATGCGAGGTATTTTTGAACATTGGCGAACAATGACAGCGCATGAGACATCGGCAATTGTTCAGAAGCAACTGCGTCGTCGTCTTTTTGACAAAATAGTGAGCCTTGGACCTGGATATACTGGCAGACAAAGATCCGGCGAACTCGTATTGACATTAGTGGACGGAATAGAACAGCTGGAGACTTATTTTGGAGAATACCTACCACAATTGTTTATCTCTGCACTGACACCACTGATGATATTTGCTTTTGTTGCCTTTCTCGACTTTCCGGTTGCACTTATCCTGCTGGTAGCCGCTTTTGTGTCACTGGCAGCACCATCAGCATGGCACAAGTTTGACACCAAAAGATCACTTGAAAGGCAGCAGGCGTATGCAGCATTTGCATCAGATTTTTTAGACGGAATCCAAGGCCTTGCTACACTCAAATCCTTTGGTCAAAGCGGATCACGTACAGAATTGCTGAAAAAACGATCTTTTGAGCTTTTTCGCAGTACCATGTGGGTTCTTGCCACCAATTCTTTATCAAGAGGAATCACAGATACATCTATCGCAGTCGGTGCTGCAGCGGGACTGGGCTATGGAGCCTACCGTACGATGGCAGGTGAAATGGAACTCACCACATTGCTTATAATTTTAATGATGGGAGTTGAAATTTTCAGGCCTCTGCGTGATCTGCGTACAGTTCTGCATCAGGGTATGGTAGGTCTTTCTGCAGCACAAGGAGTATACAAAATTCTCGATGCTCAACCGGTTGTATTGGAGGAGCATTCCGGAAACAGCACTACCCGTCTTGAACCTTCAATTGATTTCGATTCAGTAAGCTTCAGTTACCCGGAACACAGCCACATTGTCCATAATTGTCTGAATTTCAACATCAGCAAGGGAGAAAGAGTAGGTATTGTCGGTTCAAGTGGTTGCGGCAAGTCTTCGATCGTTAAGCTTCTACTACGTTTCCATGATCCTGGGCAGGGATCCATCAGCATTGGTGGAAAGGACTTGAGAAACATCACCCTCGACCAGTTACGAAGAGAAATCTCTGTTGTTCATCAGGACACATTCCTTTTTCATGGAACAATTGAGGAGAATATACGAATGGGGAATCCGGAAGCAAGCGAAACTGAGATTACCGATGCAGCAAAAAATGCTAACATCCATGAGTTTGTAACAACTCTTCCGGACAGATACAAAACGATTATTGGTGAAAAGGGCATCAAGCTTTCAGGTGGGCAGCGGCAGCGGATTGCTATTGCAAGGGCTCTTTTGAGGGATACGCCCATTTTAATTTTAGATGAGGCATTGTCTGCTGTTGATGCAGAAAACGAATACGTCATCCAGCAGGCCCTTGATCGTTTGATGAAAAACCGCACCACACTCGTTTTGGCCCATCGGCTTTCAAGTATAATCAAATGTGACCGGATACTGGTAATGGACCAGGGAAGGGTTGTTGAGTCTGGACATCATGAAGCCCTGATGAAGAAAGACGGTATTTATTCGGCTTTGATGAATGAGCAGGTTCGCGAAGCAGAATTAAAAGAATTGGTAAATGGTGAGGAAGAATCAATGTTTGTAAATAACGGGACTGTAGAACAGATAGATGAATCTTTACGTGACTTGCCGACAGAGGGCATTATTAAAGCAGAGGGGCTCAACTGGAAGCAGTTAATTGTTGAATTAATGCGCCACATCATGCCCTGGAAGGGCAGGCTTTTACTTACCTTCTGTTTCGGCGTACTGCGGGTGCTTGCTTTTATTGGGGTTGGGATCTTCAGCGCGCTAATTGTTCTTGCTCTGAAAAACGGTACTGATTTTACTTTTCAACTCACAGGACTAATGGTAGTTGCATCACTTTCCGGAATACTTCACTGGATTGAGTCATGGGTGGCCCATGACATGGCCTTCAGGTTACTGGCTGAGATGAGGATAAATGTTTTCAGGAAACTGGATAAGCTTGCTCCCGCATATCTAGTTCGGCGCAGGACTGGAGATTTGATGGGAATCGCCACCCAGGATGTTGAACTGGTGGAATACTTCTTTGCACATACAGTAGCTCCGGTTTTTGTTTCAATTCTTATTCCAGTTGCAGTGATAACGGTCATGACAACAGTAAGCTTCTGGATGGCATTGACGCTATTGCCCTTTCTGCTTGCAGTAGGCTTCAGTCCTTTACTAATGCGTGGCAAAGTAGATCGACTGGGATCAAAAGCCAGAGAAGCTGCCGGAGAGCTTTCTGCCCATGCAATTGATACAATCCAGGGTATTGCAGAAATAGTTGCATTTCAGCAGGGTTTTAATCGAGGAAAAGTTTTTGAAGAACTTACGAACCGGCATATCTCGTTAAGGTTGCCGTTCTTCAGAGAGTTGACACTGCAAACAACCCTGCTTGAAGTTCTGACCGGCTGGGGAGGTCTTGCTGTTGTCTGCACGGGAGCTCTGCTCACAGCGAATGGTTCGTTTGATGCGGGGTTGCTTCCTCTGCTTACTATTCTCGCTATGTCGGCATTTTTACCGGTATCCGAAATCGCGCAGATAGGACGACAATTGGCCGACACACTGGGTGCCACGAGGAGGGTTTACGCATTGGAAAACGAACCGGTGGTGATTGCCGATGGAGATGGTGAAGCATCCAGCGATTTGTCATCAGGTTTTTCCTTTCAAAATGTCAGTTTTTCATATCCGGGAAGATCAATTCGTGTCCTGCAGAACCTCAATTTCGAAATACCTGTAGGAAAAACGCTTGCGTTAGTTGGCCCATCAGGGGCTGGAAAAACAAGCCTCGCTCAACTGCTAATGCGTTTCTGGGATCCAGATAAGGGTTCCATCTCATTGAATGGAATTGAACTCAGAGATTATAAATTGGAGGATTTGCGTTCCCGGATCGCATTGGTTGCTCAGGACACATATCTCTTCAATAATTCACTGCGGGAAAACATCCTCGTTGCTAAACCGGATGCTACTGAGCTGGAATTAAGTGAGGCAGTGAAACTGTCTGCACTGTCTGAAGTTGTAGAAAGTATGCCGGATGGCCTGGAAACTATAGTTGGTGAACGTGGCGCCAGCCTTTCTGGAGGTCAAAGACAGCGTGTTGCAATTGCCAGAGCATTCCTAAAGGATGCTCCGTTTTTAATTTTAGACGAGGCCACTTCTCATCTCGACGCTCTCAGCGAACACACTGTCCACAAAGCTCTTAATCTGCTTAAGACAAATCGAACCACCATTATCATAGCACATCGGCTCTCTACCATCCGTGACGCGGACCGGATAATAGTCCTCAATGAGGGAAGAATGGTGGAAACCGGTACACATAAAGAGTTGTTGCAGAAAACCGGTCTTTATAGACAACTTGTTTCCAAACAGCTCAGCGGATCAGGTTTGAAGGATCACAAGGTGGCCAACTTCTGACAAAAAATAATGAGCTTTCGAAACTCAATATTTTTTATGCTGAATTGTTACGTAAAACCTTCTGCCGGCAAACTCCGTAATTGTAATAATCTCACTCACAAAGCGAATAACTACCTGAACTTAAGCAGCAACGGCTCAGAGTGAAGGTGCCGTTGATTTCGCTGTGGCTGCCGAACTTGGCGTACATTTTCCCGGTCACTGCTGTGGTAGTGTGAGTGTCAATACTGATTTTTCCCGTTGAAACACCATAGAGTGTGCTGCCACCATAAAAAGACACTAAACCCTGACCTGTTCCAAAACCAAGTTCTGTTTCACCAACCGTAAGGTTGTCTCTGCTGAAACTTACTATCGGATTGCTGGAGGTTCCGGTATATGTGGAAGAGCAAGCATCACTGAGGTTATCGTTTATCATGGAGACAGAATAGGAACCTGTACTGCTGGTGGGCACCGTCACCCGTCCTGTTTTAAAGGTCCAGGATGTATCAATAATTTTTCCGGACAATGTCGTTGTCTCATAGTCCGGAATAGTTGTCGAACTGGTGGTATCCTCTTCGGTTGTTACTGAACATGCACCGAAGATCAGGATGATAATAAAATAGAATAGTTTTTTCATAACGCCTCTTTATGCATAATTAGTTAAATACCGAAAACCAAAGTAAACGAAAATTCATCTTGTAATTACCTTACGTTGACGTTGTACCTGTCTTTTGAAACAATGTCAAGGAAAATATTTATTATTGTTAAAAATGACTCAAATCACTTTAATCAGCAAAACTAGTAAACCAGATTAAGAAAAAATTATATTAAAATTTATGTCACAGAAGTTGAGCTGGTTGCTTTTTAGCTAAAGTACCGTTTTAATCAATCCAGAGACATTAAGATATAAATTATACATTTGAAACACGTTTTGCTAAAATATAGTGAGTAACACAAAACCTCATCTTTACCATCATTGAATCAAATAACTGATGAAAATCATCCAGATAACAGACACACATTTAATGCCCCGCGGTACTGAACTTCATGGTCTCAATCCCTGCGAACGCCTTGAATCATGTATTGCCAGCATCAAAGAGTTCCATGCGGACGCAGAAATGTGTATCATAACCGGTGATCTAACCGATCAAGGTCTTCGAGAATCCTATGAAGATTTCCGAGAAATTCTTCAGCAACTCCCAATGCCTTTTCATCCTTTAATCGGCAACCATGATCATCGGAAAATATTTTCTGAGGTTTTTCCGGAAGTGCCATTGGACGAATACGGATTTGTGCAGCAAATGCTGGAAACTCCACTTGGATCATTTCTGCTGCTGGACACCGTTGAGCACGGGAATCATTGGGGATCTTATTGTGAAAATAGAGGTTTTTGGCTCCGGAATCAGTTGGAAGTTGCCGGAAGTAAAGCCGTTTATCTATTCATGCACCATCCTCCTTTTAAGATTGGTATTCCATCTCTGGACAGGATCAGTCT
>LSNO01000072.1 GCA_002082305.1 SAR324 cluster bacterium SAR324-CTD7B
ATGATATTTTTGGCTGGAAGAATTTTATTGGATTAACTTTTTGGATATTACCAATTATCGTTAGGTCAAGTCAAGCCACACAAGCCTATTTTTTGTAATTCTCCAAATCCATCTCGTTCAACATCCTCAATAGTGGCACGAAATTCTGCACCCTCACCGTGGTATTTGGCAAGTGAACGGATCATTTTAAAAACAGTTTCGGCATCTTTTTTCAGCGCCTGCCGAATTACTATATTATCTTGAACGTCATTATTCTCAACCATTTTCAAAACCGCCCAGAAAACGGTTCAGGTTGTCACCAAGTGCATCTGAAAGATAACCGCCTTCCTGAACTAAAACGGTAGGTAAATTTAATTTTGCAATCTCCGAAGCAATTTTCTCAAAACCTCCGGTGCTGATACCAAGTCCCTTGTAAGGGTCGCCTTCGTAAGCATCGAGTCCCAAAGCGATGACCATTGCTTGTGGCGAAAATTGAGCTATGCGGTCCAGCGCCATATTCAGTGTTTTCAGGTATTCTTCATCTTTAGTTCCATGAACCAAGGGAAAGTTAAAATTAAAACCTGAGCCTTTCCCTTCTCCAAGTTCGTGCGAATAGCCCCAGAAAAAGGGATAGAAGCTTGCAGGGTCTACGTGCAGCGAAACTGTCAGGACATCATCACGTTGATAAAAAATACTTTGGGTCCCGTTGCCGTGGTGCACATCAACATCAATAATTGCAACTTTCTGAAAGTTCAATCTTAAATGTTGTGCGGTAATGGCTGAGTTGTTTAAAAAACAAAATCCTCCAGCCAAATCCGCAAAAGCATGATGACCTGGCGGACGGCATAGCGCATATGCTGAGTTCTGTCCGTCCAACACAGCTTGTGCGGCTCCAACAGCCGTGTTAGCACTTGCCAATGCAGAATTCCATGTTTCATTGCTAATAGGACAAGCAGTGTCTGCCATGTACCATCCGGCTTGTCCTACTGCAGATTCCGGAATATTTCCGGCTGTACGGTTAGGATGAATATTTGGAATCACTTCTGCGGAAGCCCCTGGGATTTCCTGCCAGCGCCGATAGATGTTTTTGAGGAAATGCAGATAATCCTGGTGATGTACAGCTTCAACAGGAATTATCCCGTGCGGTTTTGGAATTTTAAGTTCATGCCCATGTTGCAGCAGGGCATCCCGCAAAACCTTCGCCCTTTCCGCTACTTCGGAATTAAGTTTTGGAACACCGCTGAAAAGGGAAAATTTGGGTTCATGTTTGAATTGCTCCGGGTCAAAAAATGCGAGCATGATTTTACAGAACTAAAATTTTTTAGATATAAATTTACTCTGAAGTTATCGTCAAAATTTCTTCGGCAGTTGTTAAACCGTGTAGAATTTTGTTTACTCCATCACGCCGTAAGGTAATCATTTTTTCTTTCAAGCCTTGTTTTCTTATGGTGTCAGAGTCGCTGCTTTCAAGGATAGTATTTTTTACACCTTCGCTCATTACCAGCAATTCGTGAATTCCAATCCGTCCGCGGTAGCCGGTTTGTCGGCAATTATCGCAGCCGTCACCTCTGAAAAATCGTCGGTCCAGTTTGCGGAAGCTGACTTCTTTAATGCCTAATTCACGGAGTTGTTCCGGATGCGGCTGGTAGCTTTTGCGGCAGTCCGGACAAATACGCCGTACCAGCCGTTGTGCAAGTACGCCGATGATTGATGATGAAACGAGGAATGGCTCGATACCCATATCGATCAGGCGGGTGATTGTAGCGGGAGCGCTGTTGGTGTGTACCGTGCTGAAAACCAGATGTCCGGTCAATGCGGATTGAATGGCAATTTGTGCGGTTTCTGTGTCACGCATTTCTCCTACCATAATAACATCTGGATCCTGCCGCAAAACTGAACGCAAAGCGTTTGCGAAAGTCAAACCGACTTTTGGCTTAACTTCAATCTGACTGTAGCCCGAAAGTTTGTATTCAACTGGATCTTCAATGGTGATTATATTACGGGCCTCATTATCTATTTCAGCAAGAGAAGCATAAAGGGTAGTGGTTTTTCCACTCCCGGTAGGTCCGGTAACAAGGATGATGCCGCCACTGCTGTTTACCATATTTTGATATGGTTGGAGTATATATTTTGCCAAACCAAGATGACGCAGTTGCATCAATTTTTCTTCTTGAAACAATAGGCGCATGACAATTTTCTCTCCATGTACAGTCGGTACAGTCGAAACGCGTATGTCAATTTTTCTTCCGGCAATCAGTACCATTGAACGACCGTCCTGCGGCAGGCCTTTTTGGGCAATATCAAGGCGAGACATGACTTTAATCCGGTTAACCACCGTTACATGTACCTGACGTGGAAAAACTGTTACTTGCTGTAGCACCCCGTCAATTCGATAACGAACGATGGTTTCACGGGGTGTTGGATCAATGTGAACATCGCTAGCTTCATCTTTTGCCGCCTGCCAAAGGAGGCTGTTCACTAAACGTTTGATGGGTTCTTCATCAGTTGCATCCAGCAAATCTTCCGGTTCTTCAACAGCAAGAATGTTTTCATAGGTTTCTTCTGAATCAAGCAGGTCAACAGCGTCTTCGGTTGAAGCAGAAGATTCATCATAAGCACGATTGATCAAATCGAGCACTGCCTGTTTGTGTGAAATAACCGACTGAATATGGCACTTGAAATGTCGGGCCAGGTCATCCAAAGGCTGTGAGAGTTCCGGATTTGTTATGGCTACTTCCAGTGTATTTCTAGTTTTTTTCAGTGGAAAGAATATATTTTTTTTGGCATAGCGTATCGGTATGAATTCCGTAAATTCACGTACAACCGGAACATCATTAAAATTATCTCTATATTCCAATTCATAATATGCAGCCAATGCCTGCTGAAACTCTGATTCATCGGTTACTTTGTGTTTAAGCATTGCTTCTTTCAAGCCCTGCGTATTTTCACGGTAGGCCAGCAACTGTTCGTGGAGTGGTTCCAGTGACTGCGGAGTTGTTCCGAAGCTCTTCACCAAAATTTCAACAACCGGATGGTAAGTATACATATCGTTTTATTTATTAAACCTGTGAAAGTGTTAGTGAGTCATGAATTCTCATTAATTACTGATATTATTAACTATGATATGCCATCTCGAACGAAGAGAGATATCTGATAAAGTGCTGATACCTTATAAGATCCCTCACATACTTTCGGATTGATACAATAAAACTCGTGACTTTCGAGTAATTGAGTAGAACAAAAACCAACTCAATTCGGATTCAACACAAAATAATCATGGTTTCAGTTCCAGAATAATGGTTGTTTCTCCGTAAATTTCCTTTAGTTCCACTTGATTTTTGTCTATATGCTTGACAAAAACCTCACCCAGCCACTCTCCCTGCTGTACGAAATACGTGACTTTATTTTCGTCAATTAAAGCATAACGACCCTCTGATGTTTCAAGAATATCCTTCAGTTTGAGGTTCAGAAATAATTCTTTTACTCTCAAAGAAAAATCTGCTTTTTGTATAAGCGGTTTTTCCTGCACCCCGGCAATCACATTCTGTTTCAAGACTTGCTTCTTCTTTTGGGAAGAATATTTCTTTCTGGACGTACCAGGTTTTGAAGGTGACTTAGTGAGTGACGTTAAGTCTTTATTTTCCAGCAGCAAACTGCGAAAAGGATTTTTGACTGTAACTGCAGGGGGTTTCTCCGACTGGTTGATTTTTGCAGCAAGCACTCCGGATACTGTAGACTGAAAAAGCAAGATTGATGTCAAAAACCACGTTATGTACTTCATGGACTTTTTTGTGTTGCAGGGATTTACAGTCTTCTGTGGGCAGATAAAATCATTTCAATACTCAGTTTTGGTTCCGGCAGGGCAGGTGTAGTATTTTCAAGCTGAAGTTTTTCCAGCACCAATAATCTCGGTCCGCTTTTTAGTTGGTTAAGAAATTGTAGGAGTTGCTCGAATTCTCCCTTCAGTTTCAATCGAATTTTCAAAACCTGATTCAAAGCTTGGGGTGTTTTTTCTTCCAAAGTTTGTTCTTCAAAAATCAATCCATTTTTCTGAATTGAGTCAGTGAGCCAGCGTAACAGTTCAGCACGCTTCCACTGCGGTGGAAGCAGCTTATCCAAAGCAGTTTCTCTTTTCTCCAGAGACTGAACAAGATTAGGTTTTTTAGAATTATTGTTGGCAGCATTTACTTGAATCAGACTATTTTCTATCTGCAGAATTTGAGATTTCAATTGCTTTATACTTTTTAACTCCGGAGCCAATATAAAATTGTGAAACAACACCACTGTCAGGAACACAATCAGCCCCGCAAATAAAACTTGACGACTCCGGTTATTATTCACAATTGTACCGAAAATATCTGTAACTGAAGCTGAATTCATGTCTATTGTCAGGAAGTAGATTCCTCAGAACGTTTTTTGTTGTTTAACCGGAATTGAAAAAACAAGGCTACTGTTGTAAATAATAAAAGTAGTACTACTCCTGAAACTACGGAATACTGCAGCGAAGGTACAGGAACATTGCTGATTGTAAATGTCAACAGATTTGAGTCTGAGGCCTTGGTTTTCCATGTGAGATAAGTTATATCATGAAAACTTTGTTTATCGGAAAAAGTGAGTTGTTCCGACTTAATCTGTAAGTATCCTTCAGGTGTCAAAACGTCAACTTTATCCAGGGAGAGGTTAAATTCCCTGTTCATTTCCAAACTGCCAAACCAGCCAGGTAGGAGATATTGATAAATAATTTGTGAATTTCCTGTTGGAAAAACATGTTCAATTATTAAAATATTATCTTCCAGATAATGTTGAATCACAGCTCCGGAGTTGGTCTCCATCATCCTGAAATTTTCTATTCCTTCAGGTAGTTTCTGTTTCAAAGACTGGTTTCCTGTATCAATTCTGTCTGCAGAGGAATTTGATAGTGCCAGAACTTCGGTTACAGTAACGGCTCCCAGTCCGGATTCAATCACAAGTGAAACTCTATATGTTTCCAGTTTATCGACAGCAGTAGAAATCCCTGGAATGATAATGTTTTTTTGAATTAGTGTTTCTCCGGCTTTTATAAAAAATACTTTTGAACTGTATAATTTACCTTCTACCCGAGTCCCAATTTGATAGCCTGCGCGTAAATCAGGGATAATATTGAGAAACTCAAAGTTGCCTTCAGCATCAGTTTTTACCCGTGCCTGTGGGCCTGTTGGAGTTACCTGTCCTTCCGAACTTAAGACAAATTTCAATAACACCACATCAAGTTTGCCTTCGGGCATTACCACATTGGATGGAAGTTGTACCTGGCCCTTCAGACGGATTTTGCTTTGCAGGGACAGGTTTTGTGAAAACGCGATTAAGGGCATTCCTCCAGTAAGTAAAGTCACCAGACAAATTGCCAATAGAAGTTGCATGTATTTATTTTGTCTGTGTTTTACAATCTCGTAAAAAACACCTGAACTGTATACAGCCGATTTATTATTATCGTACATTTTCAACCTTCAGAAGAATTAAGAGATTTTAAATAGCTGCTTATTTCCTTTGCCTTTTCCTTGGCAGTATTTTGATACTGTTTTAATTCTGCTGGTGCACGTGCTTTGGCTACAAGTCGATAGTGCAGTAAAGCGGATTTCCACTTTTCTTTTAAATGATACAATGTTCCAAGTTCAAAGTGGATCTGAACATAAAGTGAGGAGTTTTTTGAAACTTTCCGACCAGCCAGTTCTTTGAGTCTTTTGATAGCCATTCCCGGTTTGTTTGCTTCACGGTCAAGCTTTGCTACCCAGAATGCAGCATCCAATTCCTGGGGCGTGGAGCCACCTCCATCAGAACGCATCAGCCAAATACGGGCTTTGTCGTTTTGTTTAAGATGAAATGACTGATGGTAGCCGATGAGGTAGGCGTATGTTCGGGACTCATTTTTGGGCCGGGAACTTTTCTTGAGAACACTATATGCCCGCTTGTAAATCACTACCAAAGACGCATAATCCTTGGATCGTTCATAAAGCCGTTTAAGTTCTCCTACCAGTTGCAGCACCAGATCAACATCTTTGTCAGGAGTCTTTTTGAGAGCCCTTCTATAGTATCCTTTTGCACGTTTATATCCTCCTAATTTTGCTGCGGCATATCCTTGGTCAATTTGAGCTTTTACAGTAAGTGTCTTTTTTTTGTCATAAGTTGCCAGCAACGCATAAGCATCCAGGATTCCATTATATTTTTTGTTTCCGGACTTTTGGTTTTCTGTATAAAGCAGCAGATCAAAATTGGTATCATTCAAAACTCTCTTGTTTTCAGCAACCTCCTTGCGTATTGTTTTGCTGATTTTAGTCCACTCTCCCTGTTCAATCCATTTTCGGAAAGAACTTTGTGCCAGAAACGTTTTTATTTCTGCCTGCCGCTTTTTATCTTCTTGATTGAGAGGTTTTACTTTTAAAGCCTGGCGGTAATATTTCAGCGAGAGTTCTTTTTCCCCAAGTTTATCTGCAGCTTTTGCCTGGTTAATCAGTGCATCCAGTGTTTTAGCACGTTTTTGGTCATGCTTTCGTAAAAGAGCATAGGCACCCAGTACGCCGGACCAATTTTCCAGTTTATTTTCTGCAAAGAGCAGTTGCGAAAAATACTGTTCATCAAGCGAAACGGAACCGGACTGAACCTCTTTTTTGATATATGCAGAAACTTCCTTCCAGTTTTCTTGTGAAGTAAGTTCCTGTAGACGAAATCCAGAAATGTATTTATTGAGCTGTTCTAAATTTTGTGAATCTTCTGGAAATGCTTTTTTCCAGCGTTCGTAAATTATTTTTATTCGTTCAAGACGTTGAAAGTCTTTTCTCTGTTTGGCAGCGAAAACCCAAAGTTGATAATCTGCTATTGTCAAAACAGGAGTTTTTTTGTCATAAACCTCTTGATATTCCCAGGTCAACCTCTTCCAGTCCTCTAACTGTTTGTGTGTCACAATCAACATCTGGATTGAATGTTCACGATATTTTTTAGTATCACGGATTTGTCGTAAATCTATGCGGGCTTCGTTCCACCTTTTTGTTTCAATCAGACAACTGCCCCTCATGTAAAGTAAATGCTCCCACTCTTTTGTATTTGATTTTTTTATACTCTGCATGTAGTCCGGATTTAATTCTGCAATCAATTTGTCACATTTGTTTTGTTCAAAGTATTCGATAATCAGCTGAGATTTGAAACCTTGCTGCACTTTCCCCCCTTGTTTTGGGTCATTTTTTACTTTTAAAAGAAACTGCAGATACTTTTCTTCCGAGACGTTTTCCCGATAGAGGACTAATAAAGTTTGCAAGAGATCATTATTTTTCTGGTAATCAGGATGCAGGAGGACTTGTTCCAACACAGCAATTGCCAGAAAAGGTTTTTTGTTTTCCACATAGAGGTAACCCAAGCTGAGCTGTGTCTCAGCAATGTGTCCAACAGCACCGCTGGCGAGATATTTTTCAAAGATCTTAATGGCCTTTTTTTGCTGTTTGTTTTCTGCGTAGAGGTAACCTAATCTAAGTTGTATCTCTTCACGATGTTCTTCATTATCCCCGGCGAGATAATTTTCAAAGATCTTAATGGCCTTTTTTTGCTGTTTTCTTTCTGTGAACAAAAAACCTAGTTGGTATTGAACTTCACCTACATGTGTTTTGTCCTTTAAACTTAGATATTTCTTGAAACTCTCAACAGCATTTTCAGCTTGTTTTATTTCAAGATAAAGGTAGCCCAATCGAAAAAGCACTTCTCCCACATAAGTTTTGTCTTTAGTACTGAGATAATTTTCAAAGATCTGGATAGCCTTTTTTTGTTGTTTGACTCTTATGTAGAGGAACCCTAACTGGTAAAGCACTTCTCCCACATAAGTTTTGTCTTTAGTACTGAGATAATTTTCAAAGATCTGGATAGCCTTTTTTTGTTGTTTGACTCTTATGTAGAGGAACCCTAACTGGTAAAGCACTTCTCCCACATAAGTTTTGTCTTTAGTACTGAGATAATTTTCAAAGATCTGAATAGCCTTTTTCTGTTGT
>LSNO01000073.1 GCA_002082305.1 SAR324 cluster bacterium SAR324-CTD7B
AGTCATCCAAACACGTGATGGCGGGTATCTTTATTCGAATAACAATGGAATTGCGAAAGTTGATTCTAATGGTAAAATTGAATGGACAAACAAAAAATATCGTGACTTTGAGGATGCAATTGAACACAGCAATGGATACTTTTACCTTGTTAGTGATGATCTGGTTGCACATGGCGCAAAAGCCAAGGTTTATAAGTTTAATTCTAAAGGGAAAAAAATTTGGAGAAGACCATTTGGAGGGGGATGTTCAAGGGAAAAATTAAGATCTATTCTTGAGACTTCTGATGGAGAACTAATCATCGTTGGAGGGAAAAGTCATGGTAATAACAAATTTCCTTGTACATTTGAATTTTACGATGATGCATGGATTATAAAAGTGGATGCTGATAATGGAGGTAAAATCTGGGAGAAAACTTATGGTGGAAGAAATTATGAGCACTTTGAAGATATAGTAAAAAATCCAAATGGTGGGTATTATGCCATAGGAACTGCATGCAACAAGAAAAACCCCCCTTGGGGAGGCGATTATTGCGCAAAGAATAAGTCAGCCCTTTGGATGAAAATTGATGATAGTGGAAATTCGTTAGGTAAAAAACACTATACCATGGGGCCTAATCAAACAGGTTTTTCTATTACCAACACCTCCTCAGGAGGAACTGCCTGGGTAGGTCAAAACCAAAAGAATGTGAGCTCCACCACCCTATACAGAGCTGTTTTTTACAGACAAACAGGTAAAATAGTTAAATATTCAAAAATTGTTGATCTTGGCAGCGGTAATGCTACATCCATTGAATTGACTAAAGATGGTGGGTTTATTATTGTAGCAGGTAAAAATGTTTTTAAAACTGATTCGGATATGAAAATCCCTACACTTGAAACCGTGTGCTACCGATCCAAAAAAAGTCTCTGTCCTTAATCCCTTTGATCTGCGAATACAGGTAAAACTGATAACAACCCTTTCCTGTTAAACCACCCCCATCATCTCCTGTGAGTAACCCCCACTAATTCTTCACAGTCAGACTACCAACAAAAACATTATTCAGGATTGGACATCCGTCAAGTCGTGTTCATATTTATTTTAGTGAATTTTTGTTATTGATTGTGATAGCATTAAATGATTGCCATCTATTTTAAGATAAAATTAGAACATTTTTCCAATTCACAAAAATGAAAAACCTTCTAACATCGATCATTCTGCTCCTTTTCCTGACCTCTCCATTGTTTGGTCAATCATCTGAAGATAAAAAGTTTGCAGTCAGAACTTCTATCTTTGCACATGCGTTGACATATAATTTAGACAAACAAAATGGAGTTGGATTTTATTTTGGACAACTGTCTACTAAAATAAATGAAGATAATATTGAAAAAGGAGTAAATAGTTTTATTGGAGTAAATTATGGGTATGCATTTGATTGTATAAATTGTGATTCATTTTCAATCTTAACTCTATTGAGTACTGGTAATGCTACCTTTACAACAGATGATGGTTCAACATACAATTATTCTGGATGGGGAATAAATGTTGTTGGTGCTTACGGTTGGTATTTTGAAAATGATTTGAGTGTTATTTTGGGTATTGGTCCATCATATGGGAGTTGGAGCAAAGAAAGTGAGAATTTAAAAAGTGACAAGGGTTATGGAAATGATGTAGAGGATCGTGTAAAGAAGTTGAGTTTCCAACCAATTAGTTCCACACCATTCTTAGCTATAGGTTACTCATTTTAGTCGTTTAAACTCGTTAATTCTCCAACTTCATCGACACCCCCATCAACTCCCGTGAATAGCCCCCCAATAATTCTTCACAGTTAGACAGGCAAAAAAAGAGAGATTTTTTACCAAAAGGAAAATCTGGTCGGGTGGCTATGAAATGGAAATTATCGTTTCATAATGAAACAATAATGAATAATAATGGAATGGAATGATGAATTAGAAAACAAACTAAGATATCTATATACCAGATCAAGTCCGGCATGACAAAAGAAAATATTTTTCTTAGGCCCTGTTTAAGTTTCTTTCGGTTTAAATTGATCTTCCCTGACTTGTGGGGTGAAATACTTGTCTGCATTTGCCTCAATCACCGGATCCTCTCCGTCTTGACGTACCATCGGCATTTCGTAATCGTTCCAGCCGCGCAATCCAGTTTTCAGTGAACGGACATTAGAGAATCCCATTTCTTTTAAAGTCCGGCCAGCCAGTAGACTGCGGTGTCCTGAACGGCAGACTATCACAATGTCTCTATCACGGGAGTTTACCAGTTCCGGAATTGTTTCCTCATAATCCCATTCACAGGCACTTTCCAGAACTCCACGAGGCACATTGCTGGAACCGTCTATGTGCATACAGTCAAACTCATAAGGTTCGCGAATATCCAGAATCAGCGGCGTCGCACCGCCTTCCAGTACTTCCTCCATATCCCAGGGCATGACTTCTTCTTCTAACGTTGCCGCTTCTGCGACATAATCCATGAGTTTTTTCATTTATTGGTTGTAATCGTTAGAATTAAGCTCATTAGAATATTGGATGGACACGAAGTGCATTAATTTGAGATAATCCCAGAGCTTCTTCTTTTTACTCTTCCTAGTAATAAATTGTAAAATAGTTGATTTAGAATTATATGACAAAGCAAAGAGGACTTTGGGTGGCCATCCTGCTGATTTTTGTACTGGCGATGACGACCTGGCATGTCTGGAACACAGAATCAAAGTTGGATTCAGTATGGAAAAACTGGAGTCCTGCAGGAAAATCCGCAAATTTCAAAATCTTAAAGCGCCAGAAATTACTGATCAAGCAAGGGGCAAAAACAACATTGTTGATTGCAGCAACTTCAGACCTGCATGGAAACCTGACTTCGACCCGCCTGCTGCCACGACCACGACCACGAGGCTTACTGCACCTGGTTCAGAAGGTGCGTCAATTGCGGGCAAATAATCCGGAACTGATTCTTTTGGACGCTGGAGACACAATTCAAGGCGATCCCTCCAGTTTTTATTTCAGTCATATTGTTCAGGAAAAACATAGACCTCTTCCAATAATTGAGGTGATGAATCGGCTGAAATATGATGCCATTGCTCTTGGTAATCACGATTTTGAACCACCCGTAAGTGTGTTAAAACAGAACATCGCTCAATCAAACTTTAGCTGGCTTGCAGCAAATGTCAGATTTCAAAACGCAAAACAGCCACTTTTTCCGCCATACAAAATTTTAATCCGGAACGGAGTACGTGTTGGTGTTTTAGGTTTGATCACACCCGGAGTTCCTCTTTGGATTGATCCGGAACAGAGAAAAGGGCTGATCTTTGATGAAATGCTTGAAACCGCTAAATACTGGGTAAAGGTTTTGCGTGAGGAAGAGAACATCGATTTTTTAATTGGATTGTTTCACAGTGGAGACAACACACGCTATGATCAGGATGTCGCCTCCGCAAGAGATCTGCCTTATCCCAATGCTGCCGGAATGATTGCCGATTATCTTCCGGTATTCGACCTGATTATTTCCGGTCATGCACACAGGATCTCCCCTAAACGTCGCACAAATCAACTTAATGGACATCAGACTCCTTTAATTGCCCCCGGAACAGCGGCCGAAGGATTGAGTACGGTTCTGGTGAATTTCGAAGAACAATCCGGACACTGGAAAATCACTGAAACGGTTTATGATTATTTGAAAGCAGGGGTGTCCCCGGAATCTCAATTGTTGAACAAACTGGAACCGCGTTTGCAGAAAGTGGAAAAATATTTACAGGAGCAAACATCAGTGTTATTTAAACGATTTCCAGACAAAATAGAACTTTACGCCTGTGGAGCGGACTTGTCTTTTGCTGCTGTTAAAAAATTAGCACCGGAAGCGTTATCATTGCTGCCCTGGTGGTGGCGTTTGGAAAAACTTCCTGAAAGTGACCTTGGGAAATCGCTTCGCCGGGAACACTTTTTTCGATGGTTGCCTTATGATAACCGAATCGTACTGGTGCAACTGTTTGGCAGGCAAATCGAAATTATGCTGGAATCCTATCGACGGAAACAGTTTGGGTGGTATGCGCGCAGCAGTACAATTCTTGCTCCGGGAGGTTTTACTGCAGAAGTGGACAAATCCAGGAAAGGATCGCGGCTCTTTTTAACAGGTTTGGATGAACATGCTTTTAACAAGGAAAAAATGTATCCGGTATGGTTAACAAATTTTCATTGGAACGGTGGCGGAGGTTTAGGCGCAAAAGCTCTGTTAAACTCTGGACAATTGGTACGAAAAGAATCTGTCCATCTCAGGGAGCTAATTTTTCAGCACCTCAGATCACCGTCAGTAAAACTGCCTGAAAAGTGTAAGTTGTTCCTCGGAAACAGCACAAGATCTGCTTCACATAATTCTGAAGCTGGACAGTAGGATAAAAGTATATTATTATCTGCGTTTTGCATTACAAGAAATGGCTGAAGTCTTCAGTCCGCTGTTTTGCCAAAAGTAGGAAGATTTGCCCGTGATGGAAGATGACTGATGTAGCATCCTTGCGGTGCAGAACGATACTTTCTTTCTTTACATTTATCCCTCTGATTGTATTTTCTGCTGAGACGATAGTTGGTTGTCCGTATTACACTGTCTAGTTTTTCATTCATCTTGATCTGATGTTTGCGGTTGCAGGCGCTGACTGTCCAGTAATCTGTGTAACGGCGACATTCGCTTGCCTCCGGAAGTTTTTCGTAAACATAAACCTCTTGACTGGAACAGCCTGCCAGCACAATTGCTCCGAGGGAAAAGACTATACGTGCAAATTTTAACATTCCGAATTTATTTTTATATGATCCAGTTAACATACTCGTGAGTCATTATTTCTTGTACGATACTGATATTATTGACTGCGACATCTCATCTCGACCGAATGGATAGATCTGATAAAGTGCTGATATCTTATAAGATCCCTCACTTACATCCAGGATGACACGATAGAAACAATGAATGTCGAGTTAAGTTATGATAGATTTTGAGAAGAACCTCCACGCTCAACCCTGCAGAGTTCCATTTATATTATTTTTTGTTAACTTAAAACTCCTGACAAAATTCTCCCTTTTAAATCATAATCTAAGATGAGAGCTGATAATCTAAATGTTATTTTACACAACATGGCTCGTAATCCTGATGATTGGAGACTCGACGAATTTCATGCACACCACAAAAGCGGAGTGAAAATTTGGATCGGTAATGGTGTTTTTGGCTACCATATCGAAAAACCCGAATATCAGGAAATTGGACTGATTGAGAAGTTTAAGCTGCATCGGCAATTAAAACTGCTGCTTGAAAATAAAAAAACTGCATCTTAAAATTGCTGACTTCTTAATCCCTGATGAACTTGTAATCAGTCTCAAAACCGTGTCATTTCAAAAGAAACTGGAAATCTTTCATAAGCTACTATACTAATATTATAATGATTTATCACTGCGGTCGAAATGACCCAGCACCTAAACAGCCTCTGTATTATTCTTTTTTTCATTTCCAGATTGCTGATTTAGGTACGGGGTGTATTTCAGACTTTTTACTAATGCATCATATCTGACATTTTTTCTGTCTTATAGCTGAAAAAGTGTTCATTTTTTTGCTGCACACCTGAAACCGATATTATTGGATGTACTTGTTGGTAAGGCATCACGCCGCATGGCCGAGCGTAAATATTCAGGAGGATTACTCCAGGAACCTCCTCGCAGCACCCGGTACTTGCCTATTTCCGGACCCTGCGGATTTGAGGCGTTGTCAGTTGTATAGATTCCAAACCAGTCATAGACCCATTCCCAGGCATTTCCGTGGATGTCAAAAAGACCATTCGGATTACTTATTTTTTGTGCAGTTGTGTGAATTGTTCTGCCGGAATTTACACGAAACCAGGCATAATCCTCTAAAAATTCAGCACCCCCTTCGACTGAGTAAGCGCCCTCTGTTCCTGCACGTGCAGCAATTTCCCACTCTGCTTCAGAGGGCAGGCGTTTTCCAACATAGTTGCAATAATGCCGTGCAGCATACCAGGAAACGTGTATAACCGGCTTCAACTCACTCCCAGTTTCCGGGAGAAGATCATCCGGCCAGTTCAAAAGATAATTGCCGTCATGAAATTTCCTTGGGAAAGTGCTTTTTCGCAGAAAAGGATGTTGTGCAGCCACCAGTAAAAACTGATAATTTGTCACTTCGCATTTGTCGATCCAAAATTCATCCACCTTTACTTCACGAACAGGATGTTCAGAAGGCAGGCCCTCTGAACTTCCCATTTTGAAGTTTCCGGAATCAATGAGTATCATACCGGGCCTTGCTGTTTTTTGACTGACTTGGTCAACAAATCCGCAAAGTGTTTCCAAATCCTTGGTTTTGATAATTGTCGCAACTTGCTCTTCAGGAAACAATTTTTTTTCCAGGTTATATAGCAGCTTAAGATAAGTTTTTAAGATTTTCGGTTCAAACTTTGTAACCCGCTTTATCATATTACGTTCGTCACGTCCGCAGCTATATTTGTCCTTAAGACATTTCATCTTTTGCCTAATCCAAATCCGTACTGACTCCCTGGCCCTTTGCCGCTCAATTTCATACAATAAAAAAGGTTCAGCATTTAAATAAATCTTTTCAAAGAGAGCAGTTTGAATGAGACTTGTTTTTGCCAGCTCCACCAAAGCATCATAATCCTGACAAAACTTTTTTTGATCATTTGGAACCGCAACACCATAGGTCCTGTTTAGAGAGCAGGCTCGTGTTTCGACCTTTTTGTTGATACCAAGTTTTTCTTCAAAAACACGATAGCGCAACTCTGAAATGGTGTGCATCAGCGGATAACGCTCACCTTTAACACTGAAACCAATAAAGTCTGAAATGGCAGATTCCTGAAACTCTTTAGCAATTTTTTGAAAATTCTGAGCTGCAGCCCAGACAAAATTAACTAACAAAATAAATCCAAGAACCAAAAACAGAACTTTGTAATTCCACCATTTTTGTTGCAATTTTTTCATTAGTCCTTTTTTAGTATATGACTCGTGAGTCACAAATTCTCCTGAGATACTTATATTATTGACTGCGTTTTGTCATCTAGACCGAAGAGAGAGATCTGATAAAGTGCTGTTGTCTTATAAGATCCCTCACATACGCTCGAAATGACACGAAAAAACTCGTGAATGTCGAGTATATGATTAAACACTAAAAAAACTGGTAGCTCACTTGAAACAAAGTAGAATGTAGGTTTGTCTGTCAAGCTTCTCTAAGCTAGTTTAAGAGAAAAGCAATCGATATTCCATCTCTAACAGCAAACTGGATTGGTTTTCATTTTGTTCCTATATTTAAGGCAATGCTAAGTTCATGTTTTCATTAAATTTCAGAAAAACCGGGTGGCTTGCCCGTTATTTAATTTTTAGAGCCTCAACGCCCTTTACCGGTCCTGAGCCGTATCTTGAGTTTACTGGAGAAGATTTTGGAGAAGAAAAATTTGATGAATTACTCTATTTGGAAGTCGAGAAAAATGGGATGTTCTTTGGATGTCCGGTTATTTCCCGGCCTGTACAAAACTTAGCAAATAAATTGAATTTTCCAAAACAGCAAGGTGGAACTATTTTACTTTATCTGGAAACTCTTTTCTCCATTGCCTTAATTGAAAATGAAAGCCTGACCTCAAATCTACAGCATGCTGCCACAATTCCTTATCATAATCGCCTGCTGAAAATTATTTTGCTGGCTTTACGCTATCATATACCCGGCATATTTTATCGAATTCCGGAGGACATTCTTCTAACGGAATTGCTTGCAGAAAATGAGACATTGCATGGTGCTTTGAAACAGTTTGAGGAGGAACTGTTAGATTCTGTCACCTTAAAAGGTTATTCTTCACTTGGCAACCGTCAAAATAATTTTGCTTTTTCCAAACTCTATTTTTTCCTGCTCTGGACAAGGGCAGAAGCCAAAAATGACAAATCTGAACCCGAAGCTTTTCTTGAAATGGACAAAGAACTCCGGGAGGAAATGATTTTAACTTTTGCGGCACTGATCTGGGCAAATGATTATGTAGACAGTACCGAACAACAGGTTATTGAAAAATACATAGAACAAACGAAGCTCACTGAAGCTAAACAAAACAAACTAAACCAGCGTATCCTTGAGCCCGTCAAAATAGAGGATATTCATTGTTCCATTACTTCGGTAATTATCAGCAGCTATTTTGTTGAACAATTGATTTTGCTTTCATTGATTGATAACCAGGAAGCATGGCAGGAGCGTGAACTTATTGAAAAAATATCACTGAAACTGGAACTTACTTCAGAAAAACTGGAACAATTATATTTCACAGTCGCAGAATTTTTTTCTGTTCATAATGAGCGCCTTGAATTCTTGAAAATCAATGCTGCTGCGCGGCAGTTTCAAGACTATATGAACGATAAGGTTGTAAAGTTAGTCAAAAAAAATGTGGACAATATAATGAATGAAATCGAGGAGACAAAAGAGCTTTCTGAATTACTTCTTAAAGCAACCACAAAACCTCTCACTGCAGAAGAAAAACAGAAAGTGCAGGAGCAACTGATAGATGTTGCCAAGTCAATTCCGGCCCTGGCCATATTTGCTCTTCCAGGCGGAGGAATTCTTTTGCCTGTTCTAATCAAAGTTTTGCCTTTTAACATTCTTCCCAGTTCATTTCAGGATGGACCTGTTTCCCAGCAAGAACTATCTCAATGACTTCCCGTTTTTGGTTTCTGACTTACAATATTATTTTAATTCCCCTGCTGTCAGTAGTAGTTAAAATATTGGCATCCTATCATTCAAAAATCAACGAGAGCATTGAAAAAAGGAAAGGTTTGTGGGAACGTTTGGAGGAGGCAGTTTCGAAACGAGACTGGCAAAAGCCTTTAATCTGGTTTCATGTAGCAAGTGCTGGAGAGTTTTTGCAGGCACAGCCGCTGATTGTCCGCTGCATTGCGGAAGGTGCAGAGTGTGCTGTAACCTACAGTTCAGTAAATGCTTACCACTGGCTTCAACGACCCGACCAAACCGAAACGCAAAATTTGCTGGTAACAGAGTTTTTGCCAGTCGATAAAATCTACAACGTTCGCCGTTTACTGGGTTTGCTGCAGCCCTCGCGTTTAGTCTGGGTTAGTTATGATTTGTGGCCAAATTTAGTTTGGGAAACATATCGACAAGGTATCCCTCAATCACTGGTTTCCGGCATTATCCACGCTGGTTCCTTACGTACTTCCTTTTTTGCTGGCCGCTCTTTTTACCATTCACTTTACGAATGTCTGGAGCAAATTTTAACTGTTTCTGAAGCAGACAGTCAAAGGGTACTTTCTGCAATTCCGGATCATCCCCTAGTCAAAGTAATGGGTGATACACGTTGTGACAGTGTGCTGGAGCGCAGAGATAATATTGAAATTCCACAATTGCCTCCTGCTGCAAAAGACAGTTTTGTATTTGTTGCCGGAAGTACCTGGCCTCAGGATGAATCATGTATTTTTTCTGGACTGCAGGAAGCTCTGAACAAATTTCCTGAATTGTTTCTGGTTCTTGCACCACATGAACCTACCGAAGAACATTTGAAAAATGCAGAAAACTTTTTTTCTGGAACTCCTATGGTACGCTGGTCACATGTCACAGCGGCTGCTTTGGATGTTCGGATTCTGCTGATTGATTCAGTTGGAATCCTGGCAGGACTTTATCATTCTGCAAAAATGGCCTACGTGGGAGGAGCATTTACAACCGGTGTTCATAATATTCTTGAACCGGTTGCAATGGGAGCCGCGGTTGCCTTTGGTCCAAAACACAGCAATTCGATGGAGGCCCTGACAATGCTTGAGCAGAAGCTGGCAACTACCGTTAATAATTCAACAGAATTCCGAAACTGGATTTTTGATTCTTTAGGGAATCAGGAACATTGTATTCTATTGGGAAGGCAATCCAAAAAATTTGTTGAAACACAAGCCGGAGCTGCAGATCTCTGTACACCATTTTTGATGAACGGTCTGTCCTAATTTTTTGTGTTTCAGGCATCAGTAAATCCATCTTCAAATGAGTCCCACATTTTCCTGCCCAGCACAAGTGCACCGACACTGCTTGCACCGGCTTCTTTGAGGCACCTTGCTGCTGCGTTTAGAGTCGAACCGGTTGTCATCACATCATCCAGGAGCAGTATTTGATGATTCTGAACTTCCAAAGAGGTCTCGAAAGCATCATCCATATTTACCAGCCTTTCCGCCAAAGGCAATTCTGTTTGGGGACGAGTAGCGCGAATACGTCTCAGCCAATGAGTCTGTAATTCCGGTGCAGACTTACCCAGATTTTTCTTAAAGTAATACGCCAAAAGAAGAGACTGATTGAAGCCCCTTTTACGCAGACGAGAGGAGTGGAGAGGAATTGGAATGAGAATATCATATTTTTCCAGCCAGTTGCTGTTTTGAAAACTCAACGCTAAAAGACGTCCCAGCAGTGGAGACAAATGTTCTTTACCATAGAATTTCAGCTGCAAAATCCAATGCCGGACAATATCATCGTAGGCAAAAACACTTCGGGTTTCATCTAATTCCCAAATATCCTCAATACATTCCTGACAGCGGAGACGATTTGGTTCAGCAGTGTGATTTCCGCATTGTCGGCAATGATAAGCCTGATCTGTCCAT
The DNA here is from genome assembly GCA_002082305.1 of SAR324 cluster bacterium SAR324-CTD7B. Classification (GTDB taxonomy): domain Bacteria; phylum SAR324; class SAR324; order SAR324; family NAC60-12; genus Arctic96AD-7. The sequence continues at coordinate 10,612 of LSNO01000073.1, forward strand.
GGAAGTTCAAGCAGACAGCTGGAGCAGAGAAACGGAGAGGCTGGATCAAGGAAAGTTCTTCCGCCCAGAACCTTTTTACATTGCCAGCAGAGTGGAGGAAGCAATTGCCTTAACCACCGTAACCATCGCGGCAATGGAGAAGGATGACGGAGAGATTTGACAAATTCTTCCATTCAAGCCTTGAAGAGGAGGGTCGGTAAGTCTAATTTTCTTGATTCCCTCTTTCGGGGATATGACAACATTTATTACTTTTGCAGCAACAAGAATTTCCTGAGGACAGGACTATTTTTAGAGTAAATTAACCATAAATCCGTGAGCCTTTTCCTTCCCTTCATTTTTCAGTCGATGCGCAACATCAGTACGGAAACGAAGTGTGTCTCCTTTACAAATATATTGTGTCTCATCACCAACTATTACGGTCAATTCACCTGTACAGAGGGTCAAACTTTCAAGACTTCCGGTCCCATGTGCTTCAGAAACTAATTCTGCTTTTGGTTCTGCGGTAAATTCATACCACTGTACTGTAGAAACCGTATTTAGAGTTCCAAGGATTTTCAAGCGAAATCCGCTGTCTTCGCTCATCACTTCCGGTGTTGCATTCTGGCTCAATTTTTCAAAACAAGTTGTTCCTTCTTTTACGGAGAGAATATCTTCAAGAGGACTTTCCAGAGCTTTGGTAATGCGCCAAATTGTCGCTAAAGTCGGATTACTCAAATCACGTTCAATTTGTGAAAGAATAGATTTTGAAACTCCGGACTTGACAGCTAACTGCTCCAAAGTAAGGTTGTGCTTAAGTCTCAGTCGTTGAATTTCGGAGCCGACCTTTGGAGGAGCTTCCAATATTGTATTGTTTGCTTGCATATATAATCTTATCTGATTACATTTGACAAACAGGTATTGTATTTTGACTTTTTACCTGTTCATCAAATAAAGAAAAATTTCATTTTCAAGTGATTTTTTACTTGTATGATCGTTATTTAATGTTATATTCTTTATATTGGATTGGTGTTTAATATAACATACTTATCCATTATACTAAGAGTATAAACGATCAATTAATCCATTATCCAGACAAAAAAGGAGAACTATGGGAGTAGTTATCGAAATACCATCGGCACTAAAGCAGTATGTGAATAATCAGGACGAAGTTGAGGTCCAGGGTAATTCAGTTGAGGAGGCATTTGATTCTTTATGTAAAGACTTTGCCGAGCTGAAACCAAATTTATTTGACGAAAACGGAAAAGTCCGTAATTTTATCAATGTCTATCTCAACGATGATGACATCCGTTATGCAGACGGCATGAACAGTTCAGTGCAAGACGGAGATTGCATCCAGATCGTACCGTCTGTCGCAGGAGGCAGATAAACTGTAAAATTTGTTTAATGGAGTATTAAAATGAAATTAAATAATGAGGAAATCAACCGCTACAGCAGGCACCTGACTTTGCCGGAAGTTGGTATGGCAGGTCAGTTGGAAATAAAGGAATCCCGAGTGCTGATGATTGGTGCAGGAGGACTTGGCTCTCCGCTGGGCATGTATCTGGGGGCGGTTGGTGTCGGCAAAATTGGACTGGTTGATTTCGACGTAGTGGATCACACCAATTTGCATCGCCAGATCGCACATACGACTGCAGACGAAGGACGTCCAAAAGTCGAATCACTGCGAGATACTATTTTGGCAGGAAACCCCAATATTGAAGTTGAAATTCACAACACTCGATTGGAGCGTGACAATGTGCTCGATTTGTTCAGTCAGTATGACATCATCGCAGATGGTTCGGATAATTTTGAGACACGTTACCTGATCAATGATGCTGCATTTTTTTCCAAAAAACCGCTGGTTTCTGCTTCAATTTTTCGCTTTCAGGGTCAAATCACAATTTTTTCTCCTGAGACCGGAGGCCCGTGTTACCGTTGTCTTTATTCTGAACCTCCGCCGGCAGCGCTCGTTCCGAGTTGAGCTGTTGCAGGTGTCCTGGGCGTGCTCCCGGGCGTAGTCGGTCTGATTCAGGCAACAGAAATAATTAAGCTGATTTTGGAAGGAGGGGCGCCTCTTATTGGGCGATTGTTGCTCTATGACGCAATGAAAATGAACTTCAAAGAGGTCCGTGTCCGCAAAGACCCGGAATGCGCTCTTTGTGGAGAACATCCCAGTGTAACAGAGTTGATTGATTACAAAGCCTTTTGTGATGTTCCTCTTCCCGGAGCTGAACTTCCGGAAGAGATTGATGAAGCAGAATTTGAGCTTTCTCCCCGGGAATTTAAAGACGCGATGGATCAAGACCCATCTGCTGTTTTGGTAGATGTGCGTGAAACATTTGAGTGGGATATTTGCCGGATAGACGGCGCTCAACTTATGCCGCTGAGTAGTTTTGATCCGACGACCACCGGATTGGATCCGGAGGCGAGGATTTATCTCTATTGTTACAAAGGTAAACGCTCCATGCTGGCTCTTAAAGAACTCAAAAGGGCCGGCTTCAATAAGCTGAAAAATTTGAGCGGCGGCATTTATCTCTGGGCGGAAGAGGTCGATTCTGATATGCCTCAGTACTGACAGTAGGGCGGGCATTCCTGTGCGCCAACTTCCCCTAAACAACTCAAGAATTTTTTGAACCAGATGGTTATTCCTGAAAATATTTTGGCACAATGTCACATGCATGGTGTGGAGGCATATCCGGAAGAGACTTGCGGATTTATCGTGGGAAATCGTGAAGATCAAGACTCCCTTGAAACTGTGTTGCCGATGCGGAATATCATGAATGAATTGCATGAGGAAGATCCGGAACAGTATCCCAGAACAGCTCGAGACGGTTATATGATTGACCCGCGGGAGCAAATGATTTTGGAACGTTCCCTGAAAAAAGAAGGGAAAGAGATCAAAGTTATTTACCACAGTCATCCGGATGTGGGTGCATATTTTTCTGAAAAGGACAAAGAAGACGCAATGTGGAACGGGAAAGCACGTTATCCGGGAGTCACATTTTTAGTTTGTGCAACTACCAAAGGGAAACCGGACGGCGCGATTTTAGCGGATTTTAATGAAAACAGCGGAGATTTTGATATTACACCAGTTCTTCCGGATTCATCTTCAACGTCTGCCGGATTGGTGGGAGGTACTTATGGAGTTACTGGAATTTTGCCCACAATCAAATTTATTCACGAATGGAAAAACGGAAACCGTCAGCTGGAACACGGATATTTTCGTTTTGTTCCACCTCGCCAAGTCAGGGATCTACAGCAAGAATTGTCTGCCCGCTCCAATGGCCGGCACGCACTGGTATACTGTTCCGGACGCACGGCTTTATTCGAATTGCTGGTATACTTGCGGGAATCACGTCCTCAAACAAATCTACATTTTTCTATAAATTCAACCTTCCTCTCAGAATCTCTGCACAATTTAGAAATACCCTGCCATTTACTTGATATAGAAAATCTGATTGAACCGGAAAATTTGTCTGCAAAACAAGGTGATGTTTTGCTGCTTGAAATGAAAGATCCGGAAACATTTCTCAGAAAAGAATCCGAGTGGTTTGGAAATTTAAAAAGGCTTAGGGTACCCGTAATTATTTTTGCAGCATGTCCGCCTGATTTTGAGGTGTGGCCCGGAGGTCTGACTTACTGGGTCTCAAACATCAAAACTCCGGACTCAAGTTCTGATATTTCCGGAATTGAAGGTGGTGTTATTCTGAGTAGTGCAGACAGGCAAATTGCTGAATTGACTGAAATACGCAAGCGTAACGGCCCCATACTGTCTGCTCGAAATGCTGCCGTTTTTCTCGAATTTTTCCTGGAAAATAAAATTGACTTAAAACATATTTCTGTACTCTCCGGAATCGAAAACAGACAAAAAGTTTCAAGTACGGAATCACTCATTTCTCAAAGGTTGTGCGAATGGGAACACGCTTCTTCCGGATTCTTATTTCCCTCAGGAATGTCAGCTATTTTTGCGGTACTGAATTTACTGCGGAAAAAAGAAAAACCTCAGGTAATTGTGATTGGATTACTCTACAGCGAGAGCTATACTCTCCTGATGGATTCTGGATTGTCATCAAATTGGGAGGCCATCTTCCTGGGGTTGGCTGAATTAGAAAGATTACCGGAGATTTTGAGTGATAAGACGGCAATGATTATCACTGAAACGATCACAAATCCACTGGGGGAAGTTCCGGATTTAGAGAAAATAGGTAATATTGCAAATTCTTTTGGAGTTCCTTTCGTGGTCGATAGTACGCTTGCTTCTCCGGCAAATTGCCAGCCGATGGACTACGGTGTGGATTATGTGATTCACAGCACGACCAAATATCTGAGTGGCAGCAATGATCACGGAGGAGGAGTTGTACTGGTGAAAAGTAATGAAGACGCACTTGCCCTGGAAAACTTTCAAAAGTATTGGGGACTGACAATATCCCCTTTAGAATCAGTAGTATTATTGGAGTGCATGCAGGATTTTGAAGAGCGGATGGAACGCTTTAACACAAATGGGACAGCGATCGCTAAATTTCTGTCAGAGCATTCCGCGGTGGCTCATGTTTATCACGCATCTCTGCCGTCACATTCTTCTTTTTCTACTGCAAAAAAACTACTTTCGGGTATTGGAGGAGTTGTCAGTTTTACCCTGAAAGATGAAAGTGAAGAAGGTTTGCAGAATTTCCATGACAAGGACTTTTCTGCCATTCTCAAAGCTCCAACCCTTGGTTCCAATCAAACCCTCATTTGTCCATATCCAATGCTGACTCACTATTTTGATACAGATCAGGAGCTTGAAGAAATTAAACTTCCACGACACCTGATCCGGATTGCGGCAGGTTGTGAAAAGGATCTTGCACCAATTTTAGGGGATTTGAATGGTGCGTTGCTGAGGACTATTCGGTAACATAATCGACAACTATTGAGTTGGAACAGAGGTTCCGCATAGTTTCGATTACGGGCAAATGGGTGGGATGTGAAGCATATGCAGACAGTCCCTCTTGATCATCAAAATGTGTGGTGAGAACCAGATCATAGGAACGCTCTGTTTCCTTGAAATCAACTCCAACCTCGATAAATCTCAGAGATTCAATTTTTCCATCCAAACCTCTCAATGTTGAAACTGCTGCTTCCATATTTTCAGCATTTTTTTCTTTGAGTTTGAACATAACAATATGCTTGACCATATTTTCTCCTAAGATTCTTTAATTAAGCGGTGATAACGTTTTTTACCTGCCCGAAGAAGAATTTCTCCGTCCCGTAAATCAGCCTCACCAAGACAAAAATCCGGATCATCAATCCGTTCATCATTTACGTAAACCCCACCTTGTGACTGCAGACGTCGTGCTTCTCCTTTGGATTTGCAAAGACCTGTTTCCTGAAATATTTCGAAAATCCCAAGTCCTGCAGATAAACTGGCTGCAGCAATTGTGGTGCTGGGTACATTTGATTTGTCTCCACTTCCTTCCCCTGAGTTGCCGGAAAAAAGAGCTTGCGCTGACTGTTGGGCCTGAAGTGAGTTTTCTTCGCCGTGAATGAGCGCAGTTGTCTCAAAAGCCAGTCTCTTTTTAGCTTCACGAATGTCTGTACCCTGAAGTTTACCTAGTTCCCTGATTTCTTTCATTGGCAGAAAAGTAAATAAGGCCAGGAATTTCCCTACATCGTCATCTTCCGTATTGACCCAATACTGGTAGTATTCATAAGCTGATGTACGTTTAGGATCAAGCCAGAGAGCACCTTTTTCAGTTTTCCCCATCTTTTTTCCGGAGGAGGTAGTCAAGAGCGGATATGTCCAGCCGTAGGCCTCTTTTCGTTCCACTCGGCGAATCAAATCAGTTCCGGAAATGATGTTGGCCCACTGATCGTCTCCACCCATTTGCAGGCTGCAACCATAACGTCGATTCAACTCCAGAAAATCGTAGGCCTGTAAAAGCTGATAATTGAATTCCAGAAAGCTTAATCCTGATTCCAGTCTAATTTTGTATGTTTCAAAAGACAGCATCCGGTTAACTGAAAAATGCCGACCAATGTCTCGCAGAAAATCTATGTAATTCAGATTACGCAGCCATTCCACATTATTAATTAGAATTGCGTCTCCACTAAAATCTAAAAACCGTTCAAATTGAGGAAGCATCCCCTCAATATTTGATTGCAGCTGCTCTTCAGTCAGCATTTTTCGCATTTCGGTTTTACCGCTGGGATCGCCAATCATGGCCGTTCCGCCGCCCATTAAGGCAATAATTCTATGACCTGCTCTTTGCATATGAGCAAGTCCCATAAGTGGAATCAGGTGCCCGACATGTAATGAGTCTGCGGTTGGATCAAATCCAACATAGCAGCAGATACGGTCTTCTTTTAATTTTTTAGCCAGTTCCTCGGAATGAGTACACTGTTGAAAAAAACCGCGTTTTTTAAACTCTTCAAACATACTTATTCATTATTAACTGTGTGCCTGCCGTAAAAAGCTTCCATCAGAGTTACATCATCCACGTATTCCAGATCACCACCTGCAGGAATGCCACAGGCAAGCCTTGTAATTGTTGAAATTTTTCCGGCAAATTCCTGCTGTAAATACAAAGCAGTTGCTTCACCTTTTACTGTAGGATTTGTGGCTAAAATCAATTCGCTGATTTTATTGTTTTCTATCCTGTTTCTTAATTTTTTCACATTCAACTGTTCCGGTCCGATGCCGTCAAGTGGAGAAATTGCACCCATCAGAACATGGTAAACACCTTTGAATACTCCGCTTTTTTCAATTGGGAAAATATTATTCGGCTGTTCTACCACACACACTTGCTGCTGGTCACGTGAGGAGTGACTGCATATTGCGCATGGATCAATATCTGTGAAACCTGAACAGACAGAGCAGTAACGAATTTGCTCTTTGACCTGTGTCAGGGCATCCGTCAGGTTTTGAGTTTCTTCAGTAGTATAGCGAAGAATATTAAAGGCGAGCCGTTGTGCTGTTTTTCGGCCAACACCCGGAAAACGAGAAAACTCGAAAACCAGACGTTCAAGAGCAACAGGGATTTGCATGAGAAATCAGGATCCTACTTCCGGAAAATGCAGATTGGGTTGTCGTGCTTCTGTTAGAATGATCCCGAGTGGTTCCAGCGTTTTCAGTTCCATTCCCAGGGACTTCTCATCCCAGTCATTAGAATAAGCATCAACTGAACCGCCGGTTATATTTTTTAGCCTCTTTCGGTATTCTTCCTCAGCAGCTTGCAGATTTTCCAGCATGCCAATACCTTTTTTTGCCAGGGGCTTGAGAAATCCGGGAATTTTTGTCTGCTTAAAAAGTTCGTCTAGTCTGAGTGAATTACGCAGTGAAATAGTATATTCTGCACGCACATCTATCTGGACCTCCTCCTCTTCCACCAATGTACCGCATTTATGAACTCTTCCATCCGGCATTTCTATTTCTGAGTATTCCAGAGACTTGCATTTAGGACAATGCAGCCAAATTATCCAACCTGGAATAGGTGCATTTCGAGATTCATCTTCTTTCCTGGCCCGACGGTCCGCAAGATTTATTATTTTGGCAGGCGTGTTGCTCATTTTTGACAGTGAAAAATACTGGACCTTAGAAATTAAGGAGCTAAAATATTATATTCAATTATTGAATAATCAGTCTTGATTCTCACTTATTTTACAATTTATGTCAAAATATTTTAAAAATAGAACACACATCCTACACTTTAAATCAGTACATAAACACTAACTGCTAAAGTTAAAAAACCTTCCACTAAGTACCCGACTGCAAAACATTTAAATCAAACAATCAATTTTTTCTTGACATACTCTGGATGATATTATATCTTCAACAACTATGAATCATTCTTCCCTTTGGTCTGAATGTTCAGCTAAATGGTTTGGTAGCTAATTTTATTGTGCGAAACAGTCCCTTTGATTGTGAAGTATAAACATTTGATTTATCAAACTTTCTCTTCATTATAAGTAACGGAGGAATAGATGAAAAAATTATTTTATGTTTTATTAATTTCTATTTTCTGCATGGGAATCGTTTCCTGTGCAAATACTTATACGAAAATAATCAAATCGAAAGCAATAAATACAGTTTTTGATGAAATTTCTGAAGCATCCGGTTCGACACTTGTAGATTCAACAGTTGAAGAATCTTCTATTAAGGATTCGACTATAACTAAGTCAAAGATTTTGGATAATTCCAAAATTATGAATAAATCTATTATTATAAATTCAACCATCGAAAATTCGACAATATCAAATTCAGAAATAATAAATCAAACCATAACAAATCAAATAATTACCAATTCAAAAATACAAGGACCAGCTAAAGAAGAAGAGGCAGCAAAAGAAGAGTGATTTCAGTCATTCAGTAGTATTTCTACTAAATTCTTTGGTGAAAAAACTGTAAAATCACTCGAAACCGTCCAACCGGATAACTGCACCTCAGAATCCCTTGATGCGCTCACCTTTTCAGAAGAGTGAGGCTTTGGAAACAGTAAATCAAGATTTATCACCTCCGAGATTTTATTACTCATGCCACTCTTAAGTTAATTGCCCGCGATTCACTATCCTCTCCTTACTCCTCCATAATAACCCCCTATTTACTCTATACAAGGAAACAGATGTTTTATAACTTTGCAATTTTAGATCGAAAGTAGCATTGGATAGAAGGACCAGATTTTTTAGGACCTCAAAGAGAATGTTTCATTATGAACACTCATAACAAACTTAGAGCTAAAATTGAAATCATACCCAAACTTCTTCTTTCTTTTCCACAAAGAGTATAAAAGTGTTTACATATGGTAAAAATAGGTATATTACGCACAATTATAAGGGATTGAATCGACAATCTCTTGTGCAGATTCAGTAACTCTGGATTCTCTACTCAGAGTTTCTGGTTCCAAAATATGAATATGTGACTTTTCAAACTTATTTCCTCTCATTACTGTTGAAGGAAAAAGATGTATAAAATTTTACACATTATTCTCATATCCCTTTTTAGTCTCACTGTCATCTCCTGTGCAAAAGAGGAGGAAAAAAAGGCACCAGTTATTGCAGAAGTCTATCCAGTAACAACTCCAACTAACGACAATACACCAGATTACACATTTTCATCTGATGAGGCAGGAACTATTACCTACGGAGGTTCCTGTTCTTCAAGTACTACTTCTGCAATCTCAGGTAATAATACAATCACTTTAGTCTCTTTAAGTGATGGAACATATTCAGACTGTACAATCAAAGTTACCGATTCTGCAGGGAATGTAAGTAATTCACTTACAATAACATCATTCATAGTAGACTCAACAGCAGCAACACTGGTAGAAGTCACTGCAGTAACAACTCCAACTAACGACTCCACACCAAACTACACTTTTTCATCTTCTGAAGTAGGAACTATTACATATGGAGGTTCCTGTTCATCAGGAATAGCATCTGCGATCTCTGGGAACAACACCATCACCTTTCTTACCTTGAGTGATGGAACATATTCTGACTGTACAATAATAGTCACGGACGCAGCAGGAAATGCAAGCAATACTCTGTCAGTTACTACTTTTATTGTTGACACAACAGCACTAACTGTTTCATCTATCTATCCAACTGACAACCAAAGTGGAGTTTCAATTACTGATAACATCTCGGTGACATTCTCTGAGACAATGGACACCACTTATGTCACAACTAACTCATCTGACACATACTGTTCAGGAACTTTAAGGGTATCTTCTGATAACTTCAGTACTTGTGTTAAGATGTCTTCATCTCCAGCAAGTTCTAATTCAGACAAGACGTTTACACTAGACCCATCTGATAATCTCTCATACTCAACTACATATAAGATTAGAGTGTCAACTGGGGTGAAGGATCTTGCAGGCAATGGACTTACTGCATACACACCTACAAATGGATTTACTACTTTGGACGGGACTATCACCTATAACGGTAATGGAAACAAGAGCGGGAGTGTCCCATTGGATGTTAACAAATATTCAATAGGATCAACTGTAATTGTAAAAGGTAATACTGGGAACATGGAATGGCGGGAAGGTAGTGATAACAAAACAGAAAAATTGTTTAATGGATGGAATACTTCATCAGGTGGAAATGGTATTTCATATACAGATAACTCGACTTTTATAATGGGGTCGACACCTATCACACTTTATGCTCAATGGAGAGATTTACCTTCCATCACTATTTCAAGCCAATCAGACATAGATTCAAATCAAAACGAAACCTATGTTAAGTCAATTAATTTTTCTGATAATATTAATATTGCATCAATCAGTTTTCCTAATTTAGAAAAAGTCAGGGATAGTATTCAGTTTACCAGTAGTAATTCTAACTTTAAGACTTTATCATTACCTAAATTAACTACTTTGGAATTTGGTTTTGTATATATAACTAGTACTGCTCTTACCAGCATTGACTTAAGTTCTCTTACAACGGTACCTGAATATGTCTACTTGACTGGTAACACATCTCTTACAGAGTTAAAATTAACCTCACTACAGAAGGTAGGAAAATATATTTACTTCACTGGAAATACGGCTCTAACACAATTAGGTTTAACATCAGCACTTACTTCAGTTGGGTATAATTATTCAGGTTCAAACGGATACGTATACTTGACTGGAAACACTTCTTTGTGTGTCCCATCATTGAACTGGAGTAGTATAACGGTACCGGTAGGAAATAAAATTACTAATAGTAACAACGGGACATGTCCATAACTACGATAGAATATTTCCTCTTTT
>LSNO01000074.1 GCA_002082305.1 SAR324 cluster bacterium SAR324-CTD7B
CTGCAACTTCGATGAAAGAGAAGGAGGAGTTGTAGTAGGGATTGCCCTGACAAAAATACCAGCATGGTAGTTATTGTAAGCACAATAAAATTATTAGTCAACACTAATTTAATTAAAAAGCCTAATTTTTTATTTCACGATAGCAACCAGTAAGAATTTTCGCAATCGATTCAGAAAAGTGTCGGTATTAATATATTATGAATTAGAGATTTTCCTGTCCTCAAAATACTGAAGAAGTTTTTCGTTGAAAAGCAGCATGTCACGATAATCAATTGCACCGATGTTGGCAATCCTGAAAGTATCTTGCTTGGCTCCTTTTCCAGGATAGATTGTGATATCGTTTTCATAAAAATAGTCATGCATTTCCATAAAATCGTAGTTTGGGGATTGCGGTTCTACGATTGCCGTCAACAGCTTGGAGTGTTGAGATTTGGGCAGAAGGAGTTCCAGCCCGACTTTATCAATACCGTCCAGCAGAGTCTCATAAGCTTTGAAATAGCGTGCAGTCCGTCCAGCCTGTGTCTCTACAAAAAACTCATCCAGAGCTGCATTAAGAGCATAAACAATCTGCACAGGAGGCGTGAATTGAAATTGTCCGGTTTTTTCAATGTAACTGTGATTTCCCCACAAATTGAGGTAAAGATTACGCGCCGGGAATTTTGCAATTTTTGCGAGTTTTTCATTATTTGCAATCACAAAACTTGTACCTGCCATGCCTTGAATACACTTGTTTGAAGAAGATATTAAATAATCAATCGGCAGTTCCTGCAAGTCAATGGGCAGTCCTGCATAAGAGGACATGGCATCAACAATTGAATCAACTTCATATTTTTGGCAAAGTTCCAATAGTTCCGGCAGAGGGTTGAGCATTCCAGTAGTTGTTTCGTGATGCACAAAAGCGAAGTGCGTCAGTTCACGGTCCTGCTGAAATATTGATTCAATTTCCGCCACGTCCGGATATTCCCCCCAACCGATTCTGTATGTCCGGTGCGGAATGCCATAGGCTTGAATAATCGTTTCTGCGCGCTTGCCATAAGCGCCATTATCGAGAATCAGAATTTTGCCGTCCTGAGCTACAACCGAACTCAAGGCTGCTTCAACTCCGGCAGTTCCGGATCCGGCAAAAATGACAGCGCTATGCGTCAAATTGCCATTAACCACCTGAACCACTTTTTTTAAAACGGACTGGGTGAGGTCACCAAATTCCTGTTCGCGGGGACAAATGTCCGGAACCATCAGTGCCTGCTTGACGCTGTCAGTCGTTGTGGCTGGACCTGGATTGAGAAGGATATTACGTTTCATGAGATAATTAGCTTGGACTGTTGAGAAATTATGGTGAATTCTTCTTCAATAATGTTAAATACTACTAAATCCTTTCGTATCTGTAAAATGCAAATAAACAATTCTTTCGATTGATTAAATCAATAGTAGTAAAATATTTTAAGATAAACAGGGCTTACTAAAATATTATTTTCTTGTCATCCCGGACTTAATCCGGGATCCAGATTCCCAAAAAGGTTGAGTCCAGGAATTGAAGAGTAACAACCTTTATACTCGTGATTAATCTCCTTGGAAAATAAACTCAAACAACAGAAGTACAGGGCTTTTGTCATTTTTCAGGAAAACCACTTGCAGTTGATTTCATGGGGCTAATTATATCCTAATGATATTATTGGAAAATATTATTTTTCAGGAAGCTTACTATTGTTGAAGGAAAAAATTTACTATTGTTTAAATCAATAGATAAGATACAATATTGATATTATACAGATATTGATATTGTTGTTAAAATAAATATTTTCTACTGTATCCGGAGTTTCCGGAAAATATTTTTTCACTCACAAAAAGGAGATCAAAATGAGCATTCAATCAAATTACGTTTACACCCGTGGCTACCGCGGAAAAGTCAAAGGGCTGGTACTGGACTGGAGCGGCACCACTGCAGATGAATACGTACTTGCCCCGGCCGTGGTGTTTGTAGATGTTTTTAAGAAATATAATGTTGAAATCAGCATGGCGGAAGCAAGAGGGCCGATGGGGCTGCGCAAGGACCTTCACATCCTTGAGTTGACCAAGGTTCCGGAAATTCGTGAGCGCTGGAAAACGGTATACGGTAAGTATCCGGATCAGAGTGATGTGGATGATATGTTTAAGGATTTTGTCCCAATGCAGCTCGCCTGTCTCAGGAAGTATACCACCCTCCTTCCCCACGTCGCAGAGGTGACTCAAAAATTTCAAAAAGAAGGTATCAAAATTGGGAGTTCTACAGGTTTTGTAAGGAGCATGGTAGACATCCTTGAAGAGGATGCGAAAAAACAGGGGTACACTCCAGATGCATCCGTGGCAGGAGACGAAGTGATTAATGGTGCCAGACCCAAGCCGTTTATGGTTTATCGAAATCTCGATCTGATGAATGTTCACCCAATTCAGTCGGTGGTTAAGGTTGACGATACCGTTTCAGGTGTCGGTGAAGCGCTTGAAGCCGGCTGTTGGGGAGTAGGTATCGCTCGTTACAGCAACTACATGGACATGGATACACTCGAAGAGGCTGGTTCGCTTCCTGAAGAAGAAATCCAGCGCAGGCTGATTAAAACGAGGGATATCCTGCAAAAAGCTGGTGCACACTATGTTATTGATACTTTTGACCAATTGGTGGATGTTGTTGATGACATTAACCTGCGCCTCTCCAGAGGTGAGCGTCCTTAAAAAGAATTTGTCCTTATAAAATGGTAAAACCTTCTGAACAGGAAACAGCGTCTCTTGAAACTCAAGGTTCGCTGTTTTTACAAGTCAGCTATACCCAACTTCGTTCTTTTCATGCAGTTGCGGGTACAGGAGGTTTTACTGC
>LSNO01000075.1 GCA_002082305.1 SAR324 cluster bacterium SAR324-CTD7B
TGCTGTCTGCCATTTATTTTGAACTCGCAATGAGTGAAGCTCACTGATTGCGCTGATTTATTTAACATCAAAAAGGATGTCATGAAAAAATTATTATTGTTGACGTTACTACTGTCAGCGAGTTTCCCTCTGTATGCAGCAGAAATGGGAGAAATGGCCACATTTGGAATTGCTCTTGGTGCCGGTTTAGCAATTGGACTTGCAGCTCTTGGTGGAGGAATCGGACAAGGTATCGCAATGAGCGGTGCATTGGAAGGAATTGCCAGGAATCCGAACGCATACGACAAAATTTTTACACCAATGATTATTGGTCTGGCACTGATCGAGTCACTCGTAATTTATGCACTTGTGATCGCGTTCATGTTACAGGGTAGAATCTGAAGCTCTCATTTTCTGCGGCTCTCAACGGGCCGCAACCCCCCACCTTTGATTTGTTTCCTTTAAAATTTGATGTGAAAAGCCAGGCAGAAATAATAGATCATTTTGCTTAACTCTTTCAGTTATCTAAAATCAATACGCCATCGGACTGCAAAAATTCATTTCCTGAAGCATTGTCTGCATTTTTCAAAAGCAGCAGAAAATTCACACCACCAGAATCAGCGGGTGAACGCAGAGTAACCAGTAAATCGCTTCCTGCATTTTTTACGCTTCCTGACCAGTCTTTAAAACCTTCGACAAACACCGTGCTTTCCAGCACAGGCGGATTTTCCTGTAATTGATTCGGAGTAAGTTTCAGTAAATAAATATGTGCCTGTGCTGCCGCACCATTCAGTTCCTGAAAAAGAATCTGTGACTCCAGAAATGCCTGACTTTGGAAGCGCTGCCGAATGCTTTGCTGAAACAAATTCAACATTACTCCTCCAATCAGCAACGTAAGAATCATCACAGTTATCAAAAGGAAGCCACGCATAAAATAAAACAGTTCTAAGGATTTAAGGAGTAGCACAAACTCTAAAACCGAGGGTTGAGCTTTGGCTGGTTTGACCTTTGTAATAACGGTTTGATGAGCGCAAACTGGTTGTTTCAGATGAGTATCCTCCGCCACGTGTTGACCTGGAGCCCCCAGTAGCAGGCCCGGACGGATTAGTTGCTCCTCCGGATATTTCACTATAATAACTCCCGCCGTAATAGTCAGAAGTTAACTCCCAGATATTTCCATGGAAGTCGTAAAGACCCCATGAGTTGGCCAGTTTGGTTTTTACAGCCTTGGGACCCGTGCGACTATTGCTGTCGTACCAGGCGTAGTTTATGAGGCAGCTGTCGTTGTCATTGCCGCATGACCATTTTGTAGTACTGCCCGCACGTGCTGCATATTCCCATTCTGCTTCTGTACAAAGCCGGTAAGTTCCAGAGCGATTACTAGTCAGCCAGGATGTATAATTTGCAGCATCGTTCCAGCTAACATAGTTTATCGGAAAATTTTCTTCTCCGGAAACATCGTAGGTCCGCTTTGAATTTGTTGTACTGCCTGTATAGCTGCAGCTACCTGCATCCACACAAGCTTTATATTCAGCTGCAGTAACTTCATGATCTGAAACATAAAACGGACCCGTCAACGTCACGGTATGAACAGGTAATTCTCTGGAATTACCTGTTCCATCACTTTGAGATTCATTATCTGCTCCCATTTCAAATTGCCCGCCGCTGAGAAGCACCATACCGAAGCTGTCAGCTGAGATGACAACCACGTTGCTTAAAGTAGAAAAACTCCACGACTTTGCTGAAGAAAGTGCATTACCTGCAGAGTCCTTAATTCCAGTAGTCAAAGAAACGCTGTAATCACGGAAATGCGTCAGATTGTCAGTAGGCGTGAAAGTGACTGTTGAACCATTTAAACTATAACTTCCGCTAATTGAGTTACTGGAATTATCCATCAGCTTGAAGGTGCTGGAACTGAGAGATGCAGAAGAAATACTCTCACTGAAAACTACAGTGATTGCAGAGTCAACAGTAATACTGCTGGCGTTTTCAGACGGACTGATTGAAACAACACTTGGTTGGGTGGTATCTGCAGCTGTATCTCCACCGGAACCTGTATCACCCGAAGAATTGTCACTCGAAGCAGAAACTGTGGTAAACTTCCAGGAACTGTCCTGATCCAGGCTGTTGCCTGAAATATCCTGAACTGTACTGGAGACAGATGCAGAATAAAGAGTTGCATTACTTAAAGAAGAGGATGGGAGCAAAACAACGACATTTTTTGAATTAGATAGTTTTGCAGGAACTGCAATTCCGTTAGAACTTAGAGAAAAATTATTTCCACTCACGCTGCTTGAATTTACATCGTTGTTGAAGCCTATCACAACAGATGTAAATAGTGACACCCCGGTTGCATGGTCTTCCGGAATGGTGGAACTGACAAGAAATTTTGCAGATGAAGCCGTAGTACCGCCGCCGCTGTACTCTTCATCGGAATCCTTGCTGCAAGCCACGGAACTCAGTATAATTATTAACAGTACTGACTGCCATTTCAACAGTTTCACCAACATAGATGCTTTCCATGCAACTGAACATTCTTTTCATTAAACCCACCAAACGATGATAAGTCGCAGAAACACCAAGAAGGTGCAAGGAGAAATTATAGATTTCATGGTTTTCTGTCGTTGACTTGCATTTTTTTAAGGACAAAACAAAAAAATTTTGCTACGGTATGGTTTTTCAGATACTTTCAACAATAATTACCCGACAGGAGAAAGATATGAGTGAGCAGCAAATTTTCGAAATTCCGGCATCTACTAAAGCAAAAGCGTGGATCGACAACGACACTTATTTGAAAATGTATCAGGAGTCTGTGGATGACCCAAAAGCTTTTTGGGACAAACAAGCTGAGCGTCTGGACTGGTTTAAAAAGTGGGATAACACACTTGATTGGGACTTCAATGACGCACATATCCG
Source organism: SAR324 cluster bacterium SAR324-CTD7B (assembly GCA_002082305.1). Classification (GTDB taxonomy): domain Bacteria; phylum SAR324; class SAR324; order SAR324; family NAC60-12; genus Arctic96AD-7. The sequence goes on from LSNO01000075.1 coordinate 2,896, forward strand.
CTGGTACGAAGGAGGTAAACTTAATGTTTCTTATAATTGTCTGGATCGGCACCTGGAAACACGGGCAGATCAAGCAGCCCTGATTTGGGAATCTGATGATCCAAATGTTGACAGAACCTTTACTTACAAAGAATTGCATGCAGAGGTGAGCAAATTTGCCAATGTGATGAAGAACCGCGGAATCAAAAAAGGTGACCGTGTAATGATTTATATGCCCATGATTCCGGAACTGGCAATAGCGTGTCTGGCCTGTACTAGAATTGGTGCTGTACATTCAGTAGTTTTCGGTGGATTCAGCGCAGAAGCCCTCAAAAACCGGATTCTTGATTGCGAAGGTAAAATGCTGATTACAGCAAATGCGGGAATCCGTGGAGGGAAAAGTGTTCCGCTTAAACAAAATGCTGATGCGGCCATGGAAGGTACCGGAACCGAAAGCTGCATAGTGGTGAAACACACGGATGACGACTGTAAAATGCAATCTGAAAGAGATTATTATTGGCATGAAGAAATGGCCGGCGTCTCTGCAGATTGTCCCGCAGAAGAAATGGATGCGGAAGATCCTCTTTTCATTCTCTACACTTCCGGTTCAACCGGTAAACCCAAGGGTGTTTTGCACACCACAGCGGGTTATCTGGTTTACACATCCCTCACTCATCAATATGTCTTTGATTATCATGACGGTGATATTTACTGGTGTACTGCAGACATCGGCTGGGTTACCGGACACAGTTACATTCTGTACGGACCACTTGCCAATGGAGCAACGACATTGATGTTTGAGGGTGTTCCAAATTACCCTGATTTTGGACGCTTTTGGGACATTTGCGACAAACACAAAGTAAACATTTTCTATACTGCACCTACTGCTATCCGGGCAATTGCAAAAGAAGGAGATGAATTGGTCAAAAAAAGGGATTTAAGTTCCCTGCGTTTGTTGGGCACAGTCGGAGAACCGATCAATCCGGAAGCATGGCTCTGGTATCACCGTGTAGTTGGCCACGAAAAATGTCCAATTGTTGACACTTGGTGGCAAACCGAAACAGGCGGGATAATGATTACTCCGCTTCCGGGTGCAACCCGTACTAAGCCCGGATCTGCGACCCGCCCATTTTTTGGGATCCAACCTCTGTTGGTGGATGCAGACGGCAACGAACTGGAAGGTGCCGCGGAAGGTAATTTGTGTATAAAACACTCCTGGCCCGGGCAAATGCGCACCGTGTATGGTGATCATGATCGATTTATTCAAACATATTTCAGCACTTACAAAGGACTCTACTTCACCGGTGACGGCTGTCGACGTGACGAGGACGGCTATTACTGGATTACCGGACGAGTCGATGACGTACTGAATGTTTCCGGACACCGCATGGGAACCGCAGAACTTGAGTC
>LSNO01000076.1 GCA_002082305.1 SAR324 cluster bacterium SAR324-CTD7B
TGTTTTAGCCGAAGACGCCATTAAAGCCGCAATTTCTGATTATAAAAGTAGAAGAGAAGATTGAGTTATAGCGATTATTTTTTAAAAACGAGCTATGACTTTTGAGCAACCGGCCTGTCAAAAATGCGAATCTCCGCTTATTTCGCGCCTTTTTTGCCTGTCCTGCAACGCCTTCCAAACTGTTCCACCTGAAATTGATTATTTTGAAGTGCTGGGGTTTCCTGTTTGCTTTGAAATTAATTCTGAGGATTTGGAAGAACTCTACAAGCGTTTATCGTTGGTCTTGCATCCAGACTTTTTCGCGGCAGCACCAGAGGAAGAAAAACGTTTGAGCGAAAAGGCTTCAGCAATGCTAAACACAGCCTACAATTCTTTGCGTGAAACAACTTCCCGTGCCGGATATTTATTATCTTTGTTTACCAAAGAAAAAAACCTGAACGAACGTACATTACCAGATGGGTTTTTGCAGGAAATGTTTTTTTTACAGGAATCACTTGATGAACTGCTTGAATCAAGTGATTCGTCTGCCCTTAATAAAATGAACGAAGATTTACGAACTAGGCACAAAGAAATTGAATCTTACTATGCTCCATTGTTTAAAAACTTTAAAGACTTACCGGAGGACTCCGAGATTCTCCAACAATTACAGACCCACTTGAACGCAGAACGCTATTTACGCCGCTTGTTAGACCGTATTCCGGCAACTGATTAGCCGCTAAGTGCACTAAGAATCGCTAAGTTTTGGATTTATATTTTACTGATTAAAATGATTATTTACCCTGCAGATCTGTGTTCAACAGTGTCCTGTGAATCAAGATTATTAGTGTTTCTTAGCGTACTTAGCGGCTAAAAACAAACCACAAATGAACAATAAATGAAGCGCATAATCGGCATTGATTTAGGCACAACAAACAGTTTGTCCGCAACTGTTTTTGATGAAGGACCGGAAGTGATTGGCGAGGGTGAAAACGCTGTTACACCTTCCGTTTTGTCGCGCAGCAATTCCGGATGGTTGGTTGGTCAGGAAGCACAGGAGCGAAGAATAACATATCCTGAAAATACGGTTTATTCAATCAAACGTTTGATGGGACGGAGTTTGGATGAGTTGAGCGAAACGGTTCAAGATCTGCCGTACCAAATTGTTGAAGCCCAAAGGCAGTTGGTCAAAGTCAGGATTGGTGAAAGCAAACCTTACAAAGAATTTACGCCACAGGAATTATCTGCGGAAATTCTGAAAAAAGTAAAACAACGTGCCGAAGAAGCCCTGGGTGAATCTGTTGAAAAAGCTGTAATCACTGTTCCTGCATATTTTGATGATGCACAAAGGCAGGCAACACGTGATGCCGGCAGAATTGCCGGACTGGAAGTCGCACGTATCATCAATGAACCAACGGCCGCGGCAATTGCTTATGGACTTGATGAAAAGCGAGACTTACAAAAAGACGGACATGTTGCCGTTTATGATTTAGGAGGAGGTACTTTTGATATTTCAATTCTCAAGCTCTCTGGAAAGATTTTTAAAGTTGTGGCCACACACGGAAACACCCAACTTGGCGGAGATGATTTTGATCAGGCGGTAGTGGAAACATTGAAAGACCGGATTCATCAGGAACATCCGGAGGCAGAGTTTGATGATCCGGAGTCCAAACAAATATTAAAAAAAACCGCCGAGTTCATCAAAATAAAACTTAGTCTTTCACCTGAAACGGATTACTCACTGGACTTTTCAAAAAAGAGTATGTCATTTTCTGGTGTTTTTAAATTAGAAGAATTTGAGTCTTTGATAGCACCGATGATAGAGCAGACGCTTGAAAGTTGTCGTCATGTTTTGCGTGAAGCAAAACTTTCAGTGAAAAAAATTGACGAGGTCGTACTGGTTGGAGGTTCAACTGTTATACCGGCTGTGCGTAAACAGATAGAATCATTTTTTGGACGCCCACCGCACGTGGCGATTGATCCCTACAAAGTTGTGGCAATCGGTGCTGGAATTCAGGGACATTTACTGGCGGGCGGTCGTCGCGATTTTTTGCTGCTCGATGTCATTCCTCTGGCTTTGGGCATTGAAACTCTGGGTGGAACATTCAGTAAAATCATCACTGGAAACACCACTATTCCGATTGAAGAAAGCGAAACTTTTACTACAAATGTTGATAATCAGACTTCGATCGACGTTAATATATTTCAGGGAGAACGTGAATTAATTAAAGATTGTCGTGCACTAGGTCAGTTTAAATTACGCGGTATTCCACCAATGAAAGCTGGATTACCGCTGGTAGAAGTCATGTTCCGTGTTGATGCAAACGGAATTCTCACAGTTTCTGCGGTCGAAAAAAGAAGCGGCAAAAAAGCTGAAATTGAGGTTATTCCATTTCACGGTTTGACTCAGTTTGAAATCGAGCGGATTATGGAGGATTCTTTTGAACACGCGATTGATGATTTCAATGAACGCCAGTTGATTGAGTTTCGTCAAACTGCAGAGCGCGTCTTTCGTGGGATTGAACAAAACTGGAAAGTTGCTGAAAATGCTTTGTCAGAGTCGGACCGTGATGAAATCCTAAAGCAAATGGATGTAGTACGACAAAGCATGAAGGGGCAGGATTCTCAAGCTCTCAAGACGCAACTTGATACCTTGGGAGACTTGACTCGTCCCTTGGCAGACACGGCGATGGGGCGTTCCATCCTCTCAGAATTGCAGGATGATGCAAACCTGAATCAATGAATCACCAAAAAGCTTCCATGTATTTAGAACCCACCGGATCTACAAGTTGTTCAAAATAATCAGAACAACCTTGCAAAACGTTCTCTCAGATCGTTTTTTTGTACCTTCCCCATCGTGTTGCGCGGAAGTTCGTCGATAAAAACAATCCGCTTGGGATGCTTGAAACGGGCGATTTGGTCTTTCAGTTTCAACATGATATCTTCTTGAATTAGTTTTGCTCCGGATTGAGGGACAATAACAGCCACTACACCTTCACCAAAATCTGGATGCGGCACACCGATAACCGCCGATTCCAATACTCCGTCCATCCCATCAAGCAAAACCTCGATTTCTTTTGGATATATGTTATAACCTCCTGAAATAATTAAATCTTTTGAGCGTCCAACAATGGAAACATAACCGTCTTCGCTGATTGTACCAAGATCACCGGTGATAAAGAAACCGTTTTCGCGCAACTCTTCGGAGGTTTTTTCCGGCATTTCCCAATAGCCTTTGAACACATTCGGCCCACGAACTTCAAGCACTCCAATTTCTCCGGACGGCAAAATTTGTCCGTTTTCCGGGTTAGTAACAATCACCTCAACTCCGGGAAGCGGAAAACCGACAGTACCGGCCCGCCGTTCACCGTCGTAGGGATTGGAAGTGTTCATGTTGGTTTCGGTCATGCCGTAGCGCTCCAGAATCGCGTGTCCAGTGCGCTCACGCCAGAGCACATGAGTTTGGGCCAGCAGCGGTGCCGAACCGGAAACGAAAAGCCTCATATTTTTTGAGGCTTGTTCCAGTTCCTGATTTTGCAAAAGACGGTGAAAAAAGGTCGGAACACCCATTAAAACACTGGCCTCTGTCATGCGCTGACAAATTCCGTCTGTGTCAAATTTGTGCATAAAAATCATGGAAGAACCGGACAGTAGGGAAACATTGGTGGCAACAAATAAACCGTGAGTGTGAAATATCGGCAGAGCGTGAATCAGCACATCATTCGCGCCGAAACGCCAGGTGTCCACGAGTGCTTCCGCGTTTGAATGGAGGCACCGATGTGTCAGCATCGCTCCCTTGGAGCGGCCAGTAGTTCCGGAGGTGTACAGAATGGCAGCTAAATCATCCGGTCCCCTTTCGATTCCTCTGAATCCGGGAGATTCGGAATTTCGTGCCTCGACCAGAGACCCCGTATTTTCGTCAGTTAGTGTCCAGACTTGCGTAACTCCGCAGGTCTCGGCGACTGTGGTTAGCATCTCTATTTTTGAAGGATCACAAACAAAAAGGGCTGGGCGTGCGTCACGCAGAAAATATTCAATTTCTGCAGGAGTATAAGCTGGATTTAAGGGAAGAAAAATTGATCCGGCCAAAACTGTTCCCATATAAAGTTCGAGTGCGCTAACCGATTTTTCGACTTGCACCGCCACCCTGTCTCCGGGTTGAATTCCGGAGTTGATCAGTACAGAGGCGATGCGTTCAGCGTTTTGAAAAAAGTCTTGGAAACTGATCGTGTTGTCTGTTTCATGCAAACGAATGAAGGTAGAATTATCCCTGCCAAGCGAGGCGGCGCGTAGATGTTGTGCGAGAAAATTGGTGTCGTACATAAACGGTTTTTTTATAGATGCGTCCCAAGCGGATCAAGCGGTATAAGCACTCCGCCCAAAGCGGTTCGACTTCTTTAATCTACCTAGATGGGGTGTAAGGTCGATTGTTCATAAGGCTGAAAATGATAAAAAGGATATGGTTAGTTAAAATTCTGTATAAAACGAATATCAAAAACAGATAGAAGATAAATTAGTTTTGTAATAATTACAATGATTATTTTATTGAAGTTGATAAATGATGGAACATCAAGTAGTTTTACTGATCTAAATAGGAAAATTAAACGAGGTTTTTTATGTTATAAGAATGAATTGAAGGAAAGTGGATAGCAGTATTTTATCGGTTGTAGCTTTGAACGGAATTGTAGAAGGGATGCTGGTAGCCATTGTTCCTGAAATACAGTCTCGTTACGGGATAGCGCTGATTACTCAAAGTACTGTTTGATGCATTACGTCCTTCTTCCGGATGAATTGACAATTTACTTTGAAGTGGGTAAAAAATGAAACTTGGAATACTGGATACGGTTCCTCGAAGCTACTGGTCTACGGATCTGGGAATTACGGAATCCGAAAAATTTATAGACTTTCTGACTCCCGTGATGCCAGATGCGACATTGGATCAACTTTTTGTGGCCGAAAATGAATGGCCGGAATCATTATACTCTTATGATGCTTACCTCATTACAGGCAGCCCTTGCAGTGTCAATGAAGGACATTTGTGGATTGAAAAATTACAGCAGTTTGTCAGGGATTGTCTGGTTTCACAAAAAAAATTAGTCGGGATCTGTTTTGGCCATCAATTGATTGCGAGCGCTCTTGGAGGAACGGTTGAACGACGCAGAGACGGTTGGCTTTTAGGAGCGGAATCATTTGATATTGTGGACGTACAATCATGGATGAAGCCCACCCAAATGAAATGTGAAATTTTCCATATCAACCAAGATCATGTTTCCGTTCTTCCGGAAAACGCCCAACTCATCGGGCATTCCGAACTTTGTGAAAATAGTGCTTTTGTGATTGGGGATTCGGTGTTGGCACTGCAAGGTCATCCGGAACAACCTCGCAGAGCAATGGAAAATTTCATCAAAGAACTTTTGCTTCTCGGAGCAAATCCACAAGAAATGGAATACGGACGCTCCCGTCTCCGGGATGAAGTTCCCGATGCAAATTTATGGGCACGCTGGATCTGTGAATTTTTGCAAAATTGATTCAAAAACACAGCAGAATTTTTTAACGAGTAGGATATGCGAAAAAACATTTTATTCATCATGTGTGACCAATTACGGGCGGATTATCTCTCCTGCTATGGACATCCGTTTCTTGAAACGCCCAACATCGACCGACTTGCCGAGCGGGGAGTACGTTTTTCGAGTGCCTATTGCCAGGCCCCGCTCTGCGGTCCTTCGCGAGCCAGTTTTTACACCGGACGTTACCTTGCTTCACACGGAGCTTTGGTCAACGCAGACCCGCTAAAACTAGGGGAACTTTCTTTGGGCGATTATCTTCAAAAAATCAATTATCGTACTGTTCTGGTTGGAAAGTCTGAAGCTAGAGCCAATCAGGATGCACTGGCTCGTTTGCTAATTGATCAACGCTCAAATCTTGGTCAACGGCTGGCGCAAGGAGGATTTGAACATTATGAACATTTTGCTGGAATATATCCTGACGAGATTGTTCCCGATGATTTAGCTTACAATGATTATTTGCGTTCCAACGGATATGACGGTGAAAATCTTTGGGAAAGTTGGGCCAACAGTGCTTATGATGTCAACGGCAAAAAAGTCAGTGGTTGGCAAATGCGAAACGCAAATCTGCCGGCAGCCGTCGCTGAAGAACATTCCGAAACTGCATTTACCACAGACCGCGCTCTGGAATTTTTGTCCGGAGTAGACCCAAATGATCAATGGTGTTTGCATCTTAGTTACATCAAACCGCACTGGCCGTATCTCGTTCCGGCTCCGTACCATTCGCTTTACTGTAAAGATCAGATTTTGCCTGTTGTTCGTAATCCGGACGAACTTCAAGCTCCGCATCCGGTATTTAAAGCATTCCATGAACAAACTTACAGCCAAAATTTTTCACGCGATGAAGTCCGGGAACGTGTGGTTCCGACCTATATGGGACTGATCAAACAAATTGATGATCATTTGGGCCGTGTTTTTGAAATGCTGAAATCCAAAAAATTAATGGACTCAACTTTGATTGTTTTGACAGCAGATCATGGGGATTATTTGGGTGATCACTGGTTGGGGGAGAAAGACTTGTTTCACGAACCGTCTGTCAGAATTCCGTTAATTGTTTGTGATCCGGAAACTTATGCAGAATCGACAAGGGGCACAGTGAATCACGAATTTGTGGAGGCTGTTGACATTGTGCCGACCATGGTTGAATTTGCCGGTGGCAATATATGCAAACAGCGCATGGAAGGGCAATCACTGCTTCCCCTGACACGCGGAATTTTAGATCCGGATAATAAACGGGAATACACTATCAGCCAAATTGATTACAGCGATCGAGGTCCCCGTGTTTCGTTGAATTTGCATCCTTACGATTGCCGCGCTCACATGATTCGCACCAAGGACTGGAAATACATTTTGCATGAAAAATTTAGTCCGCAACTTTTTGATCTGAAAAATGATCCGGAAGAATTTTATGATTTAGGAGCCGATCCGGAATATCAAGCTGTGGGCAAGGAAATGCACGAACAGCTATTTACCTGGTTCAGGGAGCGCTTGATTCGTACAGAAATGGAACATGATTTTCTGTTTGAAATGGGGGTTGAGAGGGATGAAAAGATGGGAATTTTGATCGGACACTGGTGAGAGGGATGAAAAAATATGCTTACTTTACCAACCCAAAGTTATTCGTTCTAAAATGAGATTAAAGGCCAAGTTTCATAAAAATCCAAAAGCATTCAAAGACAATTTTACAACGCAATCCAAAGCATATGCCGCTTATCGTCCTTTGTATCCTGAAACCCTTTTTCGCTACCTGGCTGGTGAATGCCGGGAACACAAACTGGCATGGGACGCTGGGACAGGAAATGGTCAGTCCGCACAAAAACTTGCTTTGTACTTTGATCAGGTTTATGCCACGGATGCAAGCTCCACCCAAATTCTAAATGCTTTTCCTCTGGAAAACATCAGTTATGCTGTTGCCAACGAACAGGCTCCTGCACTCAAGCGACGTAGTGTTAATTTAATTACTGTGGCGCAGGCTCTTCACTGGTTTGATACTGAAGTTTTTTACGCAGAAGCCGAGCGGGTCCTAAAAAGATATGGCGTGCTTGCCTGCTGGTCCTACAAATTATTCAGGATAAATCCGGATGTTGACCGTGAAGTGGATTGTTTGTATAAAGATATTTTAGGCAATTACTGGGATCCGGAACGTCGTTTGGTTGATACCGGCTACCGAACATTGTCTTTTCCATTTCGTGAATTTCGTGCTCCAAAAATTGAATTAATGTCGACATGGGATTTTGAAAATATGCTCGGTTTTCTCAGCAGTTGGTCTGCGGTGGCAAATTATAAAAAACGCAAGGGAAGTGATCCGATTGCAGTTATATTGGATCGTTTAAAAGCAGTTTGGGGTGAACCTGTTGAAAAGAAAAATGTAAAGTGGCCGCTTTCAATTCGTGTTGGCCGCATCCGCTGAAAATCATGTTTGTTAATTCTGTGGCAAATAATGGAAAGGATTTGATTGTGAGACCCGCACCAGCTAGACTTTAAACACGATAATGATTTGAAAAAACACAATATCTGAAAGGGAAAATGAGCAAACAAATAAATTGGGGTTATTTCAGGAATGGTTGAACATCCTGTAAGCGAGCGCAAGAGGTTCTTGACGCAAAAAATATTTCAGTAGAAACACGTGTTTTTGCCAACAAAGAAAAGATAAACAGCCAGGAAGCCTGGAAACTGATGGAGTCTGCAAGTCTTATTTTAACCGGTAAAGGTAAAAAAAGGAAGGATTGGAATCCTGCTTCTGATGACAAAGCAAATATTTTGAAAGATGTAATTGGTCCGAGTGGAAACCTGCGTGCTCCAACCTGGAGAATTGGCAATGAATTTATTGTGGGCTTTAATCCTGAACTTTATGAAGAGGTCTTTGGCTAAATGGTAAGAATTGGAATAATTGGAGCAGCCGGTTTATCCGGACGTGAACTCCTGTATTTGCTGCAAAGTCATGATGAGGCGTCTGTTGAACTACTGACTTCCAGTAAGTATCAAGGGAAGAAAGTCAATGATGTTTTTCCGGAGTTGACCGGTTCCAATCAAGTTTTTCAGCCTAACGATATTGACGTTACGGGATGCGATCTTGTTTTTCTTGCAATCCCCAATCAGGCCAGCTTGGAACGGGTTCCAAACTTATTGGAGCAGGGTGTACGGGTGATTGATCTTTCCGGAGCATTTCGTTTACGGGACAAAGAGGTTTTTTCCAAATTTTATAAGCTATCACATTCTGCCCCGGAGTTGCTGGAAGAAGCCGTATTCGGACTACCGGAATATTTTAAAAGCGAAATTACCACAGCAAGACTGGTTGCAAATCCAGGATGTTATGCTACAGGTGCCTTGCTGGGGCTTTTGCCGTTGGGAGAGTTACTTGGGAAATTAGATCGGCCGCCGATAATTGATGCAAAATCAGGGGTGAGTGGTGCAGGAGGCAGGGTTGAAGATGACGTGACGAACTTTGTAAGTGTCAATGAAAATTTCAAAGCCTACAAAGTTTTTTCACATCAGCACCAGCCTGAAATTCAGCAGTATTTGCAAGACCTCAGCCCGTATAGCTCGGATGTCACGGGAGAAATTATCCTGACACCGCATTTACTTCCGCTTAGCCGAGGAATTTTATCCACGATTTACCTCCATTTCCGCGAACCTGTTACTTCAAGTGATATTTTGGAACGTTTTTCAACATTTGCTGAGAGTCAGGAATTTGTTCACTTTTTGGAGGAAGGAGATTTGCCAGATTTAATGATGACTGTGCATTCTAACCGCTGCATGATTGGAGCAGAGACTGATCAGTCCGGACAGAATTGTGTGATTGTCAGCAGCATCGATAATTTGGTCAAGGGTGCTTCAGGGCAGGCAATTCAAAATATGAATCTGATGTTTGGTTTGGATGAAAAGCAGGGCCTGCTTTGATCATTCTTCGTCGAGTTCATCTTCAGTAATTCGACGATCCTGCCCCATCAAATTTTCGAAATAACACATTTCCTTTAAACGGGAGTAAATGCGCTCACCCACACGTCTGTGAATGGTGTCGGCGATAAATTGTTCTGTTTCAGTTTTATCTCGACTGCGGATTTGTTCTTTGAGTGTGTTTTCTTCGCTTTCAGTAAAATTGGTGGTGACCATTATAATTTGATTGCGGTTGTAGCGCTCAGAAATCAGCATGTCGAGAATGCCTAGTTCCCAGTCACTGTTTCGTCCTTTGCCCATATCGTCGATGATGAGGATATCAGTCTGCAAATGAGGCTCAATAATTTCCATATCTGATTTTCCGTCGGAATAACCCTGTCTTAATTCTGAAAGCAACTCTGCAAAACTTTGAAAAATGCAGGATATACCATGACCAATAGTACATTGATAGACAAAACCTGTCATTAGGTGTGTTTTTCCGGTACCGGGAGGGCCCATAAGAACCATGCCTTTCAGGTCTTCCGTGTCGTTTTGCAAATTATTTTTATTGCTCAATCGCTGCGGCAGAAGCCGGAAAATGCTTTCAAGTAAATCAAATACCATCTCGTTTCCTGAATCTCGATCTTGCGAATTCAGTCGGCTGTTCAGGTAGCGACGGGGGATGCGGGCACTGTTATAGAGCTGAACGCGTTTTTTGATTTGTTCGCAGTCCGGGCATGTTATAGCAACATCACGTTGGAAACTGTCCTGCTCTACGAGGAAACCTGTACCTTTGCAGGTTTTGCAGGGACTTGAAACGCAGTCACAAAGTCTGGCGTGAGCATATCGTTCGCGTGGACGAACGCTGATAAAAATTCTGGTGTCGCTGCAACGCAGGCAGTCAGGAACAGTTTTAGCCATTGAATAATGTCTGAAATGGGTAGTAATAAAATAAAAAGATGTTTCTATGTTGGAGCAAGCTTCTCGAAGTGTCCAGAGAATTTCTGCTTTAAGGTTGCAGATTTCAGCTTTGTTGTACTAAAAATAATATAGCTTTGCAGAGCTAAAAAACGTATTGTATCCACAAAAACATAATTCATAAATCAGGAAACAGAATAATGTCTGTATTCAAAAATGATCGATTAATCCGTGTGCTCAATCACTTACCTGTCGATCGGATACCCGTATGGATGATGCGTCAGGCCGGTCGAACAGATCCTGAATACAATCAACTTAGAAAAAATGACGGTCGTGCACTGGAAGAACTTTTTGCGGATCCTGAAATAGCTATCAAAATTTCATTATTCCCCAAACGTCTTGGAGTGGATGCAATCATCATGTTTCAGGACATTCTCACTCCACTCACCCCAATGGGAGCAGGTTTCCATTTTGATCCGGGTCCGGTTTTGGAAAAACCTGTCCGGACGTTCTCCCAGGTAAAAGCACTACGCGCAGTTGATCCGGAAATACACTTGCAAACCGTTGCTCAAATCCTCAAAGGACTTAATGCTGAACTCAAGGGAGAATTGCCAGTTCTTGGTTTTGCAGGCTCGCCGATGTCACTTGCATTTTTTTTGATTGCGGGCAACAGTCCAAATCGGAAAATTGAAGAAGTTTTAGCATTTGTTGAAGAACAACCTGCAATCACTGAAGCTTTACTGGAGTTGTTAACAGAAATGACGGTGGACTATATCAACTTCCAAATGGCATCTGGAGCACACGCTGTTCAATTATTTGAGTCGTTTGCGGAGGTTATCCCACTAGAGATTTATAAAAAATTTGTTCAGCCGACACATGAGAAAATTTTTAGTTCCCTGTCGCCAAATGCACACTCCATTTTGTTCACCAAAGAATCACCGCACCTGGATTTGATGCTTCAAAGTGGTGCTTCAGTTTTGAGTGTTGGAAATTGTATTGATTTGGCTCAAGCCAAAAAACGAGCTCCGAAAATGATTTTTCAAGGCAACGTTGATAATAAAATTTTGGCAGATGGTACTAAGGAAGAGATCACCCAAGCAGTCCGGAAATGTTTTGAGCAAAGTGGACGAAAAAATCACATCCTTAACCTTAATCACGGTTTGCTGGAACGAACACCGTATGAGAACGTTCAGCATTTTGTGGATGTAGCAAAGGAACTTGGAAGAGTTAATTGAACTGAAGGAGAGGTGACAATCGAGAACAAAGTTGGTTTCCCCGGCAGGGCGGGGAAACTTGCCCGCCCATTATATCCGGAAAGATAAAAACCAGCTTATGCTCTTTGCAAAATTTTCTCCTACTGAGCAACGATTCGGCCCTCTATTTTTGGAGAGACTGTACCTTTGGCTTTGATATAATCCATCACCATGCTTGCGAGGAGTGTGGCTCCGCTGGCATCGATGAGGACTTTGCCTTTTTTGAAAACCTTGTACCCATCTCCGCCACCGGCAGCATAGTTGTTGGTCGCCACGGTGTAACTGCGTCCCTTATCCAGGGGCTGACCGCCGATTTTCGCGGAAACAATACGCGCCCCGGCTTTGGCTTTTGGATTCCAGACGAAACTCATTCCGGAAACTTGAGGGAAACGTCCGGCCCCATTTTCGACCTGACTCACACCATTTTCAAGAGCTTCCCAAATTTGCGCTCCGGTCAGTCCAAGTTTTACAACGACGTTGCCGAAAGGAAGTTCGGTCAGGATATCGCCTCGAGTGAGTGATGTGCCAGGTTCATAGATTTTATTAGCCCGGATTCCTCCACCGTTGGCAATACCGATGTCCGCTCCCACTCCCTCACGCATGGCATCTGCGATCAGGTTGCCGATTGTGGCCTCTCCATATCGCACCGTCTTTTTTCGGCTGTCGAGTTCGGTTGTTGTTGTACCGATTTCAATGTCGAGTTCCTTGCTCAGACGATCTTTGTAGCCTTTGACTTTTGCGGCAACCGCGGCATCTTCGGAGACATTTAGGGTGTCCACCATTCGCATGTCAGCTTCCCACTTGAAACGTTTTTTGCCGCGCTTTTCGTAGGACGTCATTTTTACATCCATCACGGCAACTTTTTCAGAATCTTCACCGGCTTCCATCCAGACGTGCTTCCCGTCATCCCAGGTGATTAAATAGTGATCGTGTCCGGAAAGCAACACATCGACAATGCCGCTGTCAATCAATTCCTGATCTTCCAACACATCTATATGAGCCAGTGCCACAATCAGGTTTGCACCCTGTCCTTTCAGTTCTTTGGCCAGAGCTTTTGCTGTGGCAACTACAGGGAGAAACTCATCGGTTCCGGGACTGGAAATATCTTTTGTGTTTGTAGTGACAAGTCCCATAATCCCGACACGGAAAGAACCAACATTGACCATCGCGGTGCGCACGGTACCATCGATGGGTAAGCCGTCCGCATCAACAGCATTGCTTGCTAAAATCGGAAAATTTGAATCCCAAATTCGTTCGCGCAAAATGTCCGTTCCAAAATCCCACTCATGATTTCCAAGTACCATGTAGTCCAGACCTACGGCATTCAGCATATCAACGATTTGAGCACCCTTGAGAATACCGGACATCAGGGATGGAGAATAAGCATCACCCGAATGGACGAAGATCGAGTGTTCGGCTCCGGCCTTTTCCTGTTTGACCACAGTGGCCAGTTTGGCAAATCCGCCACGCCCTTTTTTAGCAGGGAGGACGTAGTGATCACCTGTGAGGATGATCCGTAGTGTTTCTGTTTCGTCTGCCATTGCAGTCATTGGTGTAAAAGCAATCAGACTCGAAATGAGTCCGTAAAATACATATTTTAGTCGCATAATCGTACCTTTATTGTTTTAGATTAATAAAATTACACACGCTCTGGTTCGAATTACGAATCACGTGCAAACTTACCCATCAGCAATTGATGAGTACGAAACTTGATGAAAAATAAAAAGTGAACTCGAGAAAATTTTGTGAGTCCATCTTGTGTCAATGTTGTCTTTAAGCTACGATGTCTCAAAGTACAATCACGAAAAAATTTTCACCAAAACAATGGATAGTAATAAGTACAATAATATTTTATAAATTGCCAGCAAAAAAATGAATAAATCTTCTTCCACTAAAAATAATGTCATAATTTTGCCGGAATCATTGATCAATAAAATTGCTGCGGGTGAGGTTGTTGAACGTCCCGCTTCAGTGGTCAAAGAGTTGCTTGAGAATGCAATTGATGCCGGAGCTACAGAAATTCAAGTGAGTATCAAAAATGGAGGAAAGGATTTGATTTCTATTCTCGACAACGGTTGCGGAATGAACGAATCTGATGCTCAACTTTCTGTGGAAAGGCATGCAACGAGTAAAATTATTGATGAAGAGGATTTATTTCGTATCCGGACTTTGGGGTTTCGGGGGGAGGCACTGGCTTCAATTGCAGCAATTTCACATTTTGAGATTCTGACATGTAATGATGAAACTCAAGGTGCAACCAGAATATTTATTAAAGGCGGCTACCTGGAACAAGTCGGAAAAATAGGTTTCCCGAAAGGTACGAAAGTCACTGTCGAACGTCTTTTTTACAATACACCTGCCCGCTTGAAATTTCTCAAAACCACTGCCACAGAACTTCAGCACATTCAGCAGCATCTGGTACAAAAGTCCCTGGCTTATCCGCACATTCATTTCCGTCTAACACATAATCGGCAACTTCTGCTAAATCTTTCCGGAGGACAAGCTCTGGAAACTCGTATCCAGCAGCTTTATGGTGAAGAGTTTAAGGAAATTTTGATGCCGGTTAAACATGAGGAAACATATCTACAGTTTTCCGGTTTCATTTCATTTCCTTCAAAACCACGGACGAGCAGGCGCTGGCAATATATTTTTGTGAATGAGCGGAATGTCAAATCTCCGTCAATCAATCACGGGATTTATGATGGTTATGGAACTTTTTTAGGCAAAGGACAGCATCCGGTTTTTTTCCTAAATTTGAGAATAGACCCGACTGAAATTGATGTGAATGTGCATCCGGCAAAGACAGAAATACGTTTCCGGAACAACCAGCTTGTCCATACAATTTTAACAGATCAAATTTCCCGTGCCCTGAAAGAAGGAGCCAGTCGCCGGTTTTTTGGCCGTGAACATTCACATTCGCAAATGTCACACACAGGTGTTTCAGGACAAATAGATCTGCCGCTGGATGATCCGTTGCCTTTGGGAAATGAGTCTGCAGAAATGTTATTTCCTGTAA
The DNA here is from genome assembly GCA_002082305.1 of SAR324 cluster bacterium SAR324-CTD7B. Classification (GTDB taxonomy): domain Bacteria; phylum SAR324; class SAR324; order SAR324; family NAC60-12; genus Arctic96AD-7. The sequence continues at coordinate 14,604 of LSNO01000076.1, forward strand.
ACAAAACCCGTACAAAAGAAGCAAGAGATCTCCCGCCGCGAGGCTCGTTGAGGCCGGAAAAATCACATAAACTCACTGCATTCCCACAAGAAATCCGGATTGCTGAAATTCGCCAGGAACCAATAAAAACTCAGTATTTCGCTTCAACAAAAACATCAACAGTTCCGGACTCCGTTCCGGGGAATCTTCCGGAAAACGAGATAGGCAATCTCTGTCTAATTTCACCTCTGCCGTTGGTTCCAAAAAAAATAAGGGTGCTTGGTCAGTTCCGGAAGACATACATTATTGCGGAAAATGATGCGGGGTTGGTGCTGATTGAACAGCGAGCGCTCCACGAACGTTTGATTTATGATACTTATGTGGAGTCACTGCAAAAAAAAGAGGTGAAGATTCAGACTTTTAAAGTTTCACTTTTATTGGAACTGTCTCCCCAGGAATCAGTGTTGCTGGAACAATCTTTAGTACCATTAGCCCTTTCCGGTTTTGCAGTCAGTCCATTTGGAGGGAGTACTTTTGCAGTAGATTCGATTCCGGAATGCTTGAGTGAAGATCAAGTGGAAAAAGTGGTCAGGGAAATCCTTGATCGACTGGCATTGTTTGGCAAGAGAGGTCAAAACGAAGAAATATTACGGGACGTCTGTCAAGTGGTTTCAGAGCATGCATCTATGCCATATGAGCAGGAACTTGGGCAGTCTGAAATGGATTGTTTGCTGGCACAGTGGGAAGAATTGGACAGTCCGATGGCATCCATCAAGGAAGCCCCCATTATGGTGGAATTTTCTCTACAAGAACTGGAAAAAAGGTTGAGGCGTTGATCGGGGTTATTTGCTTATTTGGAATTGACTTGAAACTGCCGGATGTTCAAATGGTAAAATAACATGATATTAACAACCAAAACTAAAATGGAAAAAACCCACCACAAACTAATAATTTTAGGCTCCGGTCCTGCGGGATTGACTGCGGCAATTTATGCGGCAAGAGCCAACTTAAATCCTGTTGTCGTCTCTGGACGAGAGGCAGGAGGACAATTGATGATCACTACAGACGTTGAAAATTATCCTGGTTTTCCAGAAGGAATTCAAGGTCCGGAAATGATGGATCTCCTGAAAGCCCAGGCCGCTCGTTTTGACACAGAATTTTTTTCCGGTGATGTGGTAGAAGTTGATTTGTCACAGCGACCATTTAAACTTACGTTGGAAAACAAAGATACGTTGACCTGCGATTCACTGATTATTTCGTCTGGAGCCTCCGCGAGATGGCTTGGAATGGATTCAGAAAAAGAATACAGCGGCAGGGGGGTTTCTGCCTGTGCAACCTGCGACGGGTTTTTCTTTCGTGACCAGGATGTGGCCGTTGTAGGCGGAGGTGATACTGCGCTGGAAGAAGCTCTGTATTTGGCAAATATCTGTAAAAGTGTGACAATGATTCATCGACGCGATGAATTCCGAGGCAGCAAAATTATGCAGAAACGTGCTTTTGATCACAAGAAAATCTCAATATTATGGGATACTGTTGTTGAAAAAGTAGTGGGTAACTCCAAGGACGGAATGACGTCCCTGAAAGTGAGGAACGTTAAAACGGATAAAGTTAAAGAACATCCTATCACAGGATTGTTCATTGCGATTGGACACACTCCAAATACAAATTTATTCAAAGATCAGTTGATTATGGACAAAAACGGTTATCTGAAAGTCACGCCTGGCACGACATATACGTCTGTCGAAGGCGTTTTTGCTTCAGGAGATGTTCAGGATCATGTTTATCGGCAAGCCGTTACTGCTGCAGGAACCGGATGTATGGCGGCCATTGATGCAGAGCGTTGGCTGGCTGAACAAATATGCTGAACATAATTACCACTGCAGGAAACTAAATTAAAAAATTACCTGCAGTGGATATTTAAAAAAAACAAATGAAAATATTAAAACAAAATGAACAACAAATCTTTGCCTGCAATTGTTGCAGTTCAAACTGCTGTGATGCTGGGACTGCTGTATTACTTATGGAATCAGGAAACAAACGAAATATTAAATGAAAAAAACTTTCTTTTTTTAGCAATTCTTTCTATCTCATGCCTATTACTGGCGATAGTTCTACATTTCAAAAAGCCAATCACCTATGAAGAAGGTACTCGCCGAGATGGGACAGTTAAATGGTTTAATTCAAATAAAGGTTTTGGCTTCATAGAACAGGACACTGGAGACGACCTTTTTGTCCATCAGTCTGAAATTCGGCAGGCCGGTTTTCGTTTCCTCAACCAGGGGGATCGTGTTGAGTTTGAAGTCGGTACAGGAAAAAAAGGACCGGTTGCTCTAAAAGTAACTCGTACTCAGGCGGCAGATCCAGAGAAATATCCCAATTTTAACGAAGAGCCTGAAGAGGCTCTGATTAATAAAATTTCTGAAACACAATTAAACTAAAAATGAACCAGGAAAAACTCGTATTGGCTTATTCCGGTGGTCTGGATACTTCCGTTCTTGTCCATTGGCTTGCTCAACAAGGATATGAAGTAATTGCACTATGTCTTGATTTAGGACAGAAAGTTGAAGATTTGGATGCCATCCTTGAAAAAGGTAAAAAAGCTGGTGCAGCAAAAGTTCTGATCGAAAATGTTGAAGAAGAATTTGTACAGGATTACGTTTTCCCTTCCATTCATTGGAATGCGCTTTATGAAGGAACTTATTTGCTGGGGACTTCATTAGCACGGCCTTTGATTTCCAAAAAACAGATAGAAGTTGCAGGGCGGGAAGGTGCTGTTGCTGTAGCACATGGCGCAACCGGAAAAGGTAATGATCAGGTCCGTTTTGAGTTAAGCTATTATGCGCTCAATCCTAATATTCGTGTAGTAGCACCATGGAAAATTCCTGAGTTTTACAAAAAATATCCCGGTCGTACAGAATTATTAGCCTATGCGGAAAAATACGGTATTCCGGTCAAGGCTTCCAAAGAACAACCCTGGAGTTCAGATGAAAATCTTATGCACATCAGTTTTGAATCTGGTATGTTGGAGGACCCCTGGCAAGCTCCACTACCGGAAATGTTCGAATTGTCACAGTCGCCGAAAGAGGCTCCAGTTGAGTCTCAGGAGATTCTGATTGAATTTCTAAAAGGAAATCCGGTCGCGGTTGATGGGAAAAAATTTTCTCCGGCAAAATTGTTGACATATCTAAATGAATTGGGCGGGAGACATGGAATTGGCCGGATTGATATGGTAGAGTCCCGTTTTGTCGGCATGAAAAACAGGGGGGTGTATGAAACACCAGGTGGTACTATTTTACACATTGCACATCGGGCAATGGAGTCAATTACCTTGAACCGTGGTGTAATTAATCTCAAGGATTCACTAATGCCGCGCTTTGCGCAACTGACCTACGATGGCTTTTGGTTTTCACCTGAAATGGAAATTTTGCTGGAAATGGTGAAAAAAACTCAGGAACCGGTTAATGGTACAGTCCGTCTGGAACTTTACAAAGGCAACTGCATGGTGACTGGCCGTAAATCACCAAACAGCCTCTATGATGAGGATATGGCAACAATGGAAGCGGACCAGGGTACTTATGATCCACAGGATGCCATTGGTTTTATCAAACTTCATGCCCTGCCGTTACGTATTCAAGCAGGTTTGAAAGCTAATTCTAAAACTTAGAGCCGGACTTTACTCAAACTATTTTCCAACCTGGTAAGAAGAATGAAGCTGCAAAAATTATTTCCTCTACTCACTGTGGTATTTTTTCTTTCCACCTGCATTTTGCTGTATCTCCTTTATTTTTCTGTTCCACAAACTTTACCAATCTCACAGTCGGCCCAGATCGAAATTACTGTTCCAGAACAAACAGTGATTTCTCCTGAAAAACCTCAAATTTCAGAGGAGGAAATTCAACGTTTACTGGATATTGAAAACGAACAAAAAGAACTTGTATTACTCTTTGAACGTGTTTCTGCTGATCTGAAAGAAGCCACTGGTTCCAAACAAATTCTGAATCAACTTTCCTTGGGACGTTTTATTTTGCGGGATTTCGAAAAACGTTTTTTGAACAATAAGCTTTTCCGCAAAGCTGGAGGGTTTTTAAGTTTCATGAGGGAAAAAACAAAATCTTATTTGAGCTCAGGAAAACTTGCTGTAAATCCTGCTGGAATCAAAAAGAAAGATTTGCTTAACTTCCGCAGGGAACTCACCAGTTGGCTCTTGACGCGCAGCAACGAAGAAATTGAGGCTGTGGCGAGGTTTTTGAGTTTTTTCTATGCAGAAACACTTTATGATATTCCAATGACGATGTTGGCTTCCAGGTTGACTCCTGAACTGGAGGAAATTAATTTTAGTACACCGGTGCTTCTGCAAAAAGTTCTAACTACTGCAAGCAGAGATGTCAACGGTGAAATGAATGAAAAAAAGCCTACTGATGTTGCAGAATATTCGATGGCACAGCAGTTCTTTTTTCGCAGGGGTCCGAAAATATCCGCAAAGGCAGTTGTCTTTTTGAAGGCATACCTCAGTTACACCGATCTGTAATCCATTTGAATGAGTCTGTTGAGAACTTGGTTCTCTTGTCTAAATCCAACGCCGGAATAGTGTCATCTTCAGTTTCACTCTAATTATCAATGGCCCAACAAAATGGAAATTCGGGTTCTCAGTAGTGATGATGTTCAAAAGGCCCTTCCGATGGCAGAAGCAATCGAGGGCATGAAGCGTGCGTATAGCCGGCTTTCGTCCGGACGGGTTGAGATGCCTCTCCGCAGCCGTGTCCATGTTCCTGAGCAGGAGGGAGTGCTCCTGACAATGCCTGCCGCGCTTCCGGACGACAGTGAAATGGCTGTAAAACTGGTAACTGTTTTTGGCAAAAATCCAGCCCGTGGATTTCCCCTGATTCATGCTGCCGTGCTTGTGTTGGACACCGAAAACGGTCAAATCAAAGCCCTGATGGATGGAGAAGTTTTGACTGCAGTTCGTACCGGAGCTGGAGTCGGAGCCGCTACAGAATTGCTTGCGTCTTCGGATGCGGTTTCTGTCGCAATAATCGGCAGCGGAAAACAGGCCTGTTCACAACTGGATGCTGTTTGTACTGTTCGCAGTATTCGGCAAGCGTGGGTTTATAGTCCAAACCCTGAACATGCACAAAATTTTGTGGAAGAAATGTCCGGAGTTGGTCCAATTCCAAAGGATGTTCAAGCAGTTACTTCTTCTGCAGAAGCCGTAAAAAATGCAGACATTGTCTGTACTGCCACCACTTCCTCTACTCCTGTTATTTCCTTTAAGAACCTCAAACAGGGGGCTCATTTAAATGCAGTTGGTTCTTTTCAGCCATCAATGCAGGAAATCGATTCAGATACTATTCAAAATGCTCTTGTCTTCGTTGATTCCCGTGAATCTGCACTGATCGAAACTGGAGATATAGTCACTCCGCTTAAACAAGGTTTGATCACAGCAGACAAAATTGTTGCAGAAATAGGAGAACTCATCAATGGAACAAAATCCGGACGAACCTCACCTGAACAACTGACATTTTTTAAATCCTGTGGAGTAGCCGTACAGGATGCCGTCTCTGCCGGGATTGCTTTGAAAAACGCAGAGCGTGAAAATCTCGGAACAATTGTCTCTATATAAAAAATGTCCAGACTGCCAAAAACTGCCTCGGTAGTAATTCTCGGAGGTGGAGTCATGGGTGCAAGCACTGTTTACCATTTGGCAAGCCGCGGCTACAAAGACGTTTTGCTTCTGGAACGCGAAAAGTTTTTCGGTACCGGCGCAACCGGACGTTGTGCCGGAGGAATTCGTTATCAGTTCAATACTGAAGTCAACATCCGGCTTTCCCAAAAAAGTCTTCCCATGATTGATGCTTTTGAGGAAGAAACCGGACAATCGGTGTTGGTGCAAAAATGTGGATATTTGTTTGCACTGACTCGGGAAAAAGATGTAGAGGTGTTCCGGAAAACGGTTGAACTTCAACGTTCCCTCGGCGTTCAAACCGAATGGCTTACCGGAGATGAAGTACGCAGTATTGCCGCTCCCTGCGACTTCCCGGATGCACTTGCTGGAAGCTTTAACGCGGAAGACGGACTGGCAGACCCCAACAGTATCGTGATGGGTTACATCAATGCTGCGCGTCGGCATGGAGCAGTCTGCATTACTGATTGTTCTGCAATCGGTATTGATGTAAAAAATAATCAAATTCGGAAAGTTCAAACATCTCTTGGAACCATTGAAACTAAAACTGTAGTCAATGCCTGTGGACCATGGAGCGCAAGCCTTGGAAAAGAGATTAGTCTCGAAATTTCAGTATTTCCTCTGCGGCGTCAGTGGTTTGTCACTGAAGCAATTCAGGAACTTCCGGAAGACTTCCCGTTTGTCATTGATTTTGCGCAAAGTCTCTATTTTCACCGGGAAGGTTCCGGACTGCTTACGGGCATGTCGAATCCCAACGAAAAAATTGGAGATGATCAAAGAATTGATTCCGAGTGGGAATTGAAACACATCGAATCTGCAATACAGCGAATGCCCTTGCTGGGAAACTCCGGAATCCAGGCACGACAAGCTGGACTGTACGAAATGACTCCGGATGCACACCCCATCATCGGCCCTACACCGGTGGAAGGATTTTACTTGCTTAGCGGATTTTCAGGACACGGATTCATGCAGGGCCCAATTTGTGGGAAATTGATGGCCGAAATTCTCATAGACGGTGAAGCCACCACCGTTGACATCAGCAAGTTGGATTACAACCGATTTGCTGAGAAGCGCTTGATTCCGGAATACAACGTAGTTTGATTAACGTTTCCGGATTGCACCACTGTCAATTATGCTTTAAAATGATTGATCAAAACTGTTATATTATTTAAAGTTACTCGAAACAACCTTTCCCGGGAAAAACTATGCTCAACGAAAACACGGTTGCAAAAATTTTGGAGTATGGACTTCAGCAGGGGGCAGACTTTACTGAAGTTTTTGTAGAGGACTCTGTTGCTTCTTCTATCAATCTGCTTGATCAGAAAATTGAAGAAATCAATTCCTCAAACTCATTTGGAATAGGGGTGCGTCTTCTTTACGGCAACGAAGCCTATTACGGTTACAGCAGTGATCCTGACGAAGCCAATTTGCTGAAACTCACCGGCAATTTAGGGCAATCCCAGAAAGAAGGGCAGTCCGGAGATATGCAATCCCTTCAGCCTCAGTCCATCGAAGACATTCACCATATAGCCGTAAATCCAGAAACGGTGAGCAAGTCTGAGCGCGTTGAACTGCTAAGGGAACTGGATAACAAAACCCGTAATCACGGTGACGATATTCAACAGGTCACGGTCAACATGTCTGAAAAAAAACGCTCGGTACTTATAGCCAACAGCGAGGGTTTATGGGCCGAGGACTCACGAAATTATTCCAGGATGCGTCTTTCTGCAGTTGCAGAAAAAGGCGATGGACCCCAAACTGCAGCTGAAAGTCCAGGAGTTTTGGGTGGTTATGAATTTTTTCAGGATTTGAATTTGGAGGAACTTGCAGAAAATGCGGCACAATCTGCGTTGCGTATGGCCGCTGCAGGATACATCGATGGAGGAAAAATGCCTGTGATTTTGGGTAATGGATTCGGCGGTGTTATTTTCCACGAGGCTTGCGGTCACCCATTGGAAACAGAAGCGATCCGAAAAAACGCATCTCCTTTTTGCGAAAAAATAGGAAAGCGTGTCGGCCAGTCGATTCTTACTGCAATAGACGATGGAACTATTGCAAACAAATGGGGTTCGTGTAATGTGGACGACGAAGGTACGCCGACGCAAAAAACCGTACTAATCGAAAACGGAATACTCAATAATTACCTCAGTGACCGTATCGGTGCAGGTCAAGTCGGTATTTCCCGTACCGGTTCTGCACGACGCGAATCGTACAAATTTGCTCCGGTTTCCCGTATGCGCAACACCTTTATTGCTCCCGGACCGCACGAGATTGAAGAAATGCTGCGTTCCATTAAATTTGGCCTGTATGCAAAAAAAATGGGTGGCGGATCTGTCAATCCGGGGACTGGTGAATTCAATTTTGCAGTGCAGGAAGGTTATGCTATCCGCAATGGCAAAATCGCTGAACCAGTGCGCGGAGCAACGCTGATCGGCAAGGGGTTCGATGTCCTGTCGCAAATTTCGATGATTGCCGATGATCTGGATTTGGCGGCAGGAATGTGCGGAGCGGCCAGCGGCTGGGTTCCGACAACTGTTGGTCAGCCCACTTTGAAAATTGACTCAATTCTTGTCGGCGGACGGTAATTTTTTTTGTAATTGTTTCCACTTCCGTAGAGCAACAAACAGATAAGAAACACTTAATGCGATTTTTCGAGCAGTCAGTAGAAACCATGCCCCGCGAAGCATTGGAATTACTACAAATCGAAAAGTTGTATTCCATGCTGGAAAAAATTTATGGGAGCAACCGTTTTTATACGGGAAAGCTGGATGCCGCGGGAATTCATCCGGAAGCGATACAAACCTTAAGTGATTTGGCGAGTTTACCGCTGACTACCAAAGCGGAGTTAGTACAAGCCCAGGAGGATGCTTTGCCTTTTGGAACCAATGCGACTTTCCCGGAATCCGCTTACTCTCGTTTTCACCAGACATCCGGAACCACCGCAACTCCCCTGCGAGTTATAGACACCCCGGAAAGTTGGGAATGGTGGGGGCGTTGCTGGGGTTATGTTTTGGCAGGAGCAGGTTTGACGGAAAATGATCGTTTGTTTGTACCATTTTCTTTTGGACCATTCATTGGTTTTTGGGCAGCAGTCGAGGGTGCAAAAGGAATTAAAGCCTTGATGATTCCTGGCGGAGGGCGGGATTCATTGCAGCGGTTGCATTTGATGAAAGAACTTGGTGCGACGGCCATGTGCTGTACTCCAACTTATGCTTTGCGTTTGGCGGAAGTGGCTCGGGATTCCGGATTTGATTTGTGTGAAATTCCATTGAAAACTCTGATTCATGCCGGAGAACCTGGAGCCAATATTCCGGCAACTAAAGCCCGTATTGAATCTGTTTGGAACACAAAATGTTACGATCACGCGGGGGCTTCAGAAGTAGGGGCACACAGTTTTGAATGCGAAATTCAACCAAACGGAACACATGCCATCGAAAGTGAATTCATAGTTGAGGTTTTGAATCCGGAAACTCTGGAACCGGTTCCGGCAGGAGAACAAGGCGAACTGGTTATCACCAATTTGGGGCGCATCGGTTATCCGGTAATCCGTTACCGTTCCGGAGATCTTGTACGGCTTAATCCGGAGTCTTGCGAATGCGGGCGCACTTTTGTTCGTTTCGAAGGCGGGGTTCTGGGACGGTCAGATGACATGGTGGTTGTGCGTGGAATCAATGTTTTTCCCAGCGCAGTGGAAAATTTAGTTCGTCAATGTGAGGCAGTTGAAGAATTCCGGATCACGGTTTCAACTGAACGGGAAATGGCACATTTGACGATTGATTTGGAAATAAGCAAAAACGCTGACGAAGAAACTTCTCGACATACTGTGGACCAAGCAATACAGAACGAATTGAGTTTACGCCCGGAAATAAAAGTTGTGCCTTCCGGAACTCTGCCCCGTTTTGAAATGAAGGCCAAACGCTTTCATGTGGAAAAATAAGTTAGCCACAGACAACACGGATAAAAACGGATAGAAAAATATCCGTGACTATCTGCGCAAATCTGTGGCTGATAACAAAAAGAAAATTAATATGAAACAACTCTTAACTCTCAAAATCAACGGCGAAACTCACGAGGTTTGGACTTCGACTCACAAAACTTTGCTGGAAGTTTTGCGTGAAGATTTGTACCTCACCGGAACCAAACACGGTTGTGAGTTGGGTGAGTGCGGAGCCTGTTCGGTGTTGATTGACGGAGAACCGGTTTTGGCCTGTCTTATTTTGCCTGTTGAGGTGCAGGGACAGGAGATCCAAACCATTGAAGGTTTAGCAAAAAATGGGGTTCCGCATCCACTGCAAACCGCTTTTGCAGAACAAGGCGCATCGCAATGCGGTTACTGTTCTCCGGCAATGTTGATGACCGCCAAAGCCCTGCTTGAAATAAATTCAAATCCGGATTCAAATACTATTCGAGAAGCCCTGTCCGGAACTTTGTGTCGCTGTACCGGGTACTCAAAAATCATAGAAGCCGTAGAGCAAGCTGCTGGAGAATTAGCAGTGATGCGGCAAAATTCCTAAATGTTCGAAGTAGAGTCACTATGAAGATTAAAATGCGTTTTTTCAGAATCATAACAGGTATTGGGATCACACTTTTAGTGTCTTCCTGTTCGGTTAGCACTTTCGGAAAATTTCAGGCAGATGAAGGAATTCCGTCTTTCATCCAAGTTGGAAAGACAACGAGAGAAGAAATCATGACCACTTTGGGAGAACCTCTGGTTCATCGCTTCGTGGTCGGCAAAGAAACGCTCATTTACAATCATGAACGGGGAGAATACTTTTTTCTCTATGGAACTTATGAAGGAAATGAATTGGTGATTCGTCTTACAGATCAAATCGTTTCTGAAGTGAAACTTGAAAAAACTGGCAGTGGATGGGGATTTTTTGCTCCGGCAACTTCCAACAATCCCGGTACAAGAAGAAGCGCAAGGTAATCGTATGACGAAATTTTACTTTTTATTGCCGATCACCGGCATCTTACTTTTCATGTTGCTCGTTGGATGTGCCAAAACTCGAATTGGAAAAGTGGAATTATCCGATGAAAAACTGCCAAATTTTCTCAAAGTAGGAACAACGAGGGCACAAGAAGTTTTGGAACAGATTGGAGAACCTTTCGGCTACCGAGAACAAGAGAATCGTTCGGCAATGATCTTCCTCGATTTTCAGGAAGATTATGTCAATTTATTGATCACAGAGATTCGGCTGGAAAAGGCATATCGGCTGGATTTGGTTTTTCAAGATGATATTTTGCAAAAAGCAGAAATCAAAAAAGAAGGATGGGGATTTGGTGCAAATATGGATCCTCAACTTTTACAATTGCTGGCCAGATAAAACACTGTTTTTTCATTTTTTCAAGCATCAAATAGTTTATGAGTGAAAACAAAGATTTCCAAGCGGGCCTTACATGGATTGGTAAATCTTGGGCTCAAGTAGACGGTTTGGCCAAAGCCAAAGGTGAGACCGTTTATGCTGATGACATGTTTTTACCGCGAATGCTCTTTGCCAAAATGTTGCGCAGTCCTCACCCGCACGCTCGGATCAAAAGCATTGATTTGACACAGGCTTTGAAACGACCCGGAGTCGTGGCGGCCATGACGGGCAAAGATTTGCCGATTCCTTTTGGGATTTTGCCGGTGAGTCAGGACGAGGAATCGTTGTGTGTGGACAAAGTGCGCATGATTGGCGATCCGGTGGCGGCAGTGGCGGCCATTGACGAAGAAACAGCAGAGTCTGCACTCGAAGATATAGTCGTCGAATATGAGCTTTTGCCGTCTGTTTTGACCATTGAAGACGGTTTAAAATCCTTGGAAGAAACTGAAATTTCAAAAACGCAAATTCACGAATATGCCGATTCCGGAAATATTCACAAACAAGTGGCTCTCGAATTTGGCGACATCGAAACCGGATTTGCAGAAGCAGACCATATTCGCGAAGAACTTTATTATTACGAAGGCAACACGCATTTGCCGATTGAACAACACTCTGCCGTCGCTCAACACGGAGCCGATGGACGGATCACGCTTTGGTCTTCCACGCAAACTCCGCACTATGTTCACCGTGCTTTGGCCAAAGTTTTGGAAATGCCGGCCAGTCAAATTCGTGTAATTGCGACTCCGGTTGGTGGAGGATTTGGCGGAAAAACGGATCCGTTTCAACATGAAATGGTTGTGTGCAAACTGGCCATGATGACAGGTCGTCCGGTAAAATTGACTTTGACCCGCGAAGAAGTTTTTTACACACATCGTGGACGTCATCCGGTATTGATGTGGGTCAAAGCCGGAATGAAGTCAGACGGTTCAATCACAGCTTTGCATTTTCGTAATTTTCTGGATGGCGGAGCATACGGAAGTTACGGTGTTGCCAGTACCTATTACACCGGTGCTTTGCAGACAGTGACGTATCCGATTGCAAATTACAAATTTGAAGCGATGCGGGTTTTCACCAATAAAGCTCCATGCGGTCCCAAACGAGGACACGGCACGCCGCAGCCCCGTTTTGCGCTGGAAGTTTTGCTTGACAAATTTGCTGAGGATTTGGAACTGGATCCGGCAGAATTACGCTTGCGACATTTGATACCGGACAACAGCAAAACCGTGAACCACCTCACAGTGACCACCAACGGTTTGGGTGAGTGCATCCGCAAAGTCACGGAGGCTTCCAGATTCCAGCAGCAGCGAACGGGATCGTCTCTGGGCAAAGGTTTTGGGCTGGGATGCGGTTCTTATTTGAGCGGTGCGGGCCTGCCTGTTTACTGGAACAAAATGCCGCATTCCGGAGTGCAAATCAAAATCGACCGCGGTGGCGGCGTAACTGTTTTTTGCGGAAGCACGGACATCGGTCAAGGATCAAATTCTGTGCTGGCCGGAATTGTGGCCGAGGAACTGGGAATCGACATTGGGAATATTATTGTGGTCACAGCGGATACAGATTTAACTCCGGTCGATTTGGGAAGTTATTCCAGTCGTGTAACACTGATGACCGGAAATGCGGCCATTGACGCGGCTCGCCCTTTACGTGAAAAAATATTGTCTGCCGCATCCGAAGTTTTGAAAATTCCAGCAGAAAAATTAATGCTCCGGAATAGTTCTGTTTTATCAAAAAACGGTTCCGGAGAACCTGTTTCCTTTGTGGATGCCGTTCAATGGGCAGAAACAAAATACGGTATGCTGGGTTCCGTCGGCAGTTATACACCACCTAGTCACGGGGGAAAATACAAAGGCGCAGGTGTGGGGCCGTCCCCGAATTACAGCTATTCCGCTTGTGTTGCCGAAGTCACTTGTGATCCGGAAAGTGGAATTTATCGTGTGGACAAACTCTGGATGGCACACGATATCGGACAAGCGATCAACGAAAAATTGGTCATCGGACAAGTCGAAGGCAGTGCGTACATGGGTTTGAGTGAGGCCATGATGGAAGAACAAATTTATCGCACCGGAAAAGACAACCCCGGAGGTTTGCACAAAACTCCGTCGATGTTGGATTACAAAAGTTTGACCGCACTCGATATGCCGGAAATCGAAACATTTTTAGTAGAAACGCATGATCCGGAAGGGCCGTACGGTGCCAAAGAAGCCGGCCAAGGGCCATTACTGCCGATCATGCCCGCCATCGCCAATGCGATTTACAATGCGGTCGGTGTGCGTGTCGATGAAGTGCCGATTACTCCGGAAAAAATTTATCAAGGTTTAAAAGAGCTAAAATCCGGAAAGCCCGGAGGGTCCGGGGTTATTGGAAGAGTCGGCCCAAAGAAATTTCCAAAAATCACATTTCCGGAAGCCATCAAAGTGAAATCGGTTGACAGTTGACGGTTCTGTATGCTTCTCTGTCACTTTGACAGAGAATAATTCGTGTCTTAATTCGTGTCGTAATTAATTATGTTGCGCTTACCACCATTTGAATATCAAGCTCCAAACAGCATTGCTGAGGCTGTTGCACTGAAAGCAGAGTGCGGTGACTCGGCGATGTTTGTTTCCGGAGGAACAGATTTGTTTCCGAATATGAAACGGCGGCAATTCACACCGAAAATACTGATTGGTTTGCGGAAATTAGCAGAACTTCGCAGCATTAGTTTGGATGACTCCGGAAATGGATTAATGATTGGTTCCGGAGTTTCTTTGAGTGAAGTTGCGGAACATCCGGAAATCCTCAATAATTTTCCGGCATTAGCAAAAGCAGCATCTTTGGTTTCTGCGCCACAGTTGCGGAATATGGGAACCATTGGCGGAAATTTGTGTTTGGATACACGATGTAATTATTACAACCAAACATTTCCATGGCGCAAAGCACTTGGATTTTGTTTGAAAAAACCGGAAAGTCCGATGCAAAACGATGCTATTTGCTGGGTGGCTCGCAGCAGTCCAAAATGTTTGGCGGTTTCGTCCTCTGATTGCGCTCCGGTGATGGTCGCCTTGGATGCGGAATTTCATTTGATGAATCCTGACGGTAAACGCATTGTTCCGGCAGGAGGATTTTACAAAAATGACGGAATGGATTTTCTCAACAAAACTCCGGATGAATTGCTGGTATCCATTCACCTACCGTTACATGAAGGATGGAAAATGAATTACCGCAAATTAAGTCGGCGGGGTGCAATTGATTTTCCGGTGCTTGGCGTGGCAGTAGCATTGCGTTTGGACACATCCGGAAATTGTATGGAAGCGCGGATTGTTTTGGGTGGGGTGGCTTCGTGTCCACTGCGGGCGTTTGAGGCGGAAAAACTTTTGGTGGGTGGCTCACTCACTGCGGAAGGGAGCCTGACACGGATTGAAAATACGGCTCAAGTAGCGGCAAAACTGGCAAAACCGATGGACAATACGGATATGACTTTGGGCTTCCGGAAGAAAATGGTGACGCAGTTTGTGGCGGAAACGATTAAGGAAGTTTTGAAGTAACAGGTTTTAGTCAAGTAAATCAAGTAATTCCAAAGGTGCGTTTATGATTGCTTGAGCACCGTTTTCTCTCAGTTCTTTTTCCGGTCGAAATCCCCAAAGCACGCCCACCGGAAAACATCCGGCACTCGTGGCTGTTTTCATATCGGTTGCGGTGTCTCCCAAATAAAGAAAAGACTTCGCTGGAATTTTCAACTGCTCGCAAATATCAATCATTCCAGCAGGATCGGGCTTACGTGGAATGCCTTCCCGTTGGCCTAAAACCAATTCAAATTCCCAATTTGGCAAAAGATGCTTGACTGCAAGCAATGTAAATTTGTGAGGTTTGTTAGACAAAACTGTCAGCTTGAGTTTGCGGGATTCCAATTCATCCAACAATACAGGAATGTCATCATAAGGCTGAGTATGTTCATCCCAGCACTCACGGTATGCTGTCTCAAAATCCTGTCTGCATTTTTCTATGAGAGGTTCTTTACGGACTTCTTCAGGAAGGGCACGGGTAATAAGCATTTTCGCTCCATCTCCTACAAAATAGCGAAATGCATCAACGGGGTGTTCTGGGAATCCTCTTTTTGAAAGTATTGTATTTGTACAGTGTGCTAAGTCGGCTAAGCTATCTAGCAATGTGCCGTCTAAATCAAAGCAGATTGCCTGAAATTGCATGAAGGGCAATGAATTAATTGTTATTGTTCAATTCGTCACGCCAGATTTTAGAGGGATGAAATGTCACAACCTTTCGTGCAGAAATTTCATAATCCCTTTTTGATTTTGGATCACGTCCAGGTCGAGATTTTTTGTTACGCAACTCAAACTTTCCTAAACCTGTGATGAGTACATCCTCACCTTTCTCTAATTTTTCTTTGATCATTTCCAACATATCGTTGACCACTTTTTCAGCTTCACCAAACTGTAAGTCAGTTCCCAGCTGGATAGCCCGTACTATATCGACTTTTACCATTCGCTCCTCCGATTTGTCTAATATATTAATGCTAGCGATTTATTAAAATTATTTGTTTATAAATTTTTCTGACTGACTCTCCTCCAAAGACTTCTTTTACCTCTTCCTGAAGCTCGGATTAGCGAAGACTGTAAGAATACTGAGACCATACTATAACTATGGGAAGCGTCTTCTACAATACTTTTTTTAAAAAAAATCAATTAAATCAATTTAAAATAGAAAATAAGCACAAAATGATTGAATAAATCAACCTTGATCCTTCTTTAATATTTTTCAAAGAAGCTCAAAAAGTTGGACATTGTCCAGATATTTTCTCTATAGTAAGAGTCACATCTTCCCAGCAGAAATATTTATCAGGATAATTTGTCAATGTTTTTCAGGCAGCACAAACGACTGTTTTTTCTAGTAATTATTGTAATTGTTCTGTCAATTCTCACCTTGTATTTTCAGCAAATTAAGCTTGAAGAATTGCGCACTGAACTGGCTAAAGTAGAACTTCAGAATGTAAGGGTAGGCGCTGGAACTTCAAAAGGCAAGTTGGGAACAGCAATTTTTGGTGTAATTCAAAATAATGGAGAACACACGATTAAGATTGCAACTATGAATGTTAATTTCATAGGCGAAGATGGAAAATTCTCTAAGGTTCATAAATTTTTTCCGGTAAATAATTATTCTTTCAGTGATTCTTTACCTTTGGAGCCCGGACAGTCTAAAGAGTTTGGCTTCCCTATCGATGAAATTATTCCGGAAAATTGGAACGGAACCATCACTGCCAAACTTATCGATTTAAAATTCAAATAACAAACTGAATAATATGGCCATAGCACTTTGGCAGCCAAGTCCTGAAGAACAGGAAAAAACTCTGCTTACATGTTTCAGCAAAAAAGTACAGGAACGGTACGAACTTCCGGATTACGAATATTCGACTTTGCACCAGTGGTCAATCGACTATCCGGAACTGTTCTGGGAAGAAGTATGGCGTGATTGTGATGTCCGCTCTTCTGTGGCGTGGAGCAAAGTTATGAGCAAATCCAAATTTAGTGAAAAAATTGGTACTGAACCTTCCGGATGGTTTGAGGGGGCAAGGTTGAATTTTGCAGAAAATTTGTTGGCACAGGGTAATGATGAAAATGAAGCACTCTGTTTTATTGGTGAAAATGGTTCAACAAGCTCCCTTAGTTACGAAGAACTACGGAATGCAGTGGCACAATGCGCCTCCGGACTGAAGTCCCTTGGAGTTTCAAAAAATGATCGTGTCGCAGCAGTTATGCCAAATTGTCCGGAAGCCGTTATCGGGATGCTGGCAACTGCGAGTCTTGGAGCAATTTGGTCTTCCTGTTCTCCGGACTTTGGAATTAACGGCATTAACGATAGGTTGGGACAAATTTCACCAAAAATTTTGATAACTGTCAACGCATATCACTACAACGGTAAAGAACATGATTGTCTTCTCAAAATCCGAGAAATCGTCAGTCGTATTCCTTCAATTGAATTGGTGTTTATAGTACCTTTTACAGAAACAACAATAAAATTTCAAGGTAATGAGCAAGCTTGGGCCAAAATACTTAATTCTTCTGCAGGAACAATAAATTTCGCACAACTTCCTTTTGATCATCCTCTTTACATACTTTACTCTTCAGGAACAACCGGTTTGCCTAAATCTATCGTTCACGGAGCAGGAGGTACTTTGCTGAAGCATCTCACCGAACATCGTTATCATGCAGATGTGCATCCCGGTGACCGGATGTTTTTTTTTACTACTTGCGGATGGATGATGTGGAATTGGCTGGTAAGCTGTCTTGCTTCAGGAGCGACTCTAATTTTGTATGATGGTGCACCTGGATTCCCGGACATTGGGCGAATGTGGCGCTTAATAGACGAACAGCAGATCACACATTTTGGAACAAGTCCAAAGTTTCTTGGTACTGTCAGTAAAACCGGATATTCGCCAAAACAAAATCATCAGCTGGAATCATTACGTGCAATTTTATCAACAGGTTCTCCACTTCCGGCAGATTTGTTTTCATGGGTTTATGCGGAAGTTGCTTATGTCCCACTAATGTCAGTTGCGGGCGGCACTGATATTGCCGGATGTTTTATGGGAGGTAACCCGAATCTTCCGGTTTATTCTGAGGAACTACAGTGCAAAAGTCTGGGTATGAATACACTTGCATACAATTCAGACGGCGAGTCAGTGGTTTGTGAAAAAGGAGAATTGGTTTGTGCTGACCCTTTTCCGTCTATGCCGATTTATTTCTGGAATGATGCGGATGGTAAAAAGTATCATAAAGCATATTTTGAAAAATTCCCGGGAGTTTGGACACATGGAGATTTTATTGAAATTACTGAACGCGGGGGCATAATTGTATATGGCAGAAGTGATACAGTTCTTAACCCCGGTGGAGTTAGAATTGGTACTGCTGAAATATATCGTCCTGTTGAAGAAATGAAGGAGATTGAGGACAGTTTAGTTGTTGCACAGCCTTGGGAGAGTGATGTGAGGATTGTGCTTTTTGTGGTATTACGTGACGGAATCCGGTTGGATGAAAATTTAGTTGCCAAAATAAAAACCGTTATTCGCAGTGACACTACTCCGCGTCATGTTCCGGCACGGATTTTAGCGATTCCGGATGTGCCAAGAACTATCAGTGGAAAAAAGGTGGAAAAGGCTGCACTGCAAACTATCAAAGGCGAATATATTGAAAATACATCAGCACTTGCTAATCCGGGAAGCTTGGAACATTTTTCAAAATTAAGTGAAGAATTGAGAAAATAAGATAATAATAAAGAGGCTAGGTCTCTACTTTTTGTGAGTCTTCGTATATGCGGTCTTTTAGGCTCTGAAGTAGATCAAGAATCGGCAAATCAGGGACTTCCGGCCATTCCATCAGTTTCAGCAGGTATTTTTTCAGGCGTCCCCGTGACAATCCACGTTTCTCCCAGCTGTAATAAATAGCCTCAATTTCTGCAGATAGAGGTCTCCCCTCCAAACTTCTTCGTAAAAGGAATCTGAGTGTGCTGTCAGGATACTGGCGAATAAACTTTTCTAATGCAGCCTTTGAAATTTTTTCTCCGCCAAATACCACATCAGTCTCGTCAGAATCAACTAGAATCAAGCCGCTGTCATCTTCTTCAATCTCTTCATCTTCTTCATCCTCTTCAAAGTTAAGCAACAGATCGGCAGTAGTAACAGTTGAGGAATCTGCCTCAGTTTCTGGTTCGTAATTATTTTTTTCTTTCAACTCATCTTCTTCTTCAACCTCAACTGCAGCATCTTCAATAGTTTGAGATGCCACAGTTTCTTCCTCAAAAATTCCCTCTTCTGCTTTTTTTGACTCTATCAAGACTTCTGCAGTTTCTGCTATATCCGTTTCCAAGTCAGGCTCTAGAGGAAATTCTGAAAGTTCATTCTGATCTTCAGTCAGTGTTGAACTGATGTCCAGTTTGTCAAGAATATCATTTTTTTCTTCCGCAATAAGAATTTCTGCAACATCTGGAGCGGTTCGTTTTTCAGCAGTTGGATTTAGTTGTGAAGGTCGCAAAAATTTTATTGGAGAGTTTTTTCGCTCCTGTTTTATTACAGGATTTAAACTTTCGACTGAAACACCACGTTTTTTTGCAATGTGCTTCAGGAAGCCTTTTACCAGTTCACGTCCTTCAAGTCGTTCCCGGACCTGGCTTCTTAACTGTTTCAAGTCTTCAATCTTGAAGTTGGTTTTTGAAAAATCCGGTTCCTCTTCCTGGTCTTCCTGTTCCAGTGTCTCTCCACCTAAAACCAGACTATAATACGTCTCGATGTGCAAAAGGAAATCATACAAGGGGTGTTTTTCTTGCTCACGGAGTCCATACGAAATGTTGTAACGAATATTGAAATGATGGTGTTTCCCTTTAGCCAGTTGATCAAATGATTTCTGAATTCGTTGAGAAAGTTTTTTTTGCAGAATTTCTGCAGGCCAATTAAATTGTTTAACATAATCAATGAAACCCACATAACGCTCTCTTGGAACGAGTGTACGAAGTACCTCAGCTTCCTGATCAAAAAAGTCACGTATCACCCATCCTCCTGCTTCAAGCTCATTTTCAGAAGCATCCACAAAGACAAATCCTGATTTGAAAAGATGCTCGCACAACTGAATAAGAAGTGAATCCTGATCTGGAAGCAGCGAATCAAAATGTTCACTGTATTCCCTGAAGGTAGCATTACGGTGCATGAGACGAAAAGAGTTTAATCAGATTAGAAATTTGGACACAACACAACATAGCGTAAAATCTTGCGCCGGGCAACCACAGAGTGCCAGAAACAGGGAAAGATTAATTTTAGATATTTGTTTTAGTAGTTTTGTAAAGACTTCAAATTAGAATTGCGTTGAGATTCAACAAGTTTTTTTCTAAGCTTATTGTTTGAGAATCATTCTGACATTAAGACGAAATACTGCCGATTCTTCTTTGTTATACAGAAAGCAATAAGGGTAGTAATCTAACTTTTAAAGTAATTTCCAATTTTAAGATAATTAATTAATAATGATCAGCATTGCTGACTTAGCCATGAATTATGGCAAAAAAACGCTCTTTGAAAAATCATCAGTCACCTTTAATCCAGGTAAAAGCTACGGGCTTGTTGGTGCAAATGGTTCTGGAAAGTCCACGCTGTTGCGGCTGATTGCTGGAGAAGAAAAACCTAATTCCGGAACAATATCTGTACCACGTGACTTGAAACTTGGAGTTCTCAGGCAGGATCATTTTCAGTATGAGAATATTAAAGTTATTGACGTAGTGCTCCTCGGAAAGCCCGCTTTATGCGAAGCTCTTAGAGAAAAAGAAAAAATTCTTGAGTCTGAAAATCTAGATAGTCAATCCGGTCACAGGCTGGGTCAACTGGAAGAGATGATTGCTGAAGCAGACGGTTATGTAGCTGAACCTTTTGCTGCAGAGTTGTTATCTGGATTGGGGATTGGTACAGGATTTCACACTGGTCCTATGAGTGCACTTTCCGGCGGCTTCAAATTGCGTGTACTTTTAGCTCAATTGCTTTTTCAGCAACCCGACGTGCTGCTGCTTGACGAACCAACCAACCATCTGGACATTGTTTCAATCCGCTGGCTGGAAAACTATTTGTGTACACAGTTCGAAGGAACCCTGATTTTTATTTCACATGACAGAAATTTTCTCAATGTGGTTGCCAGTTACATTATTGATATAGATTACGAAGAATTACGACTTTACACTGGAAATTACGAACAGTTCCTTGAAGCAAAAACCCTGGCTGAAACTCAGAAACGTAAAGAAATCGAAAACTATGAGCGCAAAACTGCTGAACTACAGGCCTTTGTAGATCGTTTTCGTGCAAAAGCTACCAAAGCTCGGCAAGCCCAGTCACGTGTCAAACAACTCGATAAAATGGAGGTGCCAGAGGTAAAGCGTTCCTCCCGGATATCTCCAGACCTGAGCTTTGAGCAGTTTCGACCCTCCGGAAAAACTGTGCTGACTGTAAAAGATGTGAGTAAAAAGTTTGGGAACACTGAGGTTCTGAAAAATGTATCTTTTGAAATTCAACGGGGTGAAAAAGTCGCTATCATTGGTCCAAACGGTATTGGAAAATCAACTTTACTGAAAATTATTCTTGCTCAGCTTTCTGCAGACGAAGGTACTTTCGAGTGGGGTTATGAAACTCATACCTCTTATTTTGCCCAAGATCACCATGAACATTTACGTGGAAAAATCAGTGCTTACGACTGGCTTTATGCAACTGCACCACACGAACCGATTGGAGCTATCCGTGGTTTGTTAGGTCGAGTTTTACTGTCCGGAGATGAAGCGCTTAAACAGGTTACTGCATTGAGTGGAGGAGAATCTGCCCGTTTGCTATTTGCAAGAATAATGCTGGAAAAAAGGAATATCTTAATCCTCGATGAACCTACAAATCATATGGATCTGGAAGGTGTTGCGGCACTTGGTGATGCTTTGAAAGCATTTGAAGGTACTGTTTTGGTGGTAAGTCACTATCGGCATTTTGTTTCCAAAGTTGCAACTCATATCCTGGAGTTAACTCCACATGGTGTCCGCGACTTTTCCGGGAGCTATCAGGAATACCTTGAAAAATTTGGTGATGACTATCTAAGCCGGGATCAGCCTCTTTCTACGACACACCGGGAAACAAAAGCGACACCTTCAACTCAGGAATTGAGCAATGCTGAACGAAAAAAACTTCAGAGTGAAATATCAAAATTAAAAAAACAGTCTACACGTTTTGAAACACTGATTGAAGAGGGTGAACAAAAAATTTCTGCAATTGAGGCAAAATTTGGAGTTGAAAATTTTTATCAGCAAGCATCGCCTGAGGAAATACAGAATTTACAAACCGAAAAAGAAAAATTGAGCGCTCAACTTTCTACACATCTCAGCCAGTGGGAGACTTCCTCACATAAATTGGAAGTTGCCCAAGCACGTTTCGGCGGTTAATTTTTCAAAAAAAGTAACCAGCAGTTTTTACATACGCCGTTTATTTAGTAGCTGAAGATTTAGAACAGCTTTACTAATGAGGTTTAAACATGTTAACGATGTTGTACTCCTCAATCAGGCAGATTTTAGATTGTTGGCAAAATTGATGTGAGTAATGTATGATTGGTTATACAACTAACTTAAGAGGTCCCCATGCGAAAGAGTAATTCAATTTTTAAATTCGGTTTTTTAGGGTTGATCTTAACTTTGCTTCAGATACTTCCCCTGAATAATACTTCCTTTTCTCAAACAACTCCGGAAAAGGCTGCAGAGTTATGGAATTTACGTCAGTCAGAAATTCAACAGCTTTATCAGGAAGGTAATCTTGAAGGAGCCTTGAATTCAGCACAGGAATCAGTTTCACTGGCAGAAGTAGCTTTTGGTTCAGGTGCATTAAAAACCATTTCCAGTATGTTGTTACAGGCACAAATCCATGGAGAATTAGATCAACTGGAAGAGGCGAATCAGATTTACCAGGTAGCTCTTGAAACTTCAGTTGCTGCTTTTGGTGAAAGTGATGCGACTACACTTTCCGTTCTTGACAACTATGGTGGATTTCTCAAATCAATTGATCCGGAAATGTCAGAACCGGTTTTACAGGAAGCTCTTAGGCTTACCACTGAAGATGATCCACAACGTGCTGCCAGATTGAGAGCTCTTGGTCTGAATTTACAGGAATTGGGACGTATCGGTGAAGCAGAAGGAATGCTTAGTGAAGCACTGAAAGCTTACAAAAAGGTCTTGGGCGAAAATTCTCCGGAAACTCTATCTTCAATGGCTGACTTAGCACAGCTGTACCTGACACAGGGGAAATTAAAACCTGCTCAGGAATTGTTTGAAACGGCATTGCCTTTAATGCTAGAGGTTATGAATAAAACGAGTTTTCTGATTTTGGCGAGCAAGGAAAATCTTGCTGAAATTTATCGTCAGCAAGGAAAATTTTCTCTGGCCGAAAAATTGTTTTTAGAGAGTATGCAGGGTGCAGTTGCAGAATATGGTGAGGAAGATTCTCTTGTTATACAGGCCAGGAGTCATCTTGCCCAGTTATATGAAGATACGGGCAAGCTAAAAAAGGCATTGCTTTTACATCAGCAGGTTTACGAGGTCGACTTAGCATTGCTTGGAGAGGCGCATCCAAATACAGCCGGCGACCTGAATAATTTGGCTAGCGTTCGGCGCCGCCTGGGTGATTATCAAAAAGCAGAAAAACTTTTTAGACAATCTTTAAAAGTGATGATTGCTGCACTTGGTGAAGAAACACCACAGACAGTTTCTGTAATGAACAACCTTGCCTTGTTGTTGGAAAATCAGGGTTTGTACGATGAAGCAGAACCACTTTTCAAAAAAGCCTTTGCAATTTCCGGAAAAATTCAGGGAGAGAAACATCCAACCTCATTGGCTTTGCTGAACAACCTTGCTTTTCTTAATGAATCTCAAGGTGACTTTATGCGTTCTGAATTGAATTATAAAAAAGTAATTCAACTCAACACAGAAGTATTTGGCGAAAATCACACAAACACCATTGCAAATCAAAACAACCTTGCCTATCTTTATTTACGGGATGAACGTTACAACGAAGCCCAACCAATCTTCACCAAAGTTCACTCTCAATGGAGCAAATTACTTGGTGCAGAACATCAAAATACTTTGAAAGCCCTTAATAACCTGGGGCGTGTTCAAAAATCACTTGGAAATTTGGAAGCTGCGGAAAAACATTTGATGGAGGCTTTGGCAGGAAGAACCAAGGTTTTTGGTAAACGTCATGCCGACACTTTGCGCAGTATGAATGATATGGGTGAGCTTTTTGTGGTGCAGGAAAAGTTGGACGAGGCACTTAAAATGTTTCAGGAAACGCTAAAGCTGGAAGAAGAAGTTTTGGGCGAAAATCATCCTTATACTTTTGAAACTCTGAATAACCTGGCAGATTTGCTCAAAATTATGGGTAAAACGGAAGAAGCATACAAATTGTTTATGACAGGCTTTGAACGCAGAAATGCATTTTTGGATCGGGTGCTTTGGGTTGCGGGAGACAATACACGCCAATCTTACATCAGTTTGCACCGACCGGAACAGAATGCTTTGATTCGGATGCTATTGAGTTTGGATGACGAACGTACCGCGCGTGATCTTTTTGAAGTGAGTTTGCGGCGTAAAGGTATTTTACTTAAAATTACCAGTGAAACTCAACAAGTCTTAATGCTGTCTGGTTCACCTGAATTGCAGGCAATAACGGAAGACTTGACCCAAACCCGCAAAACATTAGCAGGACTCACATTGTCCGGACCAACCGATGAAAACCGGAAGGAGTTTCCAAAAATCATTTTTGATTTGGAGGAAAAAGTTAACATGCTCCAACTAAAACTTGGAGAGCAAAGTGTGCGTTTCCGGCAGTCCACAAAGCAAGTTACAGTGGACGAGGTAGTTGAGGGAATGGGAGAAAATGCAATGGTTGATTTTATGAGTTTTCGCGGCGAGGATGATTCACTGCGTATGTTAGCAGTTGTAGTAAATGCAGGAGAGTTCAGTTTTGTTGAATACGAAGATTTAGAATTGATCAGTGCTATTGTCATGGAATTGCGAGAAATTGTTCAGGATGAGGGTGCAGAAGATGAGGACATTAAAAGCGTTGCCTATGATCTTTGGGAGATTCTTTGGCAACCACTCACAGAATCATTGGGAGAAACAGTATCGATTTTTATTTCGCCAGACAGTCTCTTAAATGTTTTACCTTTTGATGTTTTAACAGATTCTGATGACAGTTATTTGCTGGAAAATTTTGATTTACGCATCATAAGTTCCGCAAGAGATTTGGCTCTCGATCCATTGCTTGCCGCAAAAGGTGATTTGATGATTATTGCGGGGCCGGACTATGATTCTGATAAAATCCTTAAAACTCCAGCAGCTCGAGAAGTAACTCACAAACGATCCCGAAGTGTTGCACGAGGTGCTCGCATGGGTTCCGGATTGCGCGGACTGAATTTTGACCCGCTGCCCGGAGCAGAAAAAGAAGGAGAAGTTATCAAGGAAGTTTCAGACACAAAGGATCGGAACACCACCATCTTTTCACAAAGAGTTGCAGAAGAAAAACTGCTCCGGGAAATGTCTGCACCTCCAGAAGTTCTACACATTGCAACTCATGGATTTTTTCTCAAAGAAGACGAAAAGTTGAAAAAACGCCTGCAGGGTTTAAGTCGGGGCTCGAGCAGCGTTCCGCCGCCTGCGGATAATCCGTTGCTGCGCGCAGGACTTGCTTTTGCCGGTTTGAACGCGAATGCTTCCATGCTTGGGGAAATTGACACCGACAACGATGGAGTTTTAACAGCTATGGAAGTTTTGAGTTTGGATTTAGCCGGAACCCAATTGGTTGTTCTTTCTGCTTGCGAAACTGGTTTGGGAGAGATTCACGAAGGCGAAGGCGTCTATGGTTTACGCCGCTCTTTTCAGGAAGCCGGAGTAAAAAACGTGATCAATTCATTCTGGGAAGTCAGCGATGCCGGAACGCAATTATTGATGACCAAATTCTATGACAAATTCCTTGCTGGGATGCCAGCCCGGGAAGCAATGCGTGAAGCGCGTCTGGAAATGCTGGATGATGTTCAGTGGAGTGCTCCATTTTATTGGTCTGCGTTTGTGATGGTTGGACGTAATACTTAAAAACATGGAGCAATTAGTCATTCATGGTGGAGCAGGAAGTCTGGAAGGGAAAACGACTGAAGCTCAGAAAATGCATGATTCCCTTTGTAAGATATGGGAAGAGACATTTGAAGTACTTCAAAAACGCTCTGCAGAAGATGCCGTTCGGCATGCTGTCCGGATGCTGGAGGATGATCCTGTTTACAACGCCGGAACTGGATCCAAGCTTCAGGCAGACGGTCAGATACGCATGAGCGCAGCCTTAATGGACGGCACTAATAATCGGTTTTCTGGCGTGATCAATGTTCAAAATATCCGGAATCCAATTGAAGCAGCAGCATTGCTGTCCGGAGAAAAACATTCTATTTTAAGTTCTGCACAGGCAACTGAATTCTGTCGAACAAAAGGCATTCCCGAATACAATCCGGAAACTGAGTTTCGCCTGCACGAATACAAAAGTAATTGTGCCGGAATTCACGGAACAGTAGGAGCCGTGGCGCTTGACAAAGATGGACATATTTTTGCCGGAACATCAACTGGCGGAATCGGTTGTGAAATTCCTGGACGTGTCAGTGACAGTCCAACAGTAGCCGGAACATATGCCTCCACAAAAGCAGGTGTTTCCTGTACAGGAATTGGTGAACAAATTACCCAGCAAGCCGCTGCTGCAAAGGTAGTAACCAGGGTTGGGGATGGAATGTTGCTGAATGAGGCAGTTACCAGAACAATGCATGAAAGTGACGACTTCAATTATTTATATGGGCTGATTAGTCTGGACTCGGAGGGTCACGTTGAGGTGGGTAAAACAGCTGCGCTGAGTGCTGTTTTCTATGCATTTCACGATGGTGAAAAAATCAGAACATTTTTTGAGTGATTAATTTTTTAAAGTTCAGTTGCCTGCCTAATATTTGCTGCGCTCATTATCTAACCATTCTCCGATAAAAAGTTGTTGAGAATCTGGCATCTGATAACGCTGTTCAAGAATGAAATTGTCCAAAAATGGGCCAGTTTGCAGAAGAAATTGATTCCGCCACATTTCACTTTGTGACAATTTTGCATCAAAGTGCAGTTTGCCAATTCCAATTTGTCGTCTAAAACGAAAACGCTCCATAGTGTAACCGGATGCGACAAAAACTAATTCAATCGCTGAAGCTTCGAGATCAAAGTGTATTCGAAAATGTCCATCCTCTTCCGGAAAAACCAGCCTTGCCTTTGGAGCATAAAGAGGGGATTCGTTTTTAAATTGAATAAATTGCGAATAATATTCAAGAACAACGACGAATCCTTTGGATTTTAGGTCATTTCCGTTTTCTTCCAGTAAAGTACCATCAATCCACTGTGTTCCCCATCCGGGTCGATAGTTCAGTGATTCCGGATAACATCCTCCTGACAAAGTTAGTATCAACAGCAGATACAGAATAAAAAATCTCATTCCTCTGGGCTCTCTATAAAGATTGAATCTATCTTGAAGATAAGCTAAACCCCCAGAATTGCAAGTTATTGTTCAGGAATTTACAGTGTTGCCAAAACTTTGTAGTTCTTGACCCTGCACTTAGGTTTTGCTAAACTTACACGATTGGATTTTAGTTAGACTGAGTTTGCAAATGAGAGAATTATTTTTCATAAAATTATCACTTTTCATTACATAATCAAACAAACTCCGTCTTCTGTCCTCACAATGCCCAATGTGGCAAAAGGAATCTATGTGGAAAAAAGTTAAAAATATTTTTGGCGATGAAAACGCAAAAACACTGAAGGGCTACCGGAAAGTGGCGGACAAAATAAATGCGCTTGAACCGGAAATTCAGGCCTTGGCAGATGAAGAATTTCCAAAAAAAACTACAGCATTTCAAACACGACTTGAAAAAGGAGTAGCTCTGGATGAGCTGATTCCAGAAGCTTTTGCACTCGTTCGGGAAGCCTCACTGCGTGTTATTGGAGAACGCCATTACGACGTTCAGTTACAGGGAGGTTTGGCGCTGCATCACGGAAACATCGCTGAAATGGCAACCGGTGAAGGAAAAACTTTGTCTTCAACCTGTCCTGTTTATCTCAATGCACTTACTGGAAAAGGTGTACACATCATCACGCCTAATGATTATCTGGCGAAACGTGACAGCAAATGGATGGGAGCAATTTTTGAGTTTCTTGGTTTGTCTGTCGGCTTGATTCAGCATGGAATTTATGATGAAGAACGCCGCGCTGCATATGAAGCAGATATTACATACGGTACAAACAACGAGTTCGGTTTTGATTATTTACGCGACAACATGAAGTTTTCCCTGGAGGATTATGTTCAGCGAGAATTTAACTTTGCAGTTGTAGATGAGGTTGACAGTATACTGATAGACGAAGCACGGACTCCGTTGATTATCAGTGGACCAACTGAAGATAACATAGATAAATATCATCAAATAAATAAGTTCGTATACGGACTCAGTCGTGAAATCCGTAAGGAGGAGGTGGGCAAACTACCTCAGGATCAAATGCACAATATTGCCGAAAATCTGGAAGAACTGGAAGACCACGATATTGTGCGTGATGGAGATTATGCGCTCGATGAGAGGGCCCGCAGTATCAACCTGACAGACCAGGGTTCTGTAAAAATTGAAGGGCGTCTCAGGGATCAGCTGGTTAAAGATACAAGTCTGTTTGATTACGAAAACATGGAAATTTTACACCATGTTAACCAGGCACTTAAAGCGCACTACCTGTTTAAAAATGATGTCGATTATGTTGTTCAGGAAGGTCAGGTAATCATTGTTGATGAGTTTACCGGACGACTGATGCCAGGACGGCGCTTTAGCGACGGACTGCACCAGGCCCTGGAAGCAAAAGAGGGCGTCAATGTTGAGCGTGAAAACCAGACACTGGCGACGATAACTTTCCAAAATTATTTCCGGTTGTACGATAAACTTTCTGGAATGACCGGAACTGCGGAAACAGAAAAAAATGAATTTAAGAAAATTTACAACCTGGGAGTTGTTGTAGTTCCCACAAATAAACCGTTGATTCGAAAGGATCTTTCAGATGTAGTTTTCAAAACGGTTGATGCAAAATATCGTGCAACTGTTGATCGTATCAAAGTACTTAACGAAAAGGGGCAGCCGGTTTTAGTGGGTACAGTTTCCATCGAGGTGTCTGAGGCCATCAGTAAATTGCTCAAGAAAGCAGGTATTGAACACGAAGTTCTTAATGCAAAACATCATGAAAGGGAAGCGGAAATAATCTCAAATGCAGGCCAATTTGGGGCAGTGACTATTGCAACCAACATGGCTGGTCGTGGTACAGACATAAAGCCTTCACCTGAAACTCTTGAAGTAGGTGGTGTGTTTGTTTTAGGTACAGGAAGGCATGACAGTCGCCGAATCGACAACCAGTTCCGGGGACGTTCCGGACGGCAGGGGGATCCAGGTGCATCTCAGTTCCTGCTCTCACTTGAAGATGATTTGCTGCGGATATTTGGTGGAGAACGTATTTCAAACTTGATGGATAAGCTTAACATTGAAGAGGATGAACCGATTGAGCATGTATTCATCACCAAGGCTATTGGGAATGCACAGAAGAAGGTGGAAGGTTATCACTTTGATATCCGGAAGCACGTTCTTGAATATGATGATGTGATGGAAAAGCAAAGATCCATCATCTATGGCAGGCGCAGAGAAATTCTTGGAGAAGAGGTGCAGAATCTGATTTTAGAAATGTGCGATGGTGTGGTAGACCAACTGATGGAGCAGCATTGTCAGGATAAATATGTAGATCAATGGGATGTTCAGGGATTCAACCGTGCATTTGAAGGGGTATTTTCAAAAGTTCCAAACGAAAAATGGTTTGAAGATGAACTTAACACGGATGAATATTCAGAAAAATTTTATGGCTGGATTGAAGATTTGTACAAAGAAAAAATTGAGTTCTTCCGTAATGTTGCAGAACTTAATTTTGAGCCGGATGTTTCTACTGAAGATCGCAAAGAAATATTGGGCCAAATGATCCTTGACCTGGAAAGACAAATTTTGTTAAAAGTTAACGATAATCTTTGGAAAGATCACCTGCTTTCAATGGATATGTTGCGCGAAGGAATCGGCCTCGTTGGTTATGCTCAGAAGAAACCGCTGGACGAATACAGAAAACAGGCTTTTGAAATGTTTTCTGATTTGATGAACAGAATTGATAATGAGGCCATCAGCACTTTTTTCAAATTAACAATTGCCCGCCCCATTGCAGAACCTGAACCGGCACCGTTACTGAAGGATGTGGAATTCATACATGGAGAAGTCGAGATACCGGACGGAACCGAAACAAAAAAGAAAAAACCACAACCTGTCCGTGCACAGTCCACTGTAGGACGCAATGAACCATGTCCTTGCGGCAGTGGTAAAAAATACAAAAGGTGCTGTGGACTTGCCAAAAAAATTGCCTGAACGTTGATGCTGATTTGTACTCAAAACGAGGTACTCCCAGCTGTTTTCACAGTTGTAGCTTCCCAATCTTCATCCCAGTTTTATTAAAATAGGTAAATGACTTCATTAGCCAAAGCTTACGACCCCCAAGCTTTTGAATCCAAAATTGCAGAACAATGGGAAAACAGCGATGCGTTTCGCGCCGATGCACATTCCAACAAACCTGCTTTCACCATTTCCATGCCGCCTCCAAATGCCACCGGACAACTGCATGTCGGTCATGCAGTGATGCTGGCTTTGGAAGATATTTTTATTCGCTGGCACCGAATGCAGGGCCATGAAGCACTTTGGCTACCGGGAACCGATCATGCAGCCATTGCCACTGAAAATGTGGTTTTGCAGCAAATTAAAAAAGAGGAAGGCATTGCTGATCCACGGGAAGTACTGGGACGTGAAGAAATTTTGCGGCGTATTGCAGAATATGTGGAAAGCTCCCAGGGTACCATCCGCAATCAGGTAAAAGCGCTGGGATCAAGTTGTGACTGGAGCCGCGAACGTTATACGATGGATCCGCAGCTCAATCGCTGTGTGAATGAAACTTTTGTGCGGATGTACGAAAATGGATTGATTTATCGTGGACCACGTATTGTAAACTGGGATCCGAATCTCAAAACCAATGTTTCAGATGATGAAGTAGAACGTAAAGACACGCAATCACCATTTTTCACCTTTCAATACGGTCCTTTCCAAATTGGTACTGTACGTCCGGAAACCAAGTTTGGCGACAAATATGTGGTGATGCATCCTGATGATGAACGATATACGCAGTACAAACACGGCGATACATTTGATTGCGAATGGATCAATGGAAAAATCACTGCCAGCATCATCAAAGATGAAGCCGTTGATCCGGAATTTGGAACCGGAGTGATGACAATTACTCCATGGCACGATAATGTTGACTTTGGTATTGCGGAGCGGCACGGTTTGGACAAAGAACCAATAATTGATTTTGATGGTAAATTACTTCCAATTGCACAGGAATTTGCCGGAATGGGAATTGACGAGGCACGTCCCAAAATTATGGAAAAACTTCGTGAAAAAGGACTGCTGGTCAATACAGATTCTGGATACGTGCACAGTAAATCATTCAACAGTCGCGGTGGAGGTGCAATTGAACCGCAAATTCGCGAACAATGGTTTATAGATGTCAATAAACCGGCTGTCGATTGGCATGGAAAAAAGCAAAGCCTCAAAGAGGTTTTGATTGATGTAGTTCGTTCCGGCGATATTAAATTGGTTCCGGAACGCTTTGATTCCACTTATTTTTATTGGGTAGAAAATTTACAGGATTGGTGTATTTCAAGGCAAATTTGGTGGGGACACCGTATTCCGGTTTATTACAAAGATGGAGAAACACTGGCCAGCATTCGTCCGCCGGAAGAGTTCGATGGTTGGGAACAAGATCCGGACACGCTGGATACCTGGTTTTCGTCTGCACTATGGACCTGGAGCACTTTGATTGATCCGGAACTGGCAAAAAATTACTCTTTGTCTCTGGAAGATTTGTTGGAGCGCAGTCCAGATTTTCAGAAATTCCATCCAACAAATATCATGGAAACAGGTTATGATATATTGTTTTTCTGGGTGGCACGGATGATTTTGATGACGACTTATATGTTGCAGAATGTGCCGTTTAAGACAGTTTATCTGCACGGACTTGTGCGAACCCGTGATGGTAAGAAAATGTCAAAATCAGTTCCTGAAACCTGTATAGACCCGTTGGAAAGTATTGCTGAGCACGGAACAGATGCCTTGAGGCTGGCCTTGATTCAAGGTACCGGACCTGGTCAGGATTTGCGGCTTTATCCGGAAAAAATGGAAAGCTGCCGTCGTTTTGCCAATAAAATATGGAACGCAGGGCGTTATATTTTGCTGACAATTCCACTTGGAACACCAACCGCTCCTCCGGAAAAAGTACATTCCGAGTTGGCACAATGGCTTCTACATGGATTGAATGACTTGATCCGGCACTCACAAACCGGCTTGGAAGCACATCGTTTATCAGATGTTGTTGACTCACTGCGGAGTTTTTTCTGGGGTGAATTTTGTGACTGGTATTTGGAAATGGATAAAAAACCGGAACGTACCGACGAAGACAATCAAGTACTGGCCTATTCTTATTCGACTTTGTTGAAGCTAATGCACCCCTATGTTCCGTTTGTCACCGAAGCATTGTGGGAGCAATTTAAACAGCCAAAAATGCTGGCCGTCAGTGAGTGGCCGCAAGAACAGTCTTATTCGTTCTCGGAATCTCACAATCGGATCGAACTTCTTCGTGAGGCAATATCTCAGATTCGTACATTGCGTGAAAAAGCTAATATCGGCTTGGATAAAAAAATTGGTGCGACACTGGATTCAGAAAAAAATGCTGAATTGTTCCGGACACATC
Organism: SAR324 cluster bacterium SAR324-CTD7B; assembly: GCA_002082305.1. Taxonomy (GTDB): domain Bacteria; phylum SAR324; class SAR324; order SAR324; family NAC60-12; genus Arctic96AD-7. The sequence goes on from LSNO01000076.1 coordinate 47,085, forward strand.
AAAATTTAATTATCCGGCTTGCACGTTTAAGTGAACTGGAAATCAATGAAAAAACTCCGGACTCTTCCCGGGACAACCTTGGTGCATATTTTAATGAAACCCTTGCAAGCATCGAAGCTTCTGCGGTTGATTGGAAAAAAGAAATCGAAAGCCTGCAAAAGAAACTCAAGACTGAATCAGGTTTTGTAGAAAAAAGTCTTAAAAAACTCAAAAATCCCGGATTTCTCGACAAAGCTCCAGAAAAAGTTATTATTGAATTGCGGGAAAAAGTTGCGTCTACCGAAAAAACTCTGGAAGCCTTGAAACTGCAGATCCATGAATTAGATAAATTGGTGGAGTGAGTTGATTACAAATTCTTCGTCAATTATAAAGTAAATCTTAAACAAAAGATAAAATGTTAAAAACAGCAGTAATTGGTGTGGGTTATCTGGGCCGCTTTCATGCACAAAAATATGCTGCACTTGCTGAATCAGAACTGGTTGGTGTAGTTGATGTCGATTCTGTACAGGGACAAAAAGTTGCGGATGAAATTGGAGTTCCGGTTTTTAATGATTTTCATGAAGTACTGGATTTGGTTGATGCAGTCAGCATCGTTGTTCCAACTGTGCATCATTTTGAAACTGCTAAAGCCTTTATGGAAAAGGGCGTTCATGTTTTGCTGGAAAAACCCTTTGCGGCAAATATTGAAGAAGCAGAAGAACTGGAACAGCTTTCAAGGGATAAAAATCTGCGCCTGCAGATAGGTCATCTGGAACGCTTCAATCCGGTTTTTACTGAATTTCAGGAGCTAATTGATCGGCCAAAATATATTGAAAACATCCGCATTGCACCTTTTCCGAAACGTGGTACAGATGTGGATGTTATTCTAGATTTAATGATTCATGACATTGATTTGGTTTTAGCAGTAGTTGGTGAATATCCGGAATCTGTCGAAGGTACTGGAGTAAATATCATTACTTCAACTGCAGATTTGGCTAATGCACGCCTGCGCTTTCCTTCTGGCTGTATTGCGGATTTAACGGCCAGTCGAGTATCCGACAAAGCTGAACGAAAAATGAGAATTTTTCAGTCAGGACTGTATCTATCTCTCGATTATGGAACAGGTCAGGCACGCAAGCTACATGTAGAACCCGGAACTGCTGTTGACCCGGAGACGCTCCGTCCGGAGACTTTCCAGTTGGAAAAAGGTGATGCCCTGTTAACAGAGATTGAAAGTTTTTTGTTGGCAGTTCGTGAAGGGAAAAATCCCAAAGTTACTGCTGAAGATGGATTGAATGCAATGCGGGTGGGTTGGCAAATCAAGAATCAACTTTAAAATATTTTATGCTGCTTTTTCGTTCAATATTTATACAATTGATTGTTCCGTTTCTGCTGGCACTTGGAATATTGACTTTTATCCTTTCAATGGAAACAGTTTATCGTCTGATTAACTTGATTGTGGAACGGGGGGTAAGTGTTTTTAGTGTCGGATTGATGCTGCTTTACCGCCTGCCGCAATTTTTATCTGTGACTTTGCCCTTGTCTATTGTGATTTCATGCGTGGTGTTGATGGTCCGTCTCTCAACGGACAATGAAATTTCTGCAATGAATTCGATGGGAATCAGTTATTGGCAGATTGGGCGGCCGTTTTTTTTGTTTGGAATTGTTGCAACAGGAATTACTTTAATCATTACTCTCTGGCTTCAACCTGCCGGTTATGCCGCTTTTGAGCAGGAAAAACTCAAGGTGTTGAAAACACAAACTGCGAAAACCATTCAACCATTAGTCTTGAATTATGATTTTCCTGGAAAGGTTTTGTACGTACAGGACAAGGATAAAAATGAAGATTTGAGCGGTGTTTTTATTACCGACCTGAAACTGACTCAGGACTCAATGGTAACACTTGCAGATCGTGGACGAATTGAAATTCGGGAAGGAGAGCGTGATTTGCTTTTAAACCTGGAAGATGGACTAATTCATTTGCAAGGACCTGCTGATAATTACCGTACGATTGCATTTGAGCAGTTCCACTATATTTTCCGTCCGCCTCAGATTGTTCCGTCTACTAAAGGTGGGCATATCTGGGGTGTTCCCACTAAAGCACTATTGCAGAACTCAAGCCGCTCGTCAAAAATGGAATTGTTCTTAAGACTCACCACTCCGTGGGCTTGTGTGGCTTTTGCGGTGGCAATGGTTCCATTGGGTCTGATCAATATACGTCAGGGGCGTTCCGGTGCTTATTTACGGGGCTTGATTCTGGTGGTGAGTTACTACATTTTATGGATTGGCGCAAAAGAAATGACGATGAACATGAACTATCAGCCTTATGTTTTGTGGATGCCTCCACTTTTGATTTGGCTCTTTGGGCTTTATGGCTTGAATAAAAGCAACCTCAATCTGCAAAATATCTTCGACATTCTGAGTTCATTTGGCAAAACGGGTTCAAGCGTTAAGTAACATGCACTCGAAATCTGAGGTATTTAACAAGTTTTTTGTATGAAATATTTTACATTTGTATTTATCTCAATATTATTGTTTGGCTTTTCAGGACAATCTGTTTCCAAAGAAACAGATCTAATTCAAATGATTCAGGAACAATATCAGAGTATTCAAAGTTTTTCTGGACATTTTGTCCAAACCAGTTATCGGAACAATACTGAGACTGTCAGAAGAGCAGAGGGCTTGGTTTCTTACAAACGTCCAGGCAAAATGCGTTGGCTTTATGAAGTTCCTGAAGAGCAATTGTTGGTTACAAATGGTGAAACTTTGTGGCTCTTCGATCCATTGTTGGAAAATGTGACTATACAAAAACTGGAAAAGCTCACTGATGGAACGGCACTTTCTTTTTTACTTGGTTTGGGAGACTTACAGGCAGATTTTAACAGGCGGTTAATCAGTCAGGTTTTGCTTACTAGTCCGGATGCTTTAATTGTTGAACTGGAACCAAAAAAAGCTGCTGCAAATTTATCATTTATCCAGTTAGCGGTGCATCCGGTAACATATAATTTGCAGATAATAGCACTGATGGATCAGGAGGGTAATTACCGGACAATCGAACTGGAGTCAATGCACTACAATCTTGTGCTTGAAGATAATTTTTTTGAATTCAAAGTCATTCAGGATATGGAAGTGATTGAAGCAGGAAATTAGCACCTCCTTCAATAATTCTGTTTTTTGCACAAGTCTGTAAAAGAACAACAAGTGAAGTAAAAACCTGTGATTGTCTAATTCTACTGGTAATAGTTGCAACCAAAATTCCAGGATAGCATGCTTAAAAAAGAACTCACTTTACTTAATGTTTACGCCATTGCCACAGGCACAACTTTGAGTGCAGGGTTTTTTCTGCTCCCTGGAATTGCCTTCAATGAGGCCGGTCCGGCAGTAGTCTTGAGTTATATGATTGCAGCAATTCCACTGATTCCTGCAATGTTCAGTATGGTCGAGTTATCCACTGCCATGCCCAGAGCAGGAGGAGCATATTATTTCCTCGACAGAAGCATGGGGCCGTTTGTCGGTACAATCGGAGGGTTGGGAACGTGGTTGGCACTGGTTTTCAAAACAGCATTTGCCTTGATTGGAATGGGGGCTTATCTCAGTATTTTCTGGCCGGAAGTTCCCATCGTTATGCTGGCGGTGATTTTAGCGGTCCTTTTTGGAATTGTAAATCTTTTTGGAGCAAAAAAAACCGGGACGTTTCAGGTATTCATGGTCTTTGCCCTGCTCTTGATTTTATTAGCTTTCATTGGAAAAGGTATTCCGGAAATAAATTCAGTACATTTTGAAGGATTTTTTGACAAAGGTACTGTATCAATCATTTCAACTGCAGGACTTGTGTATATCAGCTATGTTGGAGTAACAAACATTGCCAGCGTTGCGGAAGAAGTTCAAAATCCAGAACGAAATCTTCCACTTGGAGTTTTTCTTGCCATCGGGACTGCAATTATAGTTTACGCTGTTGGTACAACGATCATGGTCGGAGTGCTTCCTGCAAATGAATTGGCTCAGGATTTAACACCGGTTGCTTCTACTGCAGAAATTATTTTTGGAGAGTGGGGTAAAATTGCTGTGACTGTGGCAGCAGTTATTGCTTTTGCATCTGTGGCAAATGCAGGGATTTTAAGTGCTTCTCGATATCCTCTGGCCATGAGCCGGGATCATCTTATTCCGAGTAAATTCGCTAAACTAACTGCACGTAATATTCCTCACTATGGAATAGCAGTAACTGTTGTATTGATTATCCTGCTGGTTCTTACTCTTGATATTGCCCGCATCGCAAAGTTGGCCAGTGCTTTTCAATTATTGATGTTTGCTTTGATTTGTCTGGCAGTAGTTGTGATGCGTGAAAGCCAAATAGAAGCCTATGATCCTGGATATCGTTCCCCGTTTTATCCGTGGATGCAAATATTCGGAGTTTTTTCTCCACTGTGGCTGATTGCTGAAATGGGCGCTCTTCCCATATTATTTTCTCTGGGACTAGTAACACTTGGTACAGTCTGGTATTTTGCTTATGCACAAAATCGGGTGGTTCGTTCAGGTGCAATTTATCATTTATTTGCCCGTCTTGGTGAACAAAGATTTGAAGGGCTGGATCGTGAGTTGCGCGGAATTATGAAAGAAAAAGGTGTGCGGGAGGAGGATCCCTTTGACGAAGTAGTGGCTCGTGCACAAGTGATGGAATTTACCAAGGAACATCAATTTGGTGAGATTACACGTCAGGTTGCCATTGAATTTGAACGCAATCTGGGTGTAGATGCAAAAGAATTAGAGCAAGGATTTTTGGAGGGCAGCAGGATTGGCGCAACCCCAATTTCACGTGGTGCGGCTTTGCCTCACATTCGTCTGCCAGATCTCAAACTTGCAGAAATGGTGATCGTCCGTGTAAATGAATTATGCTTTGTAGAGGCACCTGATTTTTCGGGTAAAATATCACTTCAGGGACCTATACATGCTTTTTTCTATTTAATCAGTCCCAATGAAAATCCTGGTCAGCATCTGCGGATTCTGGCTCAAATTGCAGGAAGGATTGATGATGAAAATTTTCTCAAAGATTGGCTGGATGCTTCAGATGAACAAGAATTAAAGGAAATATTATTACGAGATGAACGCTTTTTATCACTAAGGATTCGCAACAATACACCTTCTTCAGTATTCATTGGGCGTTCATTGAAAGATATACGTATGCCAGAAGACTGCCTGGTAGCAGTTATTCGCAGAAGAGGAGAAACGATTGTACCGCGTGGACTGACGGTTTTACTGGAAGGTGACCGGCTGACTATTATTGGTGATGCACAAGGGATTGAACAATTAAACAATAAATATAATTAAATTCATGAAAACAACCTTAAGAACTGACGGACGAAAAAACAACGAAGAACGTCCGCTTGAAATCTCACTTGATTATACAATGCACGCAGAAGGCTCGGTGCTTGTTTCTTCCGGAAATACGAAAATAATTTGCACAGCATCTGTTGAAAATAAAGTTCCGGATTGGCTTTTGGATAAAGACAAAAAGCCGCATCACGGCTGGGTTACTTCTGAATACGGAATGCTTCCGCGTTCAACCGGAAGCCGCAGGAAGAGAGAAACCGGAAAAATAGACGGACGGAGCCAGGAAATTCAGCGGTTAATTGGTCGTTCGTTGCGTTCCGTGGTAAATCTGTCAGTACTTGGAGAACACACTATCTGGATTGACTGTGACGTGATCCAAGCTGATGGAGGTACTCGAACTGCAGCAATTACGGGTGGATTTGTGGCTCTAATTTTGGCTTTAAGAAATATCTTTAAAACAGGAAACATCAAAGAATTTCCTGTAAAAGAATACCTTGCTGCCATCAGTGTAGGTATAGTAAATAGCCAACCGATGCTGGATTTAAAATATGATGAAGACAAAGCTGCAGAAGTAGATATGAACATTGTTATGCTGGAGTCCGGAGAATTTGTTGAAGTCCAGGCAACTGCAGAAGGAAAAACATATTCTCGTGAACAATTGGATTTAATGCTTGATCTGGCCGTACAGGGAATTCGTTCACACATTGCTGCACAAAAGAAGGTGCTTGGGAATGTACTGTACGGCTAACTTTTATTCCTGAAATAATTATGTATCCATATATTTTTTCTCTTGAAATTCCATGGCTTAACATTACCCTTGAACCTAGATTTTACGGATTGTTTTATGCAGTTGCGGTTTTAATCGGTTCACAAATTGTAATTGCTGAAATTGCAAGGCGGCGTATCAAGCTTGACGAGGATGAAGCAATGAACATGACAATGCTCATTTTTTTGGCAGGCTTAATTGGTGGACGAAGTTATGAAGTAATCTTTGAGTGGTCGAACTATTATAGATTTCAACCATTCTGGAAAGTCTTTGCAATTTGGGAAGGTGGATTGGCGATTCATGGGGGGATTCTCGGCGGAATCGTTTCGCTCTATTTTTACTGTCGAATCAAAAATATTTCATTAGCCGCCATTCTGGACATAGGTGCATTATGCATGATTCTTGGTCAAGCTCTTGGTCGATGGGGTAACTTCACCAATGGAGAAACTGCAGGGCCAGTCACTGAATTTTGGACTGGAATAGTATTTCCCGCAGGAACAGCCGTAGACCGTTATGCTCATGGTGCACCAGTACATCCGACAATGATATATGAATCACTGGGCAACTTTCTAATTCTAGCTCTACTCTGGAAACTCCGGCTCCGAAATTTTCGTCCAGGAATGCTTGGCGCGCTTTATTTACTCTCTTACTCCGCTTTACGTTCCTTATTGACACCTCTACGTATGGACAATCAATATTTTGTCGTTGCTGATACTAAAATTCTTGCAGCTTATGCTATCAGTATTTTACTGGTCGGTGCGGGCCTGTTTTGGATATATCAGCAAAAACTTTGGCTTCCGGATGAAGCACTGAGTGAAAAATCATGAATGTTGATTTAGTGGAATTATTGACTCATCCTGCCGTTATACTTGCCTCGATCATCGGACTTGATTTGCTTTTTGGAGATCCGGTTTATAGCTGGCATCCTGTACGCCTGATCGGTAATTTGATATCATGGTTTGAAACCAAACTTCGGTCAATCGGCCTGGATGGAAAATTTGGCGGAATTATTTTGGTGCTGCTTTTACTGTTTTGTGCATTTGTAGTCTGCACAGGCATTTCACATTTTTTAACAAGAATACACTGGAGCTTAAGTTGGCTCTGGTCCGTTTATCTTGGGTGGAGTTTTCTGGCTTTGCGAGATTTGCTGGTTCATGCAAAACATGTTGCTGAAGCCATGGAAACAGAAAATCTTTCTGAAGCAAAACGGCAAGTTGGAATGCTCGTTGGCCGGGACACCAAACTGATGGATTTACCGGCTTGCGGACGTGCCACTGTAGAAAGTGTCAGCGAGAATTTGAATGACGGTGTGATGGCACCTTTACTCTTTTTTTGTTTTTTTGGAATACCGGGAATGTTGTTATTTAAAGTTGTCAGCACACTGGATTCAATGGTTGGTTATCAAAATAAGCGCTATCAGGATTTTGGCTGGTGCAGTGCAAAATTTGATGATCTGTTGAGCTGGATTCCTGCAAGGATCAGTTGGCTTTTCTTGTCTGGAACTGCAGCATTGTTCCCGGAATTTTCCGGCAGTAATGCTTTCAAAGTTGGTTGGAAGGATCATGCAAAACTTCCCAGCTCTAATGCCGGCTGGTGTGAGGCCACTGCAGCAGGAGCTTTGAAAATTAGACTTTGCGGTCCAATCTGGCGTGAAGGTAAATTGGCCCACAATTATTGGCTTGGCAGCCAGAAAGACAGAGAAGGCGCAACTGCATGGGACATACAACTTGTTAGTAGACTGGCTTTGGCAACCACTTTAATTGTTTCCGGAATCCTGGGCTATTTGTTATGGTTGAGCGAATTCAAACCATTTTTCAGCCCATGAAAATCTTGTTCACAGGGGGCGTAAAAAGTGGAAAGTCCCGTCATGCAGAAAAACGTGTTCTGGAAATGTCCAGAGGTAAAAAACCAGTTTATCTGGCAACAACAGAATTGCTTGATCCGGAAATGAAGGAACGTATTTCGGAGCATCGACGCCGGCGGGGGGCAAAGTTCCACACACTTGAAGAGCCACTGCATTTAGCAGATACATTACTAAGTACAGAAGTTCCTGTGCTTGTTGAATGTTTGACGATGTGGCTCAACAATGCCATGCATTACCAACTCTCAGAAAAAAAAATCTTTGCCGAAATTGAAAACTTGCTGCTGCTCGAATGTGATGTAATATTTGTGCTGAATGAAGTTGGAATGGGGATTATTCCAGATAATTCATTAGCCAGGAAATTTGCAGATTTGTCCGGACGGATTGCACAGCAGCTTGGTGAGGCCTGCGATGAGGTAAACTTGTGTGTAGCAGGAATCTTATTAAAGATAAAATAAATGAGGAAAACTTAATGAAGACTCTTCATGTAAATTTGCCTGGACGAGAATACAAGATTGATATAGGTCTAAATATTCTTGATCAGTTACTACCGGAAGCAGTGTTGAGTAACTCAACAGATCATGTGGTTGTGGTTACGAACACAACTCTGCATGACTTGTATCCGGATCGGATTTCTCAGGTTTTACAAAATTCCGGAGTACGAGTCAGTACGTGTGTTTTAGCAGATGGTGAGGAGTATAAAAATCTTGAAACACTGTCACTGATTTTTGATTTTTTAATGAAGTTCAGTGCAAATCGAAAAACTTTACTGGTTGCTTTTGGGGGAGGAGTAATTGGTGACATGGCTGGATTTGCTGCTGCAACTTTTATGCGCGGCATTCCGTTCATTCAAGTTCCCACAACATTGCTGGCAGACGTGGACAGCAGCGTTGGCGGGAAAACCGCTGTTAATCATCCATCAGCTAAAAACACAATTGGATCATTTAAACAACCTGAGTACGTTTGCATAGAACTGTCTTTTTTGAAAACATTGCCCTCCCGTGAATTGAAGGCAGGTTTTATAGAACTGCTCAAGCATGGATTAATTCATGACGTAAATTTGTTTGAATTTATTCAGGGACAGACTCTGGAACCGCTGGACTTTGAATTTTTGGAGGAGGCAATTTTCAGGTCATGTGGAATTAAAGGCCGGGTGGTTGAACAAGATGAAACAGAAACGGGGTTGCGTGCAATACTCAATTTTGGACACACTTTAGGACATTTGATTGAAACGCATGCTGGTTATGGTACATACCTGCATGGAGAAGCGGTTGGTGCAGGTATGTGTTTTGCTGCATTTGTTTCATGGCATTGTAATGAGCTTCCTGAAAAAGACTGGGAGCGCATCAGCAGTTATTTGCGGAAAATTTTGGCTCCGGTTGTTCTCCACAGTCTGGATCAGGATGTCTTTCGTGATTTGATTTTGCATGATAAAAAAGCACAAAAGCAGGCGGTAAATTTTATTATGCTAAAAAAATTGGGTGAAAGTTTTATTCAGCAGGAAATGCCGGTGGAAAAGTTGTGGGATGAGTTCAAGAAATTCACAGCACTGCATCCAGAATTTGTGGAATTGAGATGAATAATATTCAGACCATACCGGTTTGTGAAAAAGTTGTGGTTAGTGGGTCAAACCCAAGATTATCCATTGTTCTTTCCCACCTCAGTTCGTAATCCAGATCGAGCAGCAAAAGTTCATCCAGTGGGCCGAGCCACCAGGATTCCTCCTGGATTTCCCGATCAAGTTGTCCTGCACCCCAGCCGGCATAGCCGCTGCCAAAGTGATAAGATCGTACATCTTGCCCATTAGCAAGTGAATACAGAACATCTTGTGCAGAACTTAAGTTGATTTTTGGTGAAAGAATGGTCGTTTCTTCTACTGAAAAATCGGAACTGTGAACAGCCCAAAAAGATTCTGGTTGAACTGGACCTCCGAGCAGCAAAGGAATATCGGCAGCAACATTCTCCTTCATTTCGTCTGAGAGAATCTCTTTAACGAGAGTTGTTGTTGGATGATTCATGACGAGTCCGAATGCACCTTCTTCGTCATATCTGCACAAAAGAATAACAGATTTGTTAAAATATGTATCTTTTAGTGCCGGCATGGCAACCAGGATGCCTGGGACTTCACTGAGCTGCATATAGTTTTTTGTTTGATTTAAAATTAAATGATTATGCCTAGTTTACCTCAACAGAATAAAGATCACAATTTGGTAACACAATTTCTCCGCTCAATTCATTATAAAAGCTCATCCGGACAAAAACCATACGGAAATGCTCTGTCTATATTGCGCGCAATTTTTGAAGCATCGGGTCAACAGCATTTGCTTTATTTAGTCAAACTGCGCAAACTCTGGTTTGCTGAGATCGACAGTTTTATGGCCAGGAACTCTTATCCACGAAATATTTCTGTACTTCGCCAATTCACAGTCAATGATGATTTTTGTCAAGAATTGGCCAAAGCAAGTGTTTCTCCTGATTTTTTGCAGGCAGTAGAAAAGTTAAACGGAGAAAGCTTCAAACGTTCAGAACAATTAAATGGTCAGTTGCAAAAAAGACTGAAACGTTTGTTGTCTCCAGAAGAATCAGAATTGTTGAAACATAAAGTCAGGTTTAAACATCTGCAAACAATTTTGCACTTAACCGTGTATGACGGAAGCATCGCTCAGGCTCTCCGATTTGAAACTGAGGCTTATCTTCGCATCTTTCATCGATTGTTGCCAGAATTAAAATTAGATAGTATAAATTGCCATGTTGGAGATTTGGGGCAGGCACAATATGATCAGCGTCAGGTTGCGTTGCTGGCAAAAGACTGGAATCAAGTCACACCACCGGAGGTGCATGAACGCTGTATGCCGGCTTTCCTACATCGTGTTTCACGGGGACATGCAGTGTTGGTGCTCTATGTCTCAACTGAGGAAGGTTTGGAATATTTGAAACGCACTCCTGGATCTGATTGGCTGGTCCAGCATTTACACAAAAAACGGACAGAGCTGCAGGAAGTTTTGCAGAGAATCGCATTTGTACCAAAACCTGAACTGGATTTGGAGCAAATTCGTTTGCGTTCTGTTGTACTGGGAGAAATTGATTCGGAAAAACTTTCTTCTGTTACAGAAATAACAAGCAGGAAGTCGACTGCCAGTACCTCAAAAACGACTCTTTCGGCAAAAGAACAGTTTGCTAAAATTAGAATGCATTTAAATGAAGGCACCAGCGATGAAGTTAATTCTGCTTAAAGAGACTCAAAAAGCGTACAGTAACTTTTGTAGCGTTGCTCCGTAATTTTTTTAGAGGCGACTGCATCTTTAATTAAACATTGTGGCTCGTGAATGTGCGTGCAGCCTTTGAATTTACACTGCCCCAAATATGGAACAAATTCTACATAATGAGAATCCAGCTCATTCGGTGTCACCAGTGGTTCCAGTTCACGGATTCCGGGAGTATCCACGATGAAGCCTCCTATAGGAATTCGAAACATTTCTGCCATTCTGGTAGTGTGACGGCCTTTACCAGATTTGTTGCTTATACGACCGATGCGGATTTCCCAGTCAGGAAAAAGAGCCTTTATGAGCGATGATTTTCCTACTCCAGAATGTCCGGAAAGGACGGTTGTGCGATTTTGCAGTAAATCCCGCAGCGACTCGAGACCTCTGGATTCCGGAATACTTGTGACTAAAATGGTATAGCCGAGGGAAGAATAGAGGTTTTCAATCGGAGATATTTCATCTGAAGTTGCCAAATCAGCCTTGCTCAGGATGAGCACAGGCTCGAGTCCGCCACATGAAGCAGCCACTAACAAGCGGTCTACCAATCCTCCTCGGAACGGTGGGGTACGCATCGAGGCAACCATCAGAAGTGTATCTGCATTGCTGACTAAAACCTGTTCCGGATACCCGACACTCGGGCGACGCGAAAGTTTGGTTCGTCTGGGAAACATCCGGAGGATCCACCCCGCATCTTCCGCTGCTGTCAGATCGACTTCGACCTCATCGCCAACTGCAATTTTATTTATGTAGGAGCTTTCTTTGAACAAGTTTCCACGGATGCGACATAGGCGGGGCTCTATTTCTCCAACATCCACATAGTAAAAACTTTTGGTGTGCCTGACGATGGTTCCTGTTTGCGTCAACTTTCTCCGGCAAGCGTGTGGGTCATTCTTCCGGTTCGAGCTCGAAATCTATTCCTTCTGCTCGATATTCGTTGAGCTTATTTCGCAGAGTCCGAATACTGATACCTAAAGTTTTTGCAGCATGAGTACGGTTACCTTTTGTCTCATGGAGAGTTTTGAAAATAAAACGCTTTTCTGCTTCCTTCATTGACATTCCCACTTCTATTCCCAGACCATTATCTGGTGAGTTTTGTGGTTCTGAAAAAGTAAACGATGTCTGAGAGGAATATGATGCTGGAGTTTTTGAATAGTCTGTCGTTATTGCTGCCAAATCTTCATTTATGGTAGTCTCCCCAAGTTGAGAAGACATGAGTAAATGACTGGGTTGGATTTCCTCACCGTTACAGAGCAGCAAAGCACGCTCCATGACGTTTTCTAATTCTCGAACATTACCACGCCAATGGTAATTTGTGAGAATATTTAAGGTTTCACGACTTACTGCGGGACAATTACGTTTGTTTATCTGGGAGTGCTTTTTGATAAAATATGTTACCAGTACCGGAACATCGTCCATCCTGTCCCGCAGAGGAGGAAGCGCAAGAGGAAATACGTTTAAACGAAAATAAAGGTCCTCGCGGAATTTTCCAGAATCAATCATTTCCAGCAAATTCTGGTTGGTAGTGGCAATCACTCTGACATCCACCGGAATAGGTTCTTTACCGCCGACTTTGTCAATTTGATATTCCTGCAGTACACGTAAGAGTTTTGCCTGCAGAGGCAAAGCCATTTCACTGATCTCATCCAAAAGAATTGTACCTGTGTGGGCTTGTTCAAATTTTCCGCGATAATCCTGAATAGCTCCAGTAAAGGCACCTTTTGCGTGTCCGAAGAGCTCACTTTCCAGCAATGTCTCCGGAAGTGCTGCACAGTTTATTGCAACAAAAGGTCTCTTCGCACGGTCAGAATTTTCATGGATATAATATGCCAGCAGTTCTTTACCTGTTCCGCTTTCACTCTGAATCATCATTGTTGATTTACTTTTTGCTACATTCTTGGCAACTTTTAGTAAATCCAACATTGTTTGGTTCTGCGTGATGATTTCTTTGGTCACATTTATTGGTTTTGACTTTGAAGTCTCTCTTTCAGCTACTGGAGCTGCAGTTCCAGGAGTGCCTTTGTAATTCAAGGCTTGCTGGACAATAAACTGAAATGAATCAAAATTAATTGGTTTGCGGATGTAATCGAAAGCACCGTGCTTCATTGCTTCCACTGCTGTTTCTACAGTTCCGTAAGCAGTTGCCATAATCACGGGCTTGGCAGGTGAGATGCTTTTTATGTCTTTAAGTAATTCCAGTCCACTGCGTTTTGGCATGGTCATATCTGTAATGACCAGAGAATATTCGTTTTGCTTGAACTTTTTGAGTGCATCAATTGCGTTGTGCGATATTTCTACCGGGTAGCCGCAGTGTTTCAGTGTTTCAGACATGGCGATACGCATTTCAACTTCATCGTCTACAATCAAAACCGGTTGGTTGACCATATTAAATTCCTTTCATTTGATGTCCATCAGGCGGTCATCTTATATGCATTCAGTGTTAAAGTTTCAAAACAGGATAGTATATTAGTTTGGGGTAGTCGATTTAGCTGACATTTTGGCATGATCATAACATATCCGGTTGGTTAATGCACGATTCATGCGAAGTCAAATAGTCTTTTGTTTCAAAGATGTAAACTGCACTATCTGAAAATTAAATTTCTTGTTCAACAACATCCACGCTTATTAGTCATGACATAGTATAAACAGTGTTTTTGAGTTGAATATTCCAAGCACTCTGTTAGTGTTTATGTTACGTTTTAATAAAATAAAAAGGAGACAAAATGAGCCTTGAAGAAGATTTCAATTCTGCAGCTGAACGTGCGACCCAGCTTCCAAAGCGTCCACCAAATGATATTATGCTCCAACTTTATGCACTTTATAAACAAGCTAACGAAGGCGATGTAACAGGCGACCGTCCAGGCTTTGCCGATTTTGAAGGTCGGGCAAAGTTTGATAGCTGGAATAAACTCCAGGGGAAATCTGGCGAAGATGCGAAGCAGGAATATATTTCTCTTGTCGAAAAACTAGAACAAGAAGTTGCCGAATAAAAACTTCATGCCATTCGATCTTTCCTTAATAGATCTAGTTGAACGCATCAAGTCAGGAGAACTCCGTGCAGAGGCAGTGATGGAGGCAGTTTATTCCCGGATTAATCAGTACAACTCTTCGTTGAATGTCTACCGTAGTCTTTTGCCGCGTGAAATTGCAATTTCTCGTGCACGTATAATAGACGAGGAAATTTCTTCCGGAAAGACCCTTGGCAAACTTGCAGGTATTCCGGTATCGATTAAAGACAATATCTGTATCAAAGATCCGGAGTTGAGCAATGCATGTGGTTCACAAATTCTGGGTGAATATCACTCTCCATACAATGCAACTGTAGTAGAGAAATTATTGCAGGAAGATGCAGTTATTATTGGAACTACGAATATGGACGAGTTCGCAATGGGGTCGTCCACAGAAAATTCTTTTTTCAGTCCGACCCGTAATCCGTGGGATACGGAACGTGTTCCGGGTGGAAGTAGTGGCGGTGCGGCGGTTTCTGTTGCTTCCGGAATGGCCTTGTTGGCTCTCGGTTCTGATACCGGAGGTTCGGTGCGCCAACCGGCTTCGATGTGCGGTGTTTCCGGATTAAAGCCATCTTACGGCACTGTTTCGCGTTACGGCCTGGTGGCTTTTGGTTCGTCTCTAGATCAAATCGGTTGCCTTGCACCCAGTGCTGCGGATTGCCGTTATGCCTTTTCAATCATTCACGGACACGATCCGCACGAAAGTACTTCTGCAAAAATAGAATTATCAGCGGCTCCAGATGTCGCAAAACTCTCCGGTTTGCGGGTTTGTCTTCCGGATGAATATGTAGCTGCAGAATCTTTTGATCCGGATGTTGTAGGGAGCGTTCATGAGTTAGAGGCACTGTTGCAGAAACACGGTGCAACGGTTGAACGGCGTTCACTGGATTTTCTGAAATATGTTATTCCAACTTATTACGTCCTCGCTTTTGCAGAAGCCAGTTCCAACCTGGGACGTTTCGACGGAATTCGTTACGGAATAAGGAAGCAGGATCAGCCATCCTTGAAATCACTATACACATCTACCAGGAAAAAGGGTTTTGGTGTGGAAGTAAAACGCAGAATCATGCTTGGAACATTTGTACTCAGTTCAGGTTATTATGATCAATATTATGGACGAGCTGTGCAGGTGAGGGCTTGGATGGAAAAACAAGTGGCATTGCTGTTTGAGGAATTTGATTTTATACTGGGACCAGTTTCTCCTTTTCCTGCATTCAAGTTAGGAGAAAAAAATGAAGATCCACTGGCAATGTACTTGGCAGATATTTGCAGTGTACTTGCAAACCTGACACGAACACCTGCAATCTCAATTCCTGGAAGACCAACCAGTGACGGATTACCAGTTGGGTTACAATTAATGGGCCGGCGTTTTGAAGATCATAACCTTTTAGCAACCGCATCTGCCATTCAAGAACTGACTGCATTTCATAAACTGCGACCAGAAAAAGTTTTTGCAACAAAACCATAAAACATGAAAAGTGGATTGCAAATCTGCAATCAAAGAATCTTAAATCTCAAACCTGAAACCTGACTGAATGCTTGATCTAAAAATAATCAGAAGCCAGCCTGAAGTAATTGCAGAGAATTGCCGAAAACGGAACGTTGACGTTGATATTGAAAAATTGTTAGCATTTGATGAGCAAGTACGGCAGATTACATCTGAAGTTGATTCTGTCAGACAACGACGGAATGACATCAGTAATAAAATGAAAGGCAAAATTCCACCTGAGGAACGTCAGCCTCTGATTGAAGAATCAAAAAACTTGCGTGAAGAAGAGTCGGAAAAAGATTCAATACTTCGAGAACTGCTTGAGCAGCGGCTTGATTTGCACAAGCAGGTTCCAAACTTGACACATCCAGAATCTCCGGAAGGTTTTACTGATGAAGAAAATGTTCCAATTCGGGAAGTTGGAACAAAACGCGAATTTGATTTTGAACCTAAGGACCATGTTGAGTTAATGGAAGCACTTGATTTGATTGACTTTGACGGAGGTGCAAAAGTTTCTGGACAAAAGTTTTACTACCTCAAAAATCAGGCTGTATTTTTGGAATTAGCTTTGGCCCAATATGCCCTGAGTTTGCTGCAAAAAGAAGGATTTACAGTACATATTACACCGGACTTGGCTCGGCATCAGATTTTGGACGGTATTGGATTTAATCCACGTGGTGCAGAAACACAGATTTATTCAGTAGAAGAATCGGATCTCTGTCTGATTGCGACTGCAGAAATAACTTTGGGCGGTTTGTTGATCGATCAGGTACTCCAACCGGAACAGTTACCGATTCTGTATGCAGGGCTTTCTCATTGTTACCGCACAGAAGCAGGTGCGGCCGGACGTGAATCACGAGGATTATACAGGGTACATCAGTTTTCTAAAATAGAAATGTTTGCCTTTACCCATCCAGATAAGTCTGAAGAAATGCATGAAAAAATGCGTGAAATTGAGGAACAAATTTACCAGGATTTGGAGATCCCATATCAGCTGGTTAATATTTGCGTAGGTGACCTTGGAGGAGCAGCTTATCGCAAATATGATTTGGAAGCCTGGATGCCGGGGCGTGGCAAATGGGGCGAGGTGACATCCACTTCAAACTGTACAGATTATCAGTCACGTCGCATGAACATTCGCTTTAAAGACCCGGAAACAGGAAAAAACAGATTTGTCCATATGCTAAATGGAACTGCAATTGCGGTTTCCAGAACTTTGATTGCCCTCATAGAGAATGGTCAACAAAAAGACGGTTCAATTAAACTCCCGCGTTGTTTGAATATTAAGGATATTCCAGCACCTGCTTCCGGATAATAGTATTTTTGTCTTTCAATTGAGTTGTTTTAGTTTTAATGTATGCATTCTTAATAACCCTTTGCCCAAAAAAATAATATGAAAATACTCGCAATTTTAACAATTTTTATTATTTCTTCAACTTTTGTTTTTGGGGAATTGCCCATTGGGGAAATTCCACCAACAATTGTTCTAAAAGATGATTTAGGTGGAAGACTTGATGGTACTCAGTGGAGCAGTGAGGAATTGGTTTCCGGAAAAGTCCTTGTCCTTTTTTATGTCGATCCGGACGAATCTGATCTGAACAACCATGTAAGTGAAGCTCTCAAGGCAGAAAAATACCCTCCAGAAAATTATGGTTCTGTTGCAGTCATCAACATGGCAGCAACATGGCTTCCAAATTTTGCGATTAACATCAAACTGAAAAGCAAACAAGAGGAATATAAAACAACAGTCTATGTAAAAGACCTTGAAAAAACTCTTGTTCAAAAGTGGGGGTTAAGTGATGATAACAGTAACGTAGTGCTCTTCTCTAAAGATGGGAAAGTACTTTATAGTGTTGATGGTAAATTCACTGATACGCAGGTTAAGGAAATAGTAAAAACCGTTTGGGATAATTTGTAGTAGTGGAAGACTCAAAATTCGGTTGATTATTAATCAGTTTGACTTCGCAAATTTCTTTCGGGCCTGAACAGCAAGTTCGTCGCAGCGGTCATTTTCGGGATTCCCGGAATGACCTTTGACCCAATGCCATGAAACTTCATGCTTCTTACTGACTTCGAGCAGACGAAGCCAGAGGTCTTTATTTGCAACAGGTTTTCTTGCTTTACTTTTCCAGCCGTTATTCTGCCAATTATTTAACCAGTTTTTCTCAAATGCATTTTTTAGATAACTGGAATCTGTGTAGAGTTTAACAACACATGATTTTTTTAAGGCTTCCAGGGCTTTGATGGCAGCAGTCATTTCCATACGGTTATTAGTAGAGTCAACTTCAGAGCCGGAAAGTTCGGTGCGGAGATTGTGTTCTTTGGAAATCAAAACTGCTCCCCAACCTCCAATTCCCGGATTAGGCGAGCAGGCACCATCGGTGTAAATTGTAACTGATGTTTTTAGCATTTTTTTGTGAATTTGTCTTTTGAAGAATCAAAGTATAACAGAAAGAACATCTGACTGCGATTTCAAACTGCATTTTTTTAGTAATTTCTGCTTGTTGAGTTTGTGGGGCAGATGAATCTTGATTTTAAACAATTTGGAACATGGATCTATGTTGATCCGGATGAACAGAGTATAGAGCTTTTAGAAGAGACTCTTAATTTAGACATGCTTTGTGAATTATTACGTTGTGACTCTACTGATATGGAAGAGTTGGGCGGACCATTCCTGGCTTATTTTGATGGAGAAGGAGCATCGCAGGAAAGACAGACAGAATGGGAATTTAATGAAAATCCATGTTGGGGTCCAATACTGATTGTCAAAATCGGAAAAGAAGATTCCAGGCTTGAAACCTGTGATGAGGATGATCTGGCAGTAATAGTGCCACTGGTAAAATTTTTAGACTGACAAAAAAAGGAATAATTAGATATGAATGTTTCAACTTTTCGCGCATTGGTGGTCAGTAAAACTGACGAAAAAACTTTTACCCGTGAAATCACCGAGCGCTCAATCAGCGATCTTCCGGAAGGTGAGGTGCTCATCCGGGTACATTTTTCTTCACTGAATTATAAAGACGGGCTTTCATGCATTGGAAATCCAGGTGTAACTCGCAATTATCCTCACACGCCTGGAATAGACGCATCCGGAAAGGTTACAGAAAGTTCAGATTCGCAGTTCAAGACCGGTGATTCTGTGATTGTCACCAGTTATGATTTAGGTATGAATACCTCCGGAGGTTTTGGAGAATACATACGCGTTCCTGCTGATTGGGTGGTTCCACTTCCGGAAGGTCTTTCTTTCAAAGATGCAATGGTTTATGGTACAGCAGGTTTCACGGCCGCTCTTTCGGTTAATGCACTGCAAAAACACGGAGTGTCTCCGGAGCAGGGTGAAATCGTAGTGACCGGTTCAACAGGAGGTGTCGGGAGC
>LSNO01000008.1 GCA_002082305.1 SAR324 cluster bacterium SAR324-CTD7B
ATCCTTGAAAAGGTTTGAAAAAATGCCGTTATTGGCAACCTGTAACAAGGATAGTAAGGAAGAGGAAACTTGTGAAGCGACACTAAGGACTGTCGCTAGTGTCGCTATGATGTGAGAGGTTCTTAATCTTCTATTTCTTGGACCATGGTAAGTAGTGTTTTATATGTTTCATGGTTTGCTGGCATGCCTTCATCTTTGTTTATCTTGAGTTGATTGAACGCTTGGCGCAAACCTTTGCTTGTAATTTCTTCTCCTTTGACAGTGAAGTGTTTTGCAATCAAGGCCCAACGATTTTTGTACTGTTTCATTGAACAACCGATCTCTTTATTTTTGAATAGTATTTCGAACATGAATGTCAGTTCCGCTAATCCTGCTTCCCAGTCAATTTTTTCAACCGGCTCTCCTGTAGAGTGGCTTTCTCCAGTGTTTAACGTTTCATTGCTCTGAGCAGGCATCTGAGCTTTAGTAGAGCCGTTTTTACTTAGTTTGTTTTGTATATTAAGGATTTCGATTTCCAGAAATCCAATGAAGACACTTTTTTCTTCTATGTTCTGAATTTCCTTTGAGGCCTGCCGTTGTGCTTCCTTGAGAAAACTGATTTTCTTTTCTGGGCCTTCCTGTAACATTAAATCAACTGAGATTGGTAGCCAACGCTCTTTTATGAAGGTCTCATGCTTCTCAAATAATCCAAAATCCATAGTAGCCTTTTAAACTTAAAGTTGTGGAAGTGCGTCAACTGCTTGACGCTTCTTTTCATCAATAACTTTTGCGTAAATTTGAGTTGTATCAAGTTTCTTATGTCCTATCAATTTGCTGACTGTGTATATATCTGCTCCACTAGAAAGATTCAAGGTTGCAAAAGTGTGTCTGGACAGGTGCATGTGCACATGTTTCTTGATTCCTGCCTGTTTGCCCCACTTTCCAACAAGTGTTTGTGAGTAGCGCCTTGAAGGTGTGTTGAATATCCTTCCGTTGGGATCACAGTCGAAGGTATCACCTATCAAGCTGAGTGCAGTTTCGTTCAAGGGGACGTGATGCCAAGTTTTGGTTTTGGTTCTAAAAAATTTGACGGTATCGCCTTCAATTTGTTTGTAGGTGAGCGTTTCTAAATTTCCAAGACTCAGTCCTGTAAAACAACCAAACAAAAACATTCTAGCCACTTCTTGTGAATTTTCGGCTTTAGGCAACGTTTCGGAAAGCTGTTTTATTTCGGCAAAGGTGAGAAAATTCCTTTCAGTATCTTGTCTTTTGATGTTCTGAACACGCTTGCAAGGATTGTCCTGAATAATACGGTCCCTTACTGCTTGATTGAGTGCCGCCTTTGTTAGCGCATAATAGCCGACGGCTGTGTTCCGTGAAACTTTCTCAAGTAAAAATCTTTGCCACTTCTCAAGCCAAAGTTCATCAATGTTTTTGAATACCACCCTTCCACCTGTGAACACTTCAAGGTAGTTCAAAACGTTTCGCCAAACTTTTGAAGATCGGCCTTTACTTTCACCTATTTTTTTGAAGTATTCTACAAAATCAGCATTCCTTTTGAATTTCGGTATCAAACGATATTCAGCATGGTTAATTTCATTTTGCTTTTGAGTTTTGATTGTTTCGGCAAGTTCCAACGTTTCACGGTTGGCAGCTACAATCCTGCTGGAAGTTCCTTTCTCAAGATACAGTTTCAAAAAATCATAGTGCCTTTGACCGTTGTGGTAGATGTCCAAATACAAACCTTTCTTTCCACCTGCTAGATTTTTTTTCCTCAGTTTTACACTCATTCCGCCCCTTGTGATTTCTCTTGTTTACGTTTATTCTGATCTTGCTTATCATAGTAGCATAATGAGTAACAAAATAGTAACAAAATAGTAACAAATAACGGTATAGTAACAAAAAACAAGAGCAAGTTAAACTAAATATATCCTGTTATTTCATAGTATTAGTTGTTTTTGTTATGTCAAAGCATAATTCTGTCCAAATCATGCCATTGATTCTTGAAGATGCTTTACTTTCTGCAGCCGACGGCCTGGTTCAGTCTGGAAGTAAAATCTGGTTCCATTTTCAAAAATATCCCTGGGATCTTGCCTGCCCG
>LSNO01000077.1 GCA_002082305.1 SAR324 cluster bacterium SAR324-CTD7B
GTCAAACCTCAGGGTGCATTTTACATTTTTCCTAAATCACCTGATTCTGATGATGTTGCATTCGTGAAACGGGCACAACAGGAAAACATTTTACTTGTACCTGGAACCGGTTTTGGGGGGCCGGGACATTTTCGAATTTCGCTTTGTTGTACTCAGGAAACAATCGAAAATTCTCGTCCGGGATTTGTGCGTTTAGCAGAACACTATGGTTTATAAAATTTTTCACATAAAATAATTATTTATAGCTAATTGATTTCACTATGACTGTTTCTCTTCGCCATCAAGACATGGCAAACGCACTCCGCTTTTTAGCAGCGGATGCTGTACAAAAAGCAAACTCAGGTCACCCAGGAATGCCGATGGGCATGGCGGATGTAGCAACGGTATTGTTCGCCCGATTCTTAAATTTTAAAGCAAGTGATCCGGATTGGCCTGACCGGGACCGCTTTGTCTTGTCTGCAGGGCATGGTTCAATGCTGCTTTATTCACTGCTTCATTTGACAGGTTACGAGGATTTTACGCTGGACGAACTGAAAAATTTTCGACAACTTGGTTCAAGAACAGCCGGACATCCGGAATATGGACACGGTGCAGGAATTGAAACCACGACTGGACCGCTTGGACAAGGGATTGCGAATGCTGTTGGAATGGCGCTTGCTGAACGAATGCTCGCTGAAAGATTTGGAAGCGACATAGTAGATCATTACACCTATGTCATTGCCGGAGACGGATGTTTGATGGAAGGAATAAGTCACGAAGCAGCCTCATTCGCAGGACATTTGGGTCTGGGAAAATTGATAGTGCTATTTGATGACAATGGAATTTCCATTGACGGATCCACCGATCTTGCTGTCAACGATGATCAACTGATGCGTTTTGGAGCTTGCGGATGGGACGTCTCATTCTGCGACGGACATGATCCGGATGCAATTTCTGCGACCATCAACGATGCAATAGAAAATCAAGACAAGCCGTCACTGATTGCCTGCAAAACGATGATTGGTTTTGGATCACCAAACAAAGCCGGAACTGCCGCTACACACGGAGCACCACTTGGTGGTGATGAAATTACGGCTACACGAGAAGCGCTTAACTGGCCACATCCCGTTTTTGAGATTCCTGAAGCAATCGGAAGTGCGTGGCGCAGGATCGGGTCAATGAAAAGTGCTAAAATAGAAGCCTGGCGTAAACGTTTAGCTGAGTCCGGACGAAAGGAAGAATTTGAACGCGTAATTTCCGGAACACTTCCGGAAAACTGGGAAGCTCCTTTACGGGATTTCAAGCTGAAGCATTCCACAGAAAAAACAAAAGTAGCCACCCGTAAAGCAAGTCAGGAAACACTGGATGTGTTAGCAGAAGTAATTCCGGAATTGGCTGGTGGTTCTGCTGATTTGACCGGATCAAATTTGACAAAGGCTAAATCACAAAAACCAATTACACCAGGTGACTTTTCGGGAAGTTATATTCACTATGGAGTTCGGGAGCACGGAATGGCTGCTGCCATGAACGGCATCGTTCTGCATGGTGGATTCATTCCGTATGGCGGAACATTTCTGATTTTTACTGATTATTGTCGACCATCAATACGTTTGTCTGCCTTGATGAAACAGCGTGTGATTTACGTGATGACACATGATTCCATTGGTTTGGGTGAAGACGGACCAACCCACCAACCGGTGGAACACCTTTCCAGCTTACGTGCGATTCCGAATTTGAATGTGTACCGACCATGTGATATCGTAGAAACTGCTGAATGTTGGGCTGAAGCACTGACAACATCCTCCACACCTTCTGTGCTTTCTCTCTCCCGCCAGGGTCTGCCATGCCTGCGAACCGAACACACTGACGAAAATTTAAGTACAAAAGGGGGATACGTCCTGGCCGGAGCTGAAGGTAAACGGGATGTGACATTGATCGCTTCTGGATCGGAAGTTTCCATTGCCATGGAAGCACGTGATCAATTGAAAGCTGAAGGCGTTTCAGCTGCAGTAGTCTCCATGCCTTGTTTGGATTTGTTTGAATCTCAGGACAAAGATTACCGGAATGAGGTAATTCCTTCCGGAATTCCGGTAGTTGTTGTGGAAGCAGGCGTTGAGCAAAGTTGGGGGCGTTATCTTGGGGAAGACGGAGAATTTGTAGGCATGAAAAGTTTTGGGGCATCCGCACCGGCAAACGACCTTTTTGAACATTTTGGTATCACTACGAAAAATGTAGTGGAGGCAGCAAAAAGAATTACGAAAAAATAACCGCCATGAAAATTGAAAATACTAAGAAATCCCTTTACGTTTATCAGCGAACTTGGCAGCTTTTCCTTAATCCTTAATTCTAAATCTGAGAATAAATTATGGCTTTAATATCTTTAAGACAATTACTTGATCATGCGGCAGAAAACAGCTACGGCGTTCCGGCGTTCAATGTTAACAACATGGAGTAAATTCAGTCGATTATGCAGGCGGCGAAAGCTACGGATTCGCCTGTAATTTTGCAGGCCAGCAGGGGAGCACGTTCCTATGCAGGTGATATTTTTCTGAGGCATTTGTTTGATGCAGCAGTTGAAATGTATCCGGACATTCCGATTTGCATACACCAGGATCACGGAAATAACTTCGAAACTTGTCTCTCTGCAATGGCCAATAATTTCACCAGTGTAATGATGGACGGTTCCCTGGAAGAGGATGCTAAAACACCGGCTTCTTATGAATACAATGTTGGCATCAGTTCAAAAGTCACTGAGGTGGCGCATAAAATTGGTGTGTCGGTAGAAGGTGAACTTGGCTGTCTGGGTTCATTGGAAACCGGTGAAGGCGAAAAAGAAGACGGACATGGTTTTGAAGGTAAATTATCGCAGGATCAACTACTGACTGATCCTGATCAAGCTACTGATTTTGTAAAGAAAACACAGGTTGACGCACTGGCTGTAGCGATAGGTACTTCTCACGGTGCATACAAATTCAGCAGGAAACCTGATGGAGATATACTAGCGCTGAATGTGGTCAAAGCCATCAACAAAAGATTACCCGGCCTACACATGGTCATGCACGGCTCAAGTTCGGTCCCGCAAGAACTACAGGACATTATCAATGCAAATGGCGGGGAAATGCCTCAGACCTGGGGCACGCCTGTGAACGAAATTGTTGAGGGCATCAAACATGGTGTCCGGAAAGTTAATATCGATACTGATTGTCGCATTGCAATTTCTGGTCAAGTCAGGAAAATATTGCAGGAAAAGAAAACGGAGTTTGATCCACGCAAATTCACAAAGCCGGCGACTGACGCCATGCAGGTGGTTTGTGAATCTCGCTACGAAGCCTTCGGGACGGCAGGCAATGCAACGAAGTTAAAACCACTTCCGTTGACAGCAATGGCGGGGCGTTATAACTCAGGTGAATTGGAACAAAAAATTCAATGACTTTTGAGAATTAAGGTGGTAGCACTTCGCTGATTTACCCTGGTTGGAGGGAAAAACTGGGTGTCTGAATAGTAAAACAACAAAACATGATGATTGCATAAAAAGTACAGAATCGTAAAATTTATTTAAAAACAAAATCATAGATGTTACAGAAGGAAAAAATAAAAACAGTTCTCTGTACTCTCTGCTACTCAGAAGTTACACGGCATTTGCTTCTTTAAATCTGTTAGAGTTTCATTACAAAGAGCACCTCTCATGAAAACCATAAAAATTTCCCCTTCCATTCTATCCGCAGATTTTTCTCGTCTGGGTGAACAAGTCCATGAAGCTGAAGATGCAGGGGTAGATTATATCCATGTAGATGTAATGGATGGACATTTTGTTCCAAACATCACAATTGGCCCTTTGATAGTGAAAGCCTTGCGTCCCGTTACCAAACTGCCGCTGGATGTACACTTGATGATTGAAAATCCGGAATGTTATATTGAGGATTTTGCCAAAGCCGGAGCTGATATAATTACCGTGCATCAGGAGACATGTCCACACCTGCATCGTAACATTCAGCAAATTCATGATTTAGGAATCCGTGCCGGTGTCAGTCTCAATCCCTCCACCCCTGCGAGTACATTGGATGAAATTATCGCAGAAGTAGACCTGGTACTTGTGATGTCAGTCAATCCCGGATTTGGCGGACAGTCCTACATTTCTTCCTGTACAGGCAAAATAAAAAAGTTACGCGAGATGCTTGACTCATGTGGGTCGTCTGCAGATTTAGAGGTGGATGGCGGCGTTAATGTTGACACAGTTTGTGAAGTTATTGGCGCTGGAGCCAATGCCTTTGTTGCCGGCTCCGCCGTTTTTAACGACAAACAGAGTGTAGCAGAAAATGTACGTCTTCTTCGAGAAAAAATAGATTCTGCCTGAATGTTCAAGGTTTCCTTTTTATCCAGCTTTTAAAAAGCTGGAACCTTTCAGTAAATTAAAGGATAGTGGGCAGCTGAGATAGAATGTTTTCTACTAATCTTCTTTGCAGTTGTTCTTCCTTTGATTTCCCATGTCAACTAAGACCTGCCTTAACATTGTTATTGCCGACAAGAACTCTCTGCTGGTCAAAGGTCTGGCAGAAATGTTTAAGCAAGATGATCGTTTTGATGTCCGAGCTACAGCAACTGATGGTGAATTGTTTTTGAAGTTGGTTGAGCGAATTAGTTTTGATGTAGGCATTATAGGCTGGAAAATGCCTTATTCTGATGGACACCAGGTTTTGACGAATCTCCGTGAACGTGGAAGTTCTATTCGAGTTGTTGTTTACAGTGGTGCAGATGTATCCAGGCAGGTTCGTGTTTTGGGTGGAGCAGGCTTTTATTCAAAAGCAAAACCGCCGGAAGGGTTAATTGATTTAGTCTGCCAGGTGGGTCAGGGAAATAGTATTTTCCCATATGAAAAGCATGAAGCTAAAACTGACCTTCGTCTTTCAAGTTTGACTTCAAGGGAACTGGAGATTCTTGAAATATTGTCGCAGGGATATTCCAATAGGAAAATTGCCGGCAAATTAGAGATTTCAGACAATACTGTAAAATTCCATCTGAAAAATATTTTTGAAAAGATTCAGGTGGACAACCGCACTCAAGCGGTTGCCTTTTATAACCAGTTACAGAAAGAGAAATTATGAATAAAATATTATTTCTTTCTTTAGCATTATTTGTTGCCGAAACAGTCAGTGCTGAGGAAGGGCTTCAGCCATATCTATTTTTTGGTAACAGTGGACAGACGATTGAAGATACAAATGAATCCATCTCAGCTGCACTTAGTGTTTCCGGAGTCCATTGTCACAGAAAAATTTAATGCCTTTCCTTGAGTCCAAAATAATTCCTACTTAAAAAGAACAATGGATCGTTACTAACCCATTGTTCTATTGAATTTATGAT
>LSNO01000009.1 GCA_002082305.1 SAR324 cluster bacterium SAR324-CTD7B
AATTAACTTTTATTTTTATATATAGTGAGAATTTGAAAACATCAATATTTCAAGATTCGAGCTTCAATAATTTATTCCATTCCGGAAACAAGTCAGGAATCAACTTCCGAACCGGCGGCTTTCAGGGCATTGCGGATAGCGACAAGGCCTTTGTCTCTATCAAGATTCATATCAGAGATTTTTCGGCCATTAGATTCACGGGGACACCCGTACCTTACTTTCATTTTGCAACACGCATCAAGACATCGACCGCACAGACTTTATGTTTATAAACAAACAGCGGATTGATTTCAATTTCTTTGATTCCAATTGTTTCGTTCCGGACACCTTCAACAAGGTCGAACAGCACCGAAACGAGTTGTTCTGTTTCAATCATCTCACCGCCACGGAAGCCGCAAAATAGTTTCGATATTTTCAAACTCTTTAGAGCATTTTCCAAGTCGTTGCGGCTCGTCGGTAGAAGAATAGTAACTGCGTCGGCAAGCAGTTCTGTCAGAATTCCGCCGGCGGCCAGGGTCATGGCCATTCCGAACTGTGAGTCTGTTCTAACATTAACCAACAATTCTGCAATGGGCTGCTCCAGCATTTTTTCGACAAGAAATTGCTCTGATAAAGCATCCGGATTAAAATGTTCGACATCCTTTTTTATGCGGTCAACAGCGGTTTTCACTTCTTCGCAACTTGACAGATTCAAAGCCACTGCACCGGCATCGGTCTTATGCTCCAGATTTTTGCCAACCATTTTGATGACTACCGGAAAACCTAACTTCTCCGCAATTTCCGGAACTTCTGCAGATTCTGCAATGCGGCCTTCCGGCACATTCAAACCGATTTTTTGCAAGAGTTGTTTTCCCTCCCATTCATCAACCAAAGTGGAAACATTTCCCGCACCCGGAATTCCGGATAAAGGTTTAATACTAATTTTTTCAATGCCGTTCTTCAGGATTGTTTCACGGCGACCAAAATACCAAGCTGCGGCAGAAATGGCATTCAGTGCTTCATGGATTCCCTGCATTGGAGCAACGCCGTTTTCGACTAACATTTCCCGCGTCGATTGATCCATGTTTTCCGGAAGTGTACTGCAAATTGCAGAAGGTATCCGGACTTTCGAGCTTGCTTCAATAAAAGATTTCGCGTCGCTCAAATAATATGGTTTGCTTTCATCAAGCTCCGGAGGCGGATAATCCTGGACGAAAATCGCTGAGTCGTAAGGGTCAGTTAACAATGCCTCGAAAACTGGACTTACGCGTTCCGGAATACCCCAAATCGGTGTTGTGTAATCAAGCGGGTTTGATACGGTAGCCGTGTAGTAAAGCAAGCTAGTTAACCGTTCTATGGTTTTTTCTGAGGGTCGTGGAAATTCCAGTCCGATTGTTTCCGCATGGTCTGCAAGCATTGTTGCACCTCCGCCGGAACAAGTCAGTCCCACCAACCGTTTCCCCTTTGGAATACCTGCGACGCAGATAAATTTTAAAGTTTCGAGCAACTGTGACGGATCTGAAACGCGGATGATCCCCAAGCGGTCAAAGAGTGCCTGAAAAAGGTCGTCGCTTCCGGATAAAGATGCAGTATGGCTGACTGTCAATTCCGAACCGATTTTCGACGAACCTGTTTTCAATGCAACGATTGGAACACCTGCGTCCAGAGCCTTGAGAGCAACTTCACTGAAACGAGAAATATCCTTTAATCCTTCAATGTGCAGGCCAATGGCTTTGACTTCCGGACGAGTGCAAAGAACATCAATGAAATCCTCCAACCTCAAAAAGGTCTGATTTCCTACAGAAATCATATAGGCAAACGGCAATGAACGCTGGCTCATTGACAGGTCCGAAGAAAGCATCCCGCTCTGAGTTATGATTGCCACACCGTAACCCGGACTGGCACCTCCGTGTGGAAACGGCCACAGTGCGACTTTGTCAATATAATTGATAACTCCGTAGCAGTTCGGACCAACTAGAGCAAGGTCTCCGGTAGCGGTAACAAGTGCTTCCTCCAACTCCGCACCTTCTGCACCGATTTCACTGAAACCCGCTGTATAGCAGACGACACCGCCAGCGCCCATCTTAGCAAGACGTTCAACAGTGGAAATTGCAGCTTCGCGGGGAATCGCAAGATAAACGGCATCCGGCGCTTCCGGCAAATCCTCAACATTGGCGAAACATTTTATTCCACCAATCTTTTCTCTTTTCGGATTCACCGGCCAAATCTTACCGGCATAACCGATTCTTGCACATTCTCTGGCAGCAGCTTCAGCATCACGGCCGCCGATGATCGCCAGATGACGCGGATTAAGGAGCCGTTCCAGATTTTGCCGTTGCTTCTGATTCATGCTCCAAGCGGTCTGAGGATCGCACGTGAAATAATATGACGCTGAATTTCGGAAGTTCCATCCCAGATTCGTTCGAGTCGGGAATCTCGCCAAAGTCGCTGGATCGGCATTTCTTCCATCAGGCCCATGCCGCCATATATTTGCACCGTATGGTCTGCTGCGCGGTTCAACATTTCCGAACAGAAGAGTTTCACCATCGCCGCATCGGAATCTGTCATCTTGCCTTGATCTCCCTTCGCAACTGCATCCATAACAAGGAGATCCGCAGCCTTCAGTTCAACTGCCATGTCAGCAAGTTTAAAGCCCGTTGCCTGAAATTTACCGATTGGTTGACCGAACTGCTTTCGTGTCGCAGCCCATTCTGCGGCTAAATTTAAAAGCCTCTCAGCTTTGCCGCAACAACTCGCACCAACCCAGACTCTTCCCATAGACAACCATTTTCCGGATAGTACCAGTCCGTGTCCTTCTTCGCCTAGAATCTGATCCGGACCTAAACGGACATCCGAAAAACTCAGTTGGAAAGTCAGATATCCACGATAGCTCACGCATCGGGTTCCTTCAGAAATATCGAAGCCCTCAATACCGACATCGACAAGGAAGGCTGTAATCCGTTTGCGGGGACCTCGTTCTGTTTCATCCATTCCGGTAACTGCGAAGACGATTGCGAAGTCGGGCATAACTGGTCCGGAGATGAAGTGCTTTGAACCGTTAAGAATCCAGTCCTCTCCGTCTCGACGGGCATTGCTTTTCATGGACATGATATCGGAGCCTGCATCCGGTTCTGTGAGAGCAAAAAGTTCACGCTTTTCTGCCTTTACACAAGGTTTTAAATATTTTTCAACCTGATCACCTTCACAAGCCATTAGTATTTCTGCAGGACGCGCAATCCAGGAATGAAGTGCATGACTGGTTTTTCCGAATTCCCGTTCAATCAGGACCAAACTCTGATATTCAAGCCCGCCGCCGCCAACAGATTCCGGCAGATTTGCGGCAAATAATCCGATATCGATCGCGCGTTTCTCAATCTGCCGACCAAGTTCCAACGGAACTCGGCCAAGACGATCCACCTCCTCTTCGTGGGGGTAAACCTCCTTTTCCAGAAATCCTTGTACTGTCTCCAGCAACATCCTTTGTTCGTGACTAAGTTCAATGTCCATAGTTTTTTCAGTTTATGTTTTTCGGAAAAAGTCAAATTTGCTGTTGTCCACTTTTTTCGTAATGATTGTGAAAAACATTTAACGTGTCAAGCTGACCTCAATCCAAGTTTTTTACGGGCTTCCTCAGGCGTGACCGCCCTCGCTCCCATCCGTTCAATAATTCCTATAACTTTTTCAACAAGTTGCGCATTGGTTGCCGGGACACCTCGCTCAAGATAGATGTTGTCCTCAAGTCCGACCCGCACATTTCCGCCCATGGCAACAGTCGCGGCCGCAATTGGCATCTGCATACGTGAGATCCCGAATCCACCCCATTCCGCACCGTCGGGCAGTTCGTCCTTCATAACCTTCAGCATGTCAACACTATGATCGGCACCCCACGGAATTCCGAGGCAAATTTGAAACATCGGCGGTTCGGCAATCAGACCTTCGGCAATCATTTGTTTGGCGAATCGGAGATGCCCGAGTTCAAAGACTTCGAGTTCCGGTTTGACACCCCACTCTTTTGTCAATGTAGCCATTTTTCTGAGATAAGGTGGTGTTGCGATGTAAATATCATTTCCGTCACCAAAATTCAAAGTTCCGCAATCAAGACTGCATATTTCCGGAAGCAATTCCTTCACATGGGCAAGTCTCTCAAGCGGTCCAATCATATCTGTTCCGGGACCGGGCATCGCCGGATCGTCGTCGCTCGGAGTCCAATCACCTCCCATTCCGGAAGTCAAATTAATAACAACATCGGTGTCACTGGAACGAATGCGGTCTACCGCTTCCTTAAACAATTCCGGATCGCGTGAACCTTTTCCGGTTTCAGGATCACGGACATGTATGTGCGTGATCGCCGCACCTGCTTTGGCGGCTTCAATAGCGGCATTCGCAACTTCTTCTGGTGTTACCGGAATGAGGGGACTCTTCCCGACGGTGTCGCCGGCCCCTGTGACCGCGCATGAAACAATTACTTCATAATTCATTTTTATCCTTTTAATCAAAAGTTTTTAATTCATTTTTGCAATAAAAATATGTTTTTACTCATCTGCCTCAAGTTCAGCAAACACTTTTTTGGCAATTCGGAAGCACTCTACACCGGTTGGAACTCCACAGTACACGGAAATTTGGAGCAGGATGGCCTTCAGTTCTTCGCGTGTGATACCGTTCTTGATGGCACCCCTGAAGTGAATTTCCCACTCGACCATGCGGTTGAGTGCCGCAATCATTCCGAGATTGAGTAAACTACGCTGGCGTCGGTCTAGAGTCTCGTTTCCCCAGCAAGAACCCCAACAGAACTCGGTGAGTTGTTCCTGAAATTCACGGTTAAAATCGTCGGCATTCGCCAGCGCCTTTTCCACATATTCTTCTCCGAGCACAGATTTTCTTGCGGCAAGTCCGCGTTCAAAACGTTCTTTATCCATATTTATTTCTTGGTTTGAGTTTGTTAGTTTATATTATATCTCAAAAGATTTGCCCATGCTTCCGTTTGCGGAAACATCCAGCAAGTCAATTAAGTCACTATCACGAAACGATGACACACTATCGAGTTCAAGAATGCGTTCCACCCATGCCTCAGGTTCGGAAACTCCTCCGAAACGGAAAAGCATGGTTGCTTTTTCCTTAAATTCAGTCGGTGAAAGCGGGGCATCCGGATCACCTTTGGCGTGTTTCCGACGGACGCTAAATTCTTTTCCATTCGTTAATTTAACTTTAACCTCTGCACCCCAGGCATTCGGGTAGGCCTTTTCAATTTCTTCGTTGCGTTCCAGACTGATTTTCATCGCCATTTTGGCAACCCGTTGGCGAGCATCGGATTCAAAAGCATCGAAACCGACTTGACCATCAAGTATGGCGACAGAGACACAATGCTGCAAGGAAAACTTGGCATCGTAAAGCGTTTCCGGAGTTGGTTTATCACAGACATCGAGGGTAGCCTGTGTGACTCCAAGTTCGATGGATTCAATATTTCCGCCATCCAACTTACTTGAAATTTCCAAAGCCGCATCAATAGCCGGATGTGTGTGCCGACAACAGGGCCAGGGTTTAATTGAAGTTTTATGAATTTGCCAGGAACCTTCCGGATCAACAAGCAGAGCATCCGGATTTGCGTCGGGACAGCAAGCCGCATAAAAACCGCGTTTGCCTTCCAAAATGGTGGGTGAACCGCTGAAACCAAGTTTGGCCAGTTCTGCGGAAAGTAATCCGGATTGTCCCGCACGACCCGCATGAAGGTGCTTACTCATCGCACCATTTTCTGAAAATTCCCAGAGCCCGGAGGACTGTGTTCCGGCATTTCCAAGAGCATCCCGGAATTGTTCTTTCTCAAGTCCAAAGAGTGTTCCCGCCGCATAAGCCGCACCGAAAGGACCGCAAGTTGCGGTGTTATGCCAAATCTTGTAATGCGCCGGACCCACTGAATTACCGATCCTCGTGCAGGCTTCAAATCCTTTGACTACTGCTTCCAGCATCTGCAGTCCGCTGATGTCTTCACGCATTCCAAGTGCAAGTACCGTCGGAATGACCACACATCCCGGATGAACCACTGATTGTCGGTGCAGATCATCAACTTCCTGGATATGCATTGATGCGCCCATCCAGAAAACCGTGCGTGAAGTTCCCGCGGGTTCGTCCAGATACCAGCCTTCAAGTATTCTTCCCTGTTCAGAATTGCGGCCTGCAACAAAATTAGCTATTGCGTCCAATACAAACCAAGATGCAACCTCGCTCTCCTTTTTCCCAATTGCTTTGCTTTCAATCAGTTCAATTAACTGAGCAGTCAGAGTCATGTTTTCGTCTTTCTGTTAAAGTTAATGAGAATTATGAAATTTTGTCTGGATCAACATCTTCTACTAAAAATATTAAAAAAAGTTAAAATTTCTTAAAATAATTATGTATTCGATCTATTTTGACAATTTTTTTATTTTTATGAATTTGATAAGTAGGCCATTAAAGCAGCGCCGGCAACGGGAGAATATTTTGGGGAAGGAGCATTATTAAGACCGATTTTCTGCATCAACAGACGGCGCAGGAGTGTGTCGGAGCTCAATAAACCCCCTGCAAACATCACCGGAGGCTCGGTAAAATCAAGCCGTTTAACTACACTTAAATAAAGTTGGTGTAGATGTTCTGCTCCAGCTTCGATAATTCGTACTGCAGCTGAATCACCAGTTGAGGCTGCTTTTAAAACAAGAGTCGCCATTTGCGAGATTTCCTTAGTGTTTCGTTCTGGTGCATAGATCCAGCTTATCAATTCATCCGGAGCAGATATTTTTAAATGAGCGAAGGTTTGTTCATAAAGCCCAGTTTTCTCTTCACGGCCATCCGCAATCCGGGTTGCCGATTTAAGCGTTTCCAAACCAAGCCAGTAGCCGCTGCCACCGTCATCCAAAAGATAGCCCCAACCTCCTGAATGTGCCGATTCTCCGGATGCATCAATTCCAAAGGCCACACTTCCTGTTCCGGAAAGCACCAGCATACCGTAGCGTTTTCCATGTGCTCCAATCAACGCAATTTCATAATCCGGAGCTACTGTGATTTGCGCGTGGGAAAGAACGGAAGTAAGAACATTTCTCAGCCAGTCCGGATTTTGAGCTGCACCTGCCATTCCTGCGCCTACGTACTGCACTGTAGAAGAGGTAATCCCTGCGTCAGAAATCGTTTGTGTCAATGAAGAGCGCAGCAGTTCTTCTGCTTGCGAAAATCCGAGAACACTGGGGTTGGCGGTTTCAGCTAATTCGTGAAGATGGAGACATTCCATATTTTCAGTAAAAATCCCAACCCGCAAGGTGGAACCGCCTCCATCAATTCCTATCGAAATCATTGTATTTTCTCAAAAAGAAAACTGACTCAAGCTAAGGGCGGCGTGTTGAATGTCTTCCAGACGCTTTGAACCGGCTTCGCGTTCAATGGCCAGGGCACCCTGGTAGCCGATGCGGTTTAAGGTTTTCAAGAATTCATAGTTATCACAATCACCATCCCCCCACGGTACTTCCTCACCCCATTGTCCGGCAACAGCACTCCGCCGAGCATCTTTGATATGAATGTGTTTGACCCACGGAGTCAACGTTTCCAAAGCTGAAACCGGATCGCCTTTATCGTACAAAATCATGTTTGCCGGATCAAAATTTACACCCAACGCCGGATGAGAAAGTTTTACTAAAAAATCTTTTAAACTTTCTGCACTTTCTTGTCCGCTTTCCATCAAAATCATTATATTATTTTGCTCTGCGACATCGGCCAAAAAACGAACCTTTTCCCGTAATTCATCATCAGAATTTTCGATAAAGCCAAAATGGAATGTCAAAAATTTAATATTGAGAGAAGCTGTCAACTCAATGGCTTGTAAAATTTTTTCTTTATTTTTTACCCAATGTTGATCCGGAACTATTCCGCCAGTTTTTTTTATTGTTTCAAGTGTTGAATAATCTTCTTGCGAAAAACCGATCATCGAGGCGGTCGGTTGCCATTGATTTTTTTCAATAGAATTTAGATAATCACGGTTGTCAGCAGACAAGGCAGGATCAAGGGAAAGATGAAGATGCGTCATTCCGGAAGCAATCATCGCTTGTTCTAAAACCGTAATGTCATTCCCCAGCGACCAAGTGCAAATTCCGACAGGCCAATTTTGACAAGAAAGCATTGTGATTTTTGTTTTCAGAGAAGTGAAATTTTATCATTGTTTCGGATAGATTCTTTTTCCGCTTCAATTATTTTTACCGAATCTCCAGATTGTTCCGGAGTGATGATTGACGGAACAGCTTTTCCGGAAAGAGTATCAACAAAATGTTGAATTTCAAAAGAATAACCGTCTCCTGTCGGTATTTCAGGGATGATTGTTTCTCCGTCTATTGGAAAAATCCGGAAGGTCGGTTCTTGTGCGGAACTGTAAACCAAAGTTACTTTTTCCAGCATAATTTTGAAACTCATTTCAAAACCAAATCCCGGAGCCATAATCCATCCGCCTTCGGCTGTGATGACACAATCATTTCCATAAAAATATTGTGTAACGGTGTGGTCAAATTCTCCGCTCGGCCCGATTACGCCACGACTAAAAACTTCTTTGGGCATTCCAAAAACATATTGTACATAATCCGTATCATGAATGTGCAAATCCAGCATTGCTCCGCCACTCCGTTTGCCATCGAGAAAACAATTATCCCAACTCCAAGTTGGTGTGAGGCTCAGTCGTTGAAAAGTTGCGGCTAAAACTTTGCCGTATTTTTGTGAGTCGATGATTTCTTTGGCTTGCACATATTCCGGCCAAAACCGAATACAATGACCGATTTGAAGTGTCTTTCCGGACTGTTTTGCTACTTCGGCCATTTCTCTGCAATCGCCTGAATTCAAGGCCATCGGTTTTTCGCAAAACACATGAACTCCTGCGTTGAGTGCCTCCATCGTTTGTGAAGCATGCAAAAAAGTTGGGGATGCAATGGACAACGCATCTAATTTTTCTTCTGCAAGCATTTTGGATAAATCAGAATAAAGCGCAATATTGCTTAAATCCAGATCATCTTCTGCTCCGGAAATATTACCAGCGACTCCGGAAGAATTTTGTAGTTGCTTTGCGTCAGCATCACAAATTGCTGTAACCTCCACATTTATATCGGACTTGTAGCAACGAAAGTGCATTTTGCCCATAAAACCCCAACCGACAATACCAATTCTCAACATTTTGTTCTCTTCCTACAGTAAACGTTTTTAGTTGTTGAAAATTTGTTTCATGGCCTTTGCTGTTTTTTCCGGACGTCCAGACACAAAAGGCAACATTTCTGCAGTTACAAAACCGTCATAACCAATCTCAGCCAATGCTTTTTTGACCGCTTCAAAATCGACATCGCCTTCAAGTAAATCCACAAAACCGTCAATTGTTCCGATGGAGCGTTTGAAATCTTTGATATGAATGCGTTTGATACGGGAGCCTAAAATGCGAACCCATTGTTCCGGATAACCCGTCAATAAAACATTGCCCACATCAAAATAGGCACCAACATTTCTTGAATGAAACTGATCGATGAAACTCCGCATTTCCAATGGACTCAACAAAAATTTATTCCAAACATTTTCCACCGCAATGGAGACTCCCAGTTTTTCAGCAGTCGGCGCAATTTGAAAAATAGAGTCCGTCGCTCTTTGATAACAGACATCATACGGAACCACTTCTCCGTCTGGTAAAAAGAAAACATCAACTGCACCTGGAACAAATAAATACGCGTCCGTTCCCAACCATTTCGTGATTTGCAGAGCTTTTTTAGTGAAGTCGATAATGGATTGTCGCACCTCCGGATCGTTGGATGTTGGTGAACGCCCCCAACTTTCTCCACTGGCAACACCGGAAATTTCGAGGCCGTTTTTTTGTGCTTCTGCACAAAACGTTTCGCATTCTGCTTGAGTTGTTTTCTGAGTCAAAACTCCTTGACTCGCTATGCACAATTCAATGCCGTCAAAACCCAATTGAGCGGCTTGTTTCATGGCATCAGCTATTGGCAAAGTCCCATCGAGACCGCCTTCAAAAATCCAATAATTTGCACTGATTTTCATTATCCAATTGTTCTGAGTCTCAAATTATATAAAGCAGTCGTGTAAAAAATGTTTTTTTAGATCATTTTAGGATTTCGGGAACTTCGCGACGCTTCATTGCATTTCCATTAGAATCAAATACATGGAAACTGGCGGGTTTTACATCTAAATTAACAAGTTCCCCTTCACGAACATTAGCATCACCCTGAAGCATGGCACAAAAATTTGGATATTTATCGAGACTTCCATAAACCAGTGTACTGCCACCAAGGCGCTCCAGAACATCGACTTTCAACGGCAGACCTTTACCTGTTTCAGAAAGCATCAAATCTTCAGGTCTGACTCCTACTTCAAGTTCTTCACCTTGGTTAACTTTTATGGGTTCTACAGGCAATAACTGTTTCCCAATTGCAGGGAGTTCTACTTTTACTCCATCAGAGTCAATAGAAAGGCAGGAAGCAGTCAAGAAATTCATTTTCGGATGTCCAATAAATCCAGCAACGAATTTAGTCTTTGGATGGTGATACAAGTCCATTGGTGTTCCAAACTGCTCCAGTTTACCTTCAGAAAGGACCATAATCCGGTCTGCCATTGTCATTGCCTCAACCTGATCATGGGTTACATAAATCATAGTTGCATTGAGACTCTTGTGAAGTTTAGATAGTTCAACACGCATCTCACCGCGCAATGCGGCATCAAGATTTGAAAGAGGTTCGTCAAAAAGAAAGACCTTCGGCTGCCTTACAATCGATCGGCCAATGGCAACACGTTGACGCTGACCTCCTGACAACTGGCCCGGTTTATGCTCGAGTCGATCGGTCAGCCGAAGAATATCTGCTGCACGCATCACCATTTCCTGTAACTTAGCCTTAGGAGTTTTTGCAACTCTAAGAGGAAATGCAATATTTTCAAAAACACTCAAATGGGGATAAAGTGCATATGACTGAAAGACCATGGAGATCCCTCGTTCAATTGGGTGCGCGGATGAAACATCGATGCCATCAATCTCAACTTCACCACTGGAAACATCTTCCAGCCCAGCAACAATTCGCAAGAGAGTCGTCTTGCCACATCCTGATGGTCCAACAAAGACAACGAATTCCTTATCTTCAATATCGATACTTATGTCATATAGGACCTGTGAGCTGTCGAACCACTTGTTGATTGATTTTAGAGATACTGTCGCCATCAAATTTTCCTAATATAAAGATTTTTTATAAAGAGGGGGGGGGAAGGCGGGGAGCCTTCTCCCGCCTTCATTTACTCTTACTTGAATTCTTCAAGTTCTGCAGCGGCAGTAGCAACCAAATCTGCTGCCGATCCTCCTTCACCCATTACAATTCCCTGAATCATGTTGTTCATTAAGGATTCCACGGATTTGTATTCTAAAAACATTGGCTCCGGACCACCAGATCCAATTGAATCCACAAATACTTTCCAATAAGAACTATTGACATAATAAGGATTGTCGATAAAAGTTTCATACTTCATGATTGGCGTCAAGCCCCAACTACTATCAAGTTCGTACTGTGCATTACCGGAGGAAAGAGCCCGTGCGAGTTCCATGGCAACATCTTCGTGACCTGTTCCTTTAAAAACAGCAATTGAATCAGTAATCAGCAAAGTACCATTGTTACCGCTGGGCCCCGCAGGAATTGGGACGGCAATGGTTTTCAATGTTTTTTTGTGCTGTCCTCCACCCCATGGCCCATCAATGTACATGGCCACTTTCTCGTCATTAAAAAGATCCTTGACTTGTGATCTCTCGAATGCCGTAGGTCCTTCCTGTGCAACACTTGCTAATTTGCCATAAAACTCCAGTGTTTCAACAGTTTGAGGACTGTTCAAAGTGACTTTATTAGTGTCTGGGTCAATCACCTGCCCACCGTTACTGTAGAGATAGTTCAGGAACTGGTGCATGGTGTTATCGAAGTCTTTGGCCACAAGACCAACACCGGCAACCCCTAGCTTGTCCTTGACCGTCTTGGCCATTTGATACATGCCTTCCCAGGTATGTGGACCCACACACTGCATTCCTGCTTTTTCAATCATTCCACAGTTTATGAACAGGGCTTTAGTTGAAAATGCATGGGGGAATCCCCAGAACTTGCCCATACTACTTACGGTTTTTAAAATGCCTGGCTGATATTTCTCCTGATCTTTTTCAGGGATCGTTACAGGCACAATCAGATTGTTTTTTCCCAACCGTTTCAGGGTCCTTGACCCCATGTAGGCCAGACTCACGGGATCACCTGCGGCTGCAAGTGTCATTGACTTGTCCTGACATGTTCCCCAGGGAACTGCTTGCATGTCAACTTTTACTCCAGGGTGACTGGCTTTGAAGGCATCAATCACCTTCTGATCAGCCGCGCGAACCTCACCTCCACACATTATAAATTTTAATTCCTGTGCCTGGACTTGGATTAAACCAGTAAGCAGGAACAAACCTGCTCCAATCAACGTGAACCGTTGCGTTTTTTTCATTATATTCATATTAACCTTTATTGTTTGAGTAAATGGCCCTAGGACCAAAATAATTTCACGTTTAAACCTGTTTCTATAGCGATAAAAAAAATTTTAAATCCAAACGCGTGATTAAAGAAAAATTTCAACATTACAAATGATGAAACATTTAATATTTCTCTCTGCACCTCCTTTCTTATAAAGTCCGTTAACGGATAAACAATGAATCCCGCTGACTATACAAGATTCATCCTTTGACTGCACCTTTAGTCAAACCTTTAACAAGATATTTCTGCAAAAAAAGAAAAATTATTAAAACCGGAATAATACCCACAATACTTGCTGCCATCAACTGATTCCAAATCACGCTTTGATAACCTACGAATTCGAAAATTCCTGCAGGTAAGGGCATGTATTCTCTTTTTTGGTTGAATGTGATTGCAAAAAGGAATTGCTGTGCATAAGCGCCGATGAATGACGCTACTCCTACCACAATCAGTCCTGGAACCGCAAGGGGAAGAACAACCCTCCTGAGAATATACATTCTGGATGCACCATCAATCCATGCTGATTCCTCGAGCTCAATGGGAATTTTTTCAAGATAAGCTTTTAATAGCCATATTCCTGTTGGAACCAGAAAGGCAGCTCCGGGAACAAACATTGCGGCATAGGTGTTTAGTAAACCCATTGAGCGCAGCAATTTGTAAAGAGGAATCAGAAGCACCGCTCCCGCAAACATGTTAACTCCAAGAAATAAACCCAGACTGATAGTTTTTCCTTTAAACTTGAATCGTGCGAAAGAATAGGCCGCCGGAATGACAAACATCATACACAGAAAAGTCGTTACAGATGCCAAAAAAACACTGTTGAAAATGTATCTTCCTAACAGAGGTACTGTTTCCCAAATATCAGAATAAGCCTGAAAAGACATGTCATCGGACCAGAACTGATAGGGTGAACGAAATAGATGTTGCAAAGGTCTCAAGGAGGCCATAAACATCTCAAAAAAAGGTAGCAACATGAATGTCAAAAAAACTGCTATTCCTAAATAAAGAAAAATTTTCTGGACAAAAGTAAATCTCTCCATAATTATTTTACTTTGAAACGTTCATTTACTTTGTTCAATAAAACAAGGTAAAGTAATGAAAAAATAGCTAATAACATGACCACCATTAAAGCTCTAGTGGCACCGTAACCGAACTTGTAATTCGCAATTGCCATTTTGTATGTGTCAATAATCATGGTAGTAGTGGCTCCGCGTGGTCCTCCTTCAGTAAGTATCCAGATAATTTCGAAAGAGTTAAAGGTCCAAATTGCAGATAACAGTGCCATC
The DNA here is from genome assembly GCA_002082305.1 of SAR324 cluster bacterium SAR324-CTD7B. GTDB lineage: Bacteria > SAR324 > SAR324 > SAR324 > NAC60-12 > Arctic96AD-7. Next base: position 13,790 of record LSNO01000009.1, read on the forward strand.
GTTAATATCACTGGCATTATCTGTGGAATGGTAATCCGGCGAAACCGATACCATCTTGATGCACCGTCCACATAAGCAGCCTCATACAGATCTTGTGAAACACCTTGCATGGCGGCAAGGAAAAAAACAGTTACCATGGGAGTACCTACCCAGACATCGGTTATGACTGCCGAGTAAAATGCGCTGTTTCTATAAGCTAAGAATTCAAATGGCCCATCTAGTATACCAAGATGCATCAAAACTCCGGCGAGAATACCGAAGTGACCATTATATACCCAGAGCCAACCTATACAGCCGATCGCCATCGGAACTATCCACGGCGGCATCACAAGCACACGAAAGGCTGCCCTTCCTCTCAGTTTTACGTTTAACAACAGAGCACCAATTAACCCCAAAATCATTTTCAGACTGACAGAAAGAAACATCCAATAAAATGTCCTGCCCACAATTCCTGGATATTTACGGTTACTAAATAATTTTTCATAATTGTAAAAGCCTATGTACTCTTCACCGCCTAGTCCTGCGTTGGTAAATGAGAGTCGTACCGTTTCAATAAGGGGCCAACCAACAATTGTGAACAGAAAAAGAGCAGCAGGCGCAATGAGCAGCCAGGCATAGAAAGCATGGGATCTCACCAGCCTCTGCCACAATGAATTATAAGCTAAGTTCTTTGAACTCATTTTGCTTTAAAAAAATTTTATGTCTTTCAAACCGGTTTGTGACTTTGCCAGTCCAGTTGGTCAAATATACTTTGGAAGTGTCCGACTGCACCCAAAAATTCATTCAACTTTCTTTTCCTCCGAGGAGTAGACCATGCTCCTTCAGAAAGTGCAAGGATTCTCGGAGCAAGCATTGATTCCATATCTCTGTCTCTAATTATTGTTTCTGACCAGAGTTCACCTTGAATCCCAATAATCTTCTGTTCAAGTTCAGGTTCATTAACTGGAACTGGGTCCCATTCCAATGCGTCCGCCATTGAAACAAAAGCAGCCCACATCACACCAACCTCATGCGTTTCAGAAGTATGTGCCATATCAAAATAAATGTGTTGTGCAGGACACATGACAACATCATAACCTGCTCTGGCAGCTTTCAGTCCAGGTTCTTTACCACTCCATGAAAAGATCAGTGTGCCTTGTCCAATTCCGCCATTTTTACCTAGCCCGGCTTGTTCCCAGGCAGCAGGACGTCCTCCCGCTTCAATAACAATTCCTGCCGCGCGTCGCATGGTCCATTCTTGAACATCTTCCGTTGACTCCAAACCTTCCTGCTCTTTCAACTTATTTATGGCAGGTGATTTTTGCCACATTTTTTGTGGTAATTCATCACATCCAAGGTGAATTACTCCAAATGGAAACATGCTTATTATTTCCGGAATCACCTTATTCAGAAATTCCCAAGTTGCCGGCATTGCCGGATTGATCGTATTTTCAACATATCCCTGAACCGATTCTTCATAGCTTTTATCTTGCTGATCTCTCAACTCCGGAATAACTTTCAGCAGCGCCTTTGCATGAGCCGGAATTTCTACTTCCGGCATAACTGATATACCCAGACTGGCAGCATGATCGATAATCCTCCTCACATCATCCGCGGAGTATGTTCCGCCTGTAGGCCCCATTCCTCCGCCAAACACTGCGGGAATGACGCAGCCATTTCCACGCATTCCGGTTTTATCGGCTAATTCCGGAAAACTTGTAAGTTCAAGTCGGAAAGACTCATCATCAATCATGTGCCAGTGAAATCGGTTCAGTTTCAAAAAAGCCATCAGATCCAGTAATCTAAGGACACTGTCCACCTTATAAAAATGTCTGGCACAGTCCAGATGCTGTCCTCTCCAGCTAAATTGAGGGAGATCCTTAATTTTCCCACATGGAATCAAGGCATTGTAGGTTTTCAGCAGCTGCAGCAGGCTGATGAGACCGTAAAAATATCCAGTGTACTGAGAGGCACGGATCTTTACTTTATCTGGCTTGATTAGCAGTTCATAACCTTCTTCCCCGAAATTTTGCTTATCTTTCTCAAAACAGACCTCAACACCGTGATTACTGAGAATTCCTTTTAAATCACATCGCTCAATTAGTGATTTAAAAGAACTAACGACTTTATTCTGGGTTTCAGAAGAGAATCCGGAAATTTTGAAACCTTCAGACAAATCGCATGTTTCAGCTTCTTGTTCCCACGAAAGAGGATGAGGTATTAAGCGGAGTGCAGGTTCTTCTGCGGAAAGCTTCTTCCTGTTCTTAGTTGTACCGTTGAGGAATTTCAACGGTTCATTGAAAACTTCTACAGTCTGACCATCTTTTAATTTCAGAAAAGTACCCATTGGCCCCCAGGAAACATTTACAGGCGCATGTCGTTCAAATACATATTTAAAGGAAAAGTTCCATTCATCACCATTCATCAGGCTTCTTGAATAATCCGGAGCCAGTTCCGCATATCCACCAAATTGATGCATCAACTTACATCCTGAAACAGCCGAACATTTTGAAAGCAGGCTGAAGCAAATTTTGAATCCATTGATTTCATCACTGCCACTATAGCAAAATCTAGCTGAAATGACTCCATCCCCATCTGTCTCTGTAATAAGTCTCATCTCATCTTTCTCTGGTTTCTTTCAGTCCTGAACATCAAATACATTTTTAGAACAAAATACTGTTCAATTTGTAATCATGAATCTAAAATATGTCTGGACAAAGTCAAATTAATCCTTTAAAGTCCTGCATTCTGAGCAGAATAAATAATGTTAACGTTAATTTAACTACTATATCAAACGTAAATGTTAACAAAGTAAATTACAACGACATATTTTCCTACTGAAATTTAATATGGAAATACTTATTCGTGATTCCCTGGAAGCCGGTGCTGAGGTGGCCGCAAGTGTTGTCAAAAAAATTATTAATTCAAAAGAAAATCCTGTTTTGGGTTTGGCTACCGGAGGAACACCGCTCCGAATGTATCATGAATTAATCCGGATGAAAGAGTCCGGAGAATTAAGTTTCCAAAAATGTACAACTTTCAATCTAGATGAATATGCGGGATTGCCCCGTGAAGATGAACGCTCCTATTATTATTACATGATGAACAATTTATTCGATCATCTGGATATTAACCGGGAGCGGGTACACCTTCCGGATGGTAACGCAAAAGACCTGCGGGAGGCCTGCCGCAAATATGAACAGCAAATCAAAAACGCGGGCGGAATTGATCTGCAGGTACTCGGTATAGGTGCCAACGGCCATATCGGTTTTAACGAACCCACCGGCTCTTTTGCCTCACGCACGTGGGTAAAAATTCTCAGTGAGCAAACCATACAGGATAATTCAATCTACTTTGACAAACTGGAGGAAGTCCCGCGCCATGTGGTGACGATGGGCATTGCCACCATCATGGAATCCCGTCATTGCCTGTTGCTGGCCAATGGTGCAAAGAAGGCAGATGCGATCCGGAAGATGATTGAGGGTCCAATTTCTGCCAGTTGTCCAGCCTCGATTCTACAGATGCATCCCCGTGTAACTGTAGTTCTTGACGAAGAGTCCGCCTATTTATTGACATTCAAAGATCATTACAAGTGGATTGAAAAAAACAAACTGGACTGGCAACGTTACTAATAAAACAAGCATACAACAAAATACTAACCCTCAAATAATTCTTTACCTCCCCGGTACGGAGACACGGGACTACCGCTGTTTAGGATGATTATTTGTGGGTTTTTAACTAAGGCAAAAGAAATACATGGCGTTTATCGAATTACCTACTGCAGACTTAACTGCCTCTACGTTTAAAAGTAAAGCAAACAAATGGGTGGAAACTCCAGGACTGGTTGATTTACAGGTAAATGGTTTTGCAGGGGTGGATTTCAACTCACCCGGCCTCACTTCAGATTCTCTTCAACTGTCTCTTGAAGCAATGCTGGCCACGGGAGTGACGGCCTGTCTGCCCACAATCATTACTGGATCTGAGACACATTTGCATACATGCTTTTCGGCTTTGGAAAAAGCAAGAAACTCCTCTCGATTAGCAAAAACCATGGTAGCCGGCTATCATCTGGAAGGGCCCTTTCTATCAAAACTTCCCGGATATTCCGGTTGTCACCCGGTTGAGGCTATGTGTGCGGCTGATCCGGAAATGTTTTTGCGTCTGCAACAAGCTGCCGGAGGTAATATCCGGCTGGTGACGTTGGCTCCTGAAGTTGAAGGTGCTATAGCTTTCATTGAAAAATTAGTTCAGGATCGAATCATTGTTTCCTTAGGACACACAGCCGCTGACAATGAAACCATCCAACAAGCTGTAGATGCAGGTGCAAGACTTTCAACACACCTGGGAAACGGCACCTGTCCGGAGCTGCACAAAAACAATAATCCGATCATAGCACAATTGAGTGAGGACAGACTAAGCGCCAGTTTTATCGCGGACGGCTATCATCTTTCTCCGGATGTGTTGAAAGCCTATCTAAGAGCAAAATGTACTGAGCGGGTGATTCTGGTAACAGACGCTACAGCCGGAGCAGCGGCGCCTCAAGGACGTTACAAGTTAGGAAATTCTGAATTGCAGCGTGAAACGGAACCCGTCATTTTAGACCCGCAAACATCCCGACCCGTAGGTTCTGCTGTAACGCTGGATCAGTGTGTGCGTAACGTAATTAACTGGTATGAGATGCCTTTGAAAGAAGCCGTAAGCTGGGCAGCCGAAAATCCGCTGCAATTGCTCAACTCAGCAAAAGTTAAAACTCAATTATCAGCACGGGAGCAAACCGTTTGGTGGAAAGAAGAGGAAGAGGAGTGGCAGGTAAAAGCCGCTCGGAGCGGAAAGTTTTTGTTTGAGAATTGATAATCAGCAATTTTGATACTATTTATTAATTTTCTGTTTCGGCCATGTATCTGTCAGACGATATCCAGAAGGCCATGGATCCTCCGGATCACACATTAACTGATGTGTACCTGTTATCCAACCCCGCCCGCGAATTGTCGGAATAATCGCCTTCGTTTCACCAATACTTGTACTTTCCCTGATTGTGCAGTCAAACCTTGAGTCAATAATTGAGGTTGCAGTAAAATGATCTCCCACCTGCATTTCTCCCCTGGAGTGCATTACTGCCATTCTCGCAGAACAACCAGTTCCGCAAGGTGATCTGTCCAACTTCCCTGGATCAATAGCAACCGTGTTTCGGCCGCTAAGAATTCCATCTTTAATTTCAACAGGCAGCGTAAACTGGCAAAAAGAAATTTTGTTCCAATCCTGCTGCACTGGATGTCGAAATTTTATTTGCTCATTGGCTGCAGCAGTTATTTTGGCTCCAGTTTCCGCAAGGTCACGGGCTTCATCCGGAATTATTTCAAACCCCAGTGACTTTGCGTCCACAATCACAAAACTGTCACCCCCGTAAGCGGTGTCCACAGTAAGAGTTCCCAATCCGGACACCTCCAGTTTTACATCCAGTTTGTCCGCAAACGAAGCTACATTTTTAATTTCAATACTCACAGCCTTACCGTTTTCACATTGTGCTTTGACCTGCAATAATCCTGCTGGAGCTTCGAGATAAAAAGAGGTTTCAGGTTCCTCCATCTGAATCATTCCACTGTCCAGCAAAACTGTGGCAACACAAATTGAATTTGACCCGGACATGGGAGGCGTGTGTTCCGGTTCCATGATAATGAAACCGAAATCCGCTTTTTCACTTTTAGGCGGAACCAATAAATTTACATGTTTGAATACTCCGCCCCGCGGTTCATTCAAAACGAAGCGGCGCAAAGTCTGATCTTGCTCAATCCAGCGGGATTGTTCCCAAATACTGTCTCCCGGTGGTGGATTCACTCCACCCACTATAACATCACCGACTTCTCCCTCAGCATGACAGGAAACGATATGTATTATTTTAGTTGATCTCATTTTGTAGTTTATAGGCGAATGTCTGCAACTGTATTTTGAAAAAATATCTGTTAAGGGTAATCAAATATCGTCGAGAGGTTCTGTTTGACTTGTTCCTGATCAGCTTTTGATAAGTGGCCGACCTTCTTTAGAATTAACCTGTTATCCAGTGTGAACAACTTCATTCTCACAATAGAAGGAGCGGTAAGACCGGACTCATTTTTGTGCTTAATTGTAACATCCAGGGGCCAAGGTTCATTTTTTTGACTGGTGATCATTGCCAATACTGAGTGTTCAATGAGTGCTCCAAACTTAGCTTTTTGAGAGAGTACCAGGGCAGGCCGTCGTTTTTTTCGAGAAGAGTCTGTGAAGGGAAAGGGGACAACAACAACGTCAAGCGGTTCATAAATCATTATATGCTTCCTCATCATTTGGAGATTCCCATTCACTCAAAGTTGGAGACAGGGCTGAACTGAATTCAATGTCGAAAGGCCGTGCTTTTCGCAAGCGGATTTCATCATGTTCAATTTCAAAAGCAATGACATCTCCTGCATGGAGATTTAATTTTTTCCTGACTGTTGCAGGGACTGTTGCCTGATATTTTTGAGTCAATTTGCTGGTCGATATTTGCATTGTTATTCTCCTTAATTGAGTTAGTAATACGGTAATACTATACTAACCAGTAATACCATTCAAGTCAAAATGGCAAAGACTATTAATACCGGCCTTAATATTTTTCAAAGTTTTGCCGCCAATTCTGCACCATCGCTGATTGCGGTTTTTGCGTCAAGTCCAAGCGTAGCTTTGGCTCCGCCGATTACGTGTACCTCGAATCCAGCTTTGCTTAAAGAAGTTTCCAATTCCCGTCTTGGTTCCTGTCCTGCGGCAACAATCACATTGTCCACTTCAAACACAATATCTTTTGGTTCTTCACCTTTTTTCAAAGCAACTCGCACATGCAGTCCGGAATCGTCGATTTTAAGATAAGTTACACCCGGAAGGAGTTGTACACCGTGTGATTTTAAAGTTTGGATATGTGCCCAGCCTGTAGTTTTTCCAAGCCGTTTGCCTATTTTGTCTGCAGAACGCTGTAAAACCGTAACTTCACGTTTTTTAGGTTTCCGTAGAGCCAAGGCTTTTTCCGAATCAAGAATCCCGTAGCCCTGTAAATACTCCGGAACTTCTCCGGAAAAAGGTGTTTGTGCAGTCAAAAAATGCGCGACATCGATACCGATTCCTCCTGCTCCGATTACAGCAACTTTTTGTCCAACTACTCGTTCCTTGTCTAAAACATCCAGATAACTCAGAACTTTAGGATGATCGATTCCATCCAGTTCCAATTCTCGAGGCTTTACTCCGGTTGCCAACACAACAAGATTAAATGTTCCTGAATTAAGAGTTTCGGCATCAACAGTCTGCCCCAGCTTTAATTCCACTCCATACTTTTCCAGCATTACTCGATAGAAGCGGAGTGTTTCAAAAAATTCCTGTTTCCCGGGAATTTTCACTGCTAAGTTGATTTGACCGCCAAGTTCAGAACGCTGGTCAAACAAAGTGACCCGGTGTCCACGCATGGCAGAAATGTAGGCAGCCGTCATTCCGGCTGGACCTGCTCCAATCACTGCAATAGATTTTGGAATGCTTGCAGTTACGTAGTTTAATTCGGTTTCATGTCCTGCACGCGGATTAACTAAACAAGTTGCTGTTTCCATTTTAAAAATATGATCCAGACAAGCCTGGTTGCAGGCAATACAAGTGTTGATTTCTTCCGGACGTCCCTCTGCAGTTTTGTTGACAAAATTTTCATCAGCCAAAAATGGACGGGCCATCGATACCATGTCCGCCAGCCCGTCTCGCAAGAGACTCTCTGCCACATATGGATCGTTTATGCGGTTGGAAGTCACGATCGGAATATTAAGATGAGGACGCAACCGGCCTGTTAGCCAGGCAAATGCTGCACGGGGAACCATCATGGCAATTGTCGGAATCCGTGCTTCATGCCAGCCGATTCCGGTATTGATCAGCGACGCTCCTGCCTCTTCTACACGCTGTCCAAGTTCAACAACTTCCTCAAAACTGCTTCCGTCTTCAACTAAATCAAGACAGGAAAGGCGGAATATAATCAAGAAATCTTCTCCGGATTCTTCCCGAACCCGCTCCACAATCCGGAGTGGAAACCTGATCCGGTTTTCGTAAGAACCCCCCCAATCGTCGCTGCGTTTATTTGTACATTTGGCAATGAATTGGTTGATCAGATAGCCTTCAGAGCCCATTATTTCCACGCCGTCATAACCGGCTTTTTGTGCCAGTTTTGCGCAGCGTGCATAATCTTCGATAGTTTGTAAAATATCATCCGGAGTTAATTCTTTGGGACGGTAAAAATTTATTGGTGCAGTTATTGGGGATGGCGCAACGCAATTTTCCAGGAGCCCGTAACGCCCTGTATGTAAAATCTGCAAAACTATTTTGCCATCGTTTTCATGAACTGCCTTTACGAAAGGTCGATGAAAATCAAGTTGTTCTTCCGAAACTAATTCTGCACCTTCTTCAAAAACACGACCTGCTGCATTTGGCGCAAAGCCCCCGGTTACAATGAGTCCCACGCCTCCCCTGGCCCTTTCTGCATAAAAAGCCGCCAGACGAGATGAACCATCAGGATGTTCTTCAAGTCCGGTATGCATTGAACCCATCATAACTCTGTTTTTCAGGGTAATGCTGCCGACTTTCAGTGGACTAAGCAGGGTTTCAAAAGCCATTTTAGTGGATTGGATTATGGTTATGTGTTTTGGGTTTTATCTACAAACAAATCAAGCTTATAAAGAAGCGCTTAACTTTATACTGTAAACTGGTAAATACTCAAGATGCTTTGAGCATTTCTGCCTGATGGTGAGACAACAAGGGGTCAATCACCTGTTCCAGCTTGCCTAGCAAAATTTCTTCAAGTTTGTATAGAGTGAGATTGATGCGATGATCAGTAAGACGACCCTGAGGGAAATTATAGGTCCGGATACGTTCGCTCCTGTCACCGCTTCCAACCATGCCTCGGCGTTGTTCTGCGGTTGCAGATTGTTGTGCTTCAAGTTCCTTTTCATAGAGCCTTGCCCGCAGGACCTTTAAGGCTTGGTTTTTATTTTTTAACTGGGATTTTTCATTTTGACAAATGACAACCAGTCCGGTTGGAATATGGGTAATCCGAACTGCAGAATCAGTGGTGTTCACGCTCTGTCCACCCGGCCCAGATGATCGATAAACATCAATCCGTAAATCTCCGGGATTGATCTCAATCTCAACATCATCTACGTCCGGCAACACCGCTACAGTTGCAGCAGAAGTGTGGATACGTCCCTGCGTTTCAGTTTTGGGAACCCGCTGTACACGATGTACACCACCCTCAAATTTCAAGCGGCTGAATACATCTTTGCCCTCTATTGAAAAAGTGATTTCCTTGAAACCACCAAGATCATTTTTGCTTTCGTTGAGCAGTTTCAATTTCCATTTACGTGCTTCAACATAATGTGCGTACATTTGAAAAAGGTCCCGGGCAAAGAGAGCTGCTTCATCGCCACCTGTGCCTGCACGAATTTCAATTATGATATTACGTGAATCGTCTGGATCTTTTGGAAGGAGTAAAAGTTGGATTTGCTTTTCCAACTCTTCCAACTGTCGGCCGAGCTCCGGAATTTCCTGGCTGGCCATTTCACGGATTTCCTGATCTTCATTTGCAGCGTCTGCTAATTCGCTGTTATCATCGAGTTCTTGCTGGATTTCAAGATATCGGTGATAACACTCAACAATTTCCTGCAGACCTGAATGTTCCTGACTCAACTTCCGGTAACGCTCCTGATCCTGAGTCACGTCGGGTTGTCCGAGTTCGTGCGTCAGATTTTCGAAGCGTTCATTTATTTCCGCAAGTTTTTCCAGCATCTCGGGTCAGGCCCGGTTGTAACGACGTTTAAACTTTTCAATTCGACCTGCACTATCAACAAAATTTTGTGCTGATCCAGTAAAAAACGGATGACAGTTTGAACAAATTTCTACTGTTGTTTCTCCGCCCTTTGTAGACTGTGTCTCCCAAGTCGCTCCACAGGCACAGCGGAATGAGGTTTCTTTATACTCCGGGTGAATATTTAATTTCATTTTTCGTTTTTCCGATTTAAGTTTTTTAAAGTTTGAGGTTTAAGTTAAAATGTATTTGCTGTCTGCAATTTACTTTTTGTTTTATTTATCCATCATATTGAGAAAGTTCACATTCTCTTTGAATTTTTCCATTTTATCAATGAGAAATTCCAGAGCCTCAACTACATTCAATTGAGAGAGAACTTTACGTAAGACCCAAATACGGTCAAGGTCTGCTTTTTCAACAAGCAGTTCCTCTTTGCGTGTTCCGGATTTGCTGAGATCGATTGCAGGAAAGATCCGTTTTTCAACAGGTTTCCGGTCAAGTACAAGTTCCATATTACCTGTACCTTTGAATTCCTCAAAAATCACTTCGTCCATCCTGCTGCCAGTATCAATCAGCGCGGTTGCAATAATGGTCAAAGATCCGCCTTCTTCAATGTTTCTGGCTGCACCAAAAAATCTTTTAGGTTTAAAAAGTGCGTTGGAATCAACTCCTCCGGAAAGAATTTTTCCGCTTGGAGGAATGACTGTATTGTAGGCCCGTGCCAGCCTCGTTATTGAGTCCAGCAAAATTACAACGTCACGCTGATGTTCAACAAGTCGTTTTGCTTTTTCCAAAACCATTTCAGAAACCTGTACGTGCCGCGTTGCCGGTTCATCAAAAGTTGAGGCAACCACTTCTCCATTTACGGAACGACGCATATCTGTCACTTCCTCAGGTCGTTCGTCAATTAACAAAACAATCAAATCCACTTCAGGATGATTTTCAGTGATACTGTTTGCTATTGACTGCAGAATCATTGTTTTACCGGTTCTTGGGGGAGCAACAATCACTCCGCGCTGGCCTTTCCCAATTGGCGAAACAAGGTCAATGACCCTTGTGGTCAAATCATTATCTTTTCGTTCAAGATTGAGGTGTTCGTTTGGATGGAGAGGAGTGAGGTTGTCAAAAAGAATTTTTTCGAATGCTTTATTTGGGTCACGGAAATTAATTTCTTCGACCTTAAGCAGAGCGTAATAACGTTCGCTCTCTTTTGGCGGCCTGATTTGCCCTGCAACTGTATCGCCTGTCCGTAAATTAAAACGCCTTATCTGTGAAGGTGAAACATAAATATCGTCTGGTCCAGGGAGGTAGTTGTAATCCGGTGCTCTCAGGAATCCGAACCCGTCCGGAAGGGCTTCCAAAACTCCTGCTCCGTAAATTATCCCTTTGCGTTTCGTCTGGGCCTGCAAAAGCGCGAAGAGCAGTTCCTGACCCCTCATGCTGTTTGCATTTTCGATATCATATTCACGTGCAATCTTAATCAGTGCATTGATATCTTTTTTCTTCAACTCAATTAAATTGAGTGTATTTGGCTTGGATGAATTATCTGAATTTGTTTTTGAATTATTGCTGTCGCCATTTTCAGGCCTGCTTTTAGACATGTGAGGTTTAGTCGGAGGTTAATCAATGATAGGATCCCTTAATCTTAGAGACCATTTTCTGATGTGTTTAGTTAAATGGAAGGATGATAAATTTCAACGTATTTGCAACAACTTCAATTACAAAAAGTGGATATAGTGATTAATAAAAACAACGTAGGTAAGGTATTGTCTACTGTGGAACTGCTTGATCTAGAATTGTGCTATTAATAAATAGGGTACTCTAACTTCGCCAATATTCAATACATTGTCAAGTGTTTTTATAAAAAAAAATATTTTTTCTGAATCAGTTATTTTTCCAGTGAGACATTAATTCTCGTAATATACTGATATTATTGACTACGGCATGTAATCTCTGCCGAAGGGAGAGATCAGATAAAGTGCTAATATCGTATAAGATCCCTCACACATGTTCGGGATGACACGATAAAACTCGTGACTGTCGAGTTCTTTTTTAAACCACAAATATTTTGCTGCCTTGCACTATGATGTGCTGTTTTTTTTCTTTTTTGGAAGGTAGAGATCAGTGATTGTTCCTTCAAAAGCCTCTGCCGCAAAGGCCACTGTTTCCGAAAGTGTCGGATGCGGATGAATCGTTGAACTTAGATCCTCTGCATCACATCCCATCTCAATCGCCAGAGCACCTTCTGCAATCAAATCTCCAGCATTTGGCCCGACAATCCCTACTCCAATGACTCTGTTTGTGTCTTCTTCAAAAAGGACTTTAGTCATGCCTTCACTGCGTCCCAAAGATAAACTGCGTCCACTTGCAGCCCAGGGGAAATTTCCTTTTCCGTAAGCAATGCCCTGCTTTTTTGCTTCTTCTTCAGTAATACCTGCCCAGGCAACTTCCGGATCAGTATATGCTACAGACGGAATCGTCCGGGCATCAAAATGCCTTTTCATTCCTGAAATAACTTCTGCAGCAACTTTTGCTTCGTGTGTCGCTTTATGTGCCAGCATCGGCTGGCCTACAATATCACCAATCGCAAAAATATGAGAAACGTTTGTACGCATTTGCGAATCAGTCGCAATAAATCCAACCTCATCAACTGCTACCCCAGCTTTTTCTGCACCAATCCGGAATCCATTTGGGGTACGTCCTACTGAACTGAGAATGCAGTCAAATATCTGAGGCTTGCCCGGTGCATTTTTACCTTCAAAAGAAACTTTCATTCCTTTTTTGAGTGCTTCTACCTTTGTTACCCGTGTTTCAAGCCAGATATTTTCATACTGTTTGGATATTCTTTTTTGAAAAGGGCGAACTAAATCCCGGTCTGCACCTGCCATCAAGCCATCAAGCATTTCAACAATGGTTATTTTTGAACCTAGAGCATGATAAACAGTAGCCATTTCCAGACCTATAATACCTCCTCCAATTACCAGCAGATGCTCTGGAATTTCAGTAAGCTCCAATGCACCGGTTGAATCTATAATACGTGAATCTTCCGGAAGAAAGGGGAGCTTCACCGGCAGAGAACCTGCTGCAATAATCGCATTTTCAAAATGAATTGTATTTTTATTTGCATCAGCGTCAGTAACGCAAAGATGGTTAGGGTCCATGAACTCACCCATGCCGGTAATGATTTGCACTTTGCGCTGTTTGGCCATGCTCTTCAGACCTCCGGTTAACTGGTTTACAATTCCGTCTTTCCACTCACGCAACTGGTCAATATTAATTTTTGGTTTTCCAAAAGATACTCCGTGTGCACTCATCGATTCAGCTTCGTCAATGACTTTTGCTGCATGTAACAGTGTCTTTGACGGAATACAGCCAACATTCAAACACACACCACCAATACGATTGTAGCGTTCCACCAAAATTACTTCCTGACCTAAATCCGCTGCACGAAAAGCTGCGGTGTATCCTCCAGGTCCGGAACCCAGCACGAGCACATCGCATGTCATATCTGCTTTTCCGGAAAAGGATTTTGCGGTTTTGAGCGTCTTCGATTGAGAATCTGGTTTCGAATTTTGGGATGGCGGGATTTTTTCAGATTTTGGGGTTTTAACTTTTGCGTATTCCTTTGTCTCCAATTTTAAAATCAGGCTGCCCTCAGAAACTTTATCTCCTGCTTTAACTTTTATTTCACGGATTATTCCCGCAACCGGTGAGGGAACATCCATGGTTGCCTTGTCGCTTTCCACAGAAATCAGCGGATCCTCCAGTGCAACCTTATCGTCTACATTGCAAATTACTTCAATAATTTCAACATCTTCAAAATCGCCAATATCCGGAACCTTTACTTCAATGAGACTCATAACGACATTCTCCGCATATCTGACAAAATTTCGCACAAGTCTACCATAAATCGAGCCGCCTGTGCTCCATCAATCACACGGTGATCATAAGTCAAATCCATTGGCAGCATCAGGCGCGGCAAAAATTCTTTACCGTTCCAGACAGGCATCATACGCGAACGCGTGACACCGAGAATTGCAACTTCCGGAGCATTCACCAAAGGTGTAAAAGCTGTTCCGCCAATTCCGCCTAAACTGGAAATGCTGAAACAACCGCCCTGTATGTCGTTGGTTTTTAGTTTTTTTGCTCGAGCTTTTTCACTAACTTCACCCAGTTCTTTGGCCAGTTCCAGCAAACCTTTCTGTTCCACATCCCTTATCACAGGAACCACCAGGCCGTCCGGAGTATCCACTGCCACTCCAATGTGAAGATATTTCTTCAACACCAAATTTTCCTTGTCTGCAGTCAAGGATGAGTTGAAATTTGGATGCTTCCGAATTGCCACAGCACATGCTTTGAGTAAAAAAACAAGAGGAGTTACCTTCACACCCTGCTTTGCCGCTTCGTCTTTGAGCGATTTTCGAAAATATTCGAGTTCAGTTATATCAGCCTCATCATGATGCGTCACGATTGGTAAGTTCAGCCATCCTCGATGCAAATTTACAGCAGCTTTTTTCTGTATTCTGGAAAGCGGTTTAATTTCTACAGGACCAAATTTACTGAAATCTATTTCAGGCATTGCCGGAATTCCTGATCCGGCAGCAGCAGTTCCGGAAGCTGTTCCTCCCAAAGCCTGCTTGACAAATTCCTGAACATCTTCTTTTGTGATACGTTCTTTGCGGCCGGAACCATGGACCTGACTCAAGTCAACACCTAATTCGCGGGCAAATTTACGAATCGAAGGACTGGCATGTGCACGCAAAAATGATTTCTGGTTAACCGACATCACTATTGGCGGTGGACGCCGTGCCGGTTCTTTGGAAACAGCTCCAGAGCTTGTTGATTCAGATTTTCTTGTGGAAACAATATCCTTAGTTTCCGGTGCAGTTGCTTCAGAATTTTCTGTTTCAGCAGAAGTTTCCGTAACTGCAGTTTCAAGTTCTTTTACCACTAAAGTAAGGATCAGGTCGTTTTGTGAAACTTTGTCTCCAGCTTTTATTTTTACAGTCTTTACTGTACCGCTAAACGGAGAAGGAACATCCATTGAGGCCTTATCACTTTCCATTGTGAGCAGCGGATCTTCAACAGAAACGGCGTCTCCCGATTTAACCAGAACTTCAATAACTTCTACTGCATCGAATTCACCTATGTCAGGAACAAGTATGTCTTTGATACTACTCATGGCGTTTCTCCTCAGGACATCAATGGATTATTTTTGTTGGGGTCAATTCCGTATTTTTTGATGGCAGCATTTACTGTTTTGAATGAAACACTCCCATCTTCCATAAGAGCATTTAACGATGCCACTGCAATGTAATAACGGTCTACTTCAAAATGCTTTCTCAAGGCTTGACGTGAATCGCTTCTGCCAAATCCATCAGTTCCAAGCACAGAATAAGATCGAGGTACATATGCACGTATCTGGTCGGCAAAAAGTTTGACATAATCTGTTGCCGCAACTACAGGACCGTCTGTGTCTAAGAGACATTTTTCAACATGACTCATTTTTGGTTTTTTATCTGGATGCAGCATGTTCCAGCGTGAAACATCATCGCCGTCACGCTTCAGTTGATTGAAACTGGTACAGCTCCAGATGTCCGCCTCCACCTTAAAATCTGCAGACAGCAAATCTGCCGCAGCAATCGCTTCCCGTAAAATTGATCCGGAACCCAACAATTGTACTCTCGTTTTCCCCTTTTTACCTTTTTGCAGCAAATACATACCTTTCACAATGTTTTTTTCCTGACCTTTACTTAAGCCCGGATGCGAATAATTTTCATTCATTGTGGTTATGTAATAAAAAACATTCTCCTGTTTTTTAAACATGCGTTCCATTCCATTCTGCATAATCACCATCAATTCATGAGAAAAAGTCGGATCATAAGAAACACAGTTGGGCACATTTCCAGCCATGATTTGACTGTGTCCATCTTCATGTTGCAAACCCTCACCATTGAGTGTGGTTCGTCCGGAAGTAGCGCCAATTAAAAATCCCCGTGCCTGCATATCTCCAGCAGCCCAAACTAAATCTCCAATCCGCTGAAATCCAAACATCGAGTAAAAAATATAAAATGGAATCATCTGCATTCCGGAATTGCTGTAGGCCGTCGCAGAAGCAATCCAGGAAGACATGGCGCCGTCTTCAGTAATGCCCTCCTCCAATAATTGACCGCTCTGATTCTCCTTGTAATACATTAATTGATCACGATCGACAGGTTCGTATTTTTGTCCTTCGTGCGCATAAATTCCGATTTGGCGAAACATTCCCTCCATGCCAAATGTTCTTGCTTCATCAGGCACTATGGGAACAACCCGCTGGCCGATGTTTTTATCTTTGCACAATAACGTCATTGCCTGCACAAGTGCCTGAGTTGTGGATATTTCCCGTTCTCCAGTTTCCTGTAATAATCGCTCGAAAATTGTTAATGAGGGAATGTCAAGAGAATCTCCTTTTGTTCTACGGGCGGGCAGGTGGCCACCAAGAGCAGTGCGGCACTGTTTAAGATATTCCAATTCAGGAGCATCATCAGGAGGCCTGTAAAACGACATTTGTTCCACTTCTTTATCAGAAATTGGAACCTGAAAACGATCCCTAAAACTTTTCAGATCGTCCATTTTCATTTTCTTTTGTGAATGAGTGATGTTGATTGCCTCACCAGATCCTCCCATCCCGTAACCTTTTACCGTTTTTGCGAGAATTACAGTTGGCTGTCCCGTATGACTTACTGCAGAATGGTATGCTGCGTATATTTTGTGAGGATCATGCCCACCACGGTTCAGTCTCCAAATGTCCTCATCAGACATATTAGAAACCATCTCCAGCAATTCAGGGTATTTACCAAAAAAGTGAGCTCGGGTATATGCTCCACCTTTTGCTTTAAAAGCCTGATATTCTCCGTCAATTGCTTCATCCATGCGTTTACGCAGAAAACCTTCAGTGTCTTTTGCCAGCAAAGGATCCCAGTATGAACCCCAGATAACTTTTATCACATTCCAACCTGCACCACGGAAATCACCTTCAAGTTCCTGTATTATTTTTCCGTTTCCACGTACTGGACCATCTAGTCCTTGCAAATTGCAGTTAATAACAAAAATAAGATTGTCCAAATTTTCACGGGAGGCCAGGCCGATTGCTCCCAGAGATTGCGGTTCATCTGTTTCACCGTCCCCCAGGAAAGCCCATACTTTGCGTCCGGTAGTGTCTGCTAAACCGCGGTTGTGAAGGTATTTTAGGAAACGTGCCTGGTAAATTGCCATGATTGGCCCCAGTCCCATGGAAACAGTCGGAAACTGCCAAAAGTCTTTCATCAACCATGGATGAGGATATGAAGGAACACCTTTACCATCGGATTCACGACGGAAATTATCCATTTGCTCTTCCGTCAGCCTGCCCTCCACAAAGGCCCGAGCATATATTCCTGGTGCTGAATGACCCTGAAAAAATACTAAATCACCACCATGATCTTTACCTGCTGCCTGCCAAAAATGGTTAAAACCGACATCATACAGTGTAGCCGAAGAAGCAAAACTGGCGATGTGCCCTCCTAAGTCAGATGAATCCCGATTTGCACGCATGACCATTACCGCTGCATTCCAACGGATAATTGAGCGAATCTTGTGCTCCAGTTCCTGATCTCCTTTAGAACGTACTTCAAGTTCCGGTGGAATTGTATTCAGATACGGTGTATTAGCAGAATAAGGACTGCCTGCTCCAGACAAAACCGCATGGTCTGCTAATTCTCGTAAGAGGAATTGTGCCCTTTCAAAACCGTCTCTTTCAACAACTGCTTCCATAGCCTCTACCCATTCCTGGGTTTCCTGCGGATCTAAATCGTTTACTTTTTTTGGAGTCATTGTTTTACCTCAGTCAATGATGTGTTTGGATCCTACAATTTGATAATACCTTTTATTAGCAAAAAAGCCATATTTGTTTCTTATATTGATTATTAGTGCTTGAAAGAAAAAAATAATATGTTGTAATAACAGTTAATTATTTTTGATTTCAGCAATGAGGATTTTACAAAAAGCTTTCAGCAGTCAGCTAACAGTTCTTTGGCCTGATTTTTCATTCTGTTAGCAGAAAACTTAAAATTGACAACTAAATCTCTGGTTATTCAAAAACTGCTGAAGCCCTGATAAAAACTGGGGTAGATAGATTTTCGTTCAGACACTATTTAAGTTTTCACCACAATTAAATTGACGGGGAAAGTTCCTGGGAAATTTCAAGGGGTTGAACTGACTTAATTTTTTTCGACATCGGTTTTTTTCTTCTCACCGGCTTTTTCACTTTTAAATGGAGCATAAACAATGGTCGGCCTTTTACTCATTTTTCTCAATGTTTTAGCAGAGTAGACAATGCCTTTACCTGCAGATACAGTTTTTCCTGCAGATACAGCTTTTTGGGAGCGCTTCAATGTCATTTCCATTGCCTCACGACTTACCTTCTTAGAGTAGATAATATCCGGCTTAACCGGTCCAGTTATGCGCGCACGTGTTTTAGTCATCTCCAATACTCCACGACTGGATTCTTCAGGATAAAGAATGTCTGGCTTAACAGGTCCAGTTATGCGCGCACGTGTTTTAGTCATCTCCAATACTCCACGACTGGACTCTTCAGAATAAAGAATGCCCGGCTTAACAGGTCCAGTTATGCGTGCTCGTGTTTTAGACATCTGCATCGCCTCGCGGCTTATTTTATCAGATTCTTCTGGATTTACCTCCGGAGGAGTATATTTACTGACAATATTGACTTTTGTATATCGCGGCTGAAAAGGCTTTTTCACAAACCATTGGTTATTTTTAACCATCTTAGAAGTAACCAGACCGGTTTCCAACATTTTATTTGCAGACATTTTTGCAATACTTTTTCTGCCTTGCAAAACAGATTTTTTCAAAACATAATACTTCACTTTACGTCCCTTGTTTTTTTGTTCTAGAACACGAGCTTCTCTTTTCCTGGCCTGTAAAACAGTTCCATTTTTTACATATGATTGTATTTTGCGGCCCTGACTTTCTGCCCCTAAATTTTGTTCAAAAAACAGTCCACCTGAAAAACAAAATAGAAAAATAATGGTGATGCCAAGAGACTTCTGCATGAACTTTGAATATGTAAAAGTTTTGTCACGATTTTTTTTTCTTTCTGTTAAATTGGCACGTAATCTGTCTTTCAACATTTTCCTTAGATCTTCTCAAAAATTAGCAGTAAATTCAATCTTATTAACTCGGAAGTTTTCTTTAAAAAAAAATTGTGTTGGCCTCAAACGGAATCTGGATGTATAATTGATCCTGAAATTGGAAAGAGATTTCCAGGACATTTCAGATTTGGAATTATAAAGTAAAAAATGCTAAATCAAACATCAGTCACAGAAATTACGTCAGAGGAAATACTGCAACAAATGATTCGGGAGACATTTGAAGTTCCCAAAATCGAAAAACCGGCATCTGAAGAAAACTTCCCCGGAGCAGGTTTTTCACAGCAAATCGAAAGGGACTCGGAGTCTAAAGAGAATTTATTAGTTCAGAGACTGGTAAATACACTAACTGCCCAACTTCAAACAATCCTTCCCGGAGCCTTCAGAATTACCTCTGAAACTGAACAATGCCTGTCTTATGCCAACTTGAGCAGTTGGTCTCCCGGACGGTCTTATTTTTCTCTGTTTGAGATGAAACATTCCAACTCAGTGTGGATTTTGCATTTTAGCCGCACCGTCGGTGAGGGACTGGCTTCATTGGTTCATACAAAAAATTCTCGAAATCATGCAAATATTTTTAATGATTTACGTGAAGCAGATTCTATCACTTATCTGGAAATTGGAGAAATGCTGCGCAAATTTTTTGTCAGTTTGTTAGAACTATGGCCAAAAAGCGACAAATTAAAAGTGGCCAGTTGCCGTCATATCTTACAATTGGGGTTTCTTCGTGATTCTGTTATGGATGAAGAATATATCGTATTGCCGTTTTATCTTGATAATAGAGAATGTTCAGGAAATTTTCATCTGGTATTTCCTCATCGATACCTCTTGCTTTAGTTTCCACAGAGAATCTAAGTAGAAGGATCGAAAAATGACGAATCCGGTTTTAAGTCAACTCAATATTTACCCGCTAAAATCAGCAAGTGGAATTTCTCTGGATAACGCTTTTATGGAGCAAAGAGGATTGGCACATGACCGACGTTGGATGGTAGTGGATGATTCCGGTCAATTTATGACACAAAGAACCTGCCCAAGCATGGCTTTGATAAACACAGAACTTGTCGGTCAAACGCTGACTTTGAACGCCCCGCGAATGTCCGAGTTAAGTCTGCCTTTGTTTCCCACAAAAGGCGAATCTCAAGAAGTTGAAATTTGGGGTGACCGTTGTGAGGCCTGGACTGCCAATTCCCAATCCGGATTGTGGATCAGTGAGTATTTGCGCAAAAGCTGTAAAATTGTTTTTATGCCTGATCACAGCAATCGTCCGGTGGATCCGGACTATGCGCCTGCACAAAATCAGGTTTCGTTTTCAGATGGTTTCCCTTTGCTGCTGATTTCTGAATCATCCTTAAGTGACCTTAACAACCGTCTTCCGGAATCCTTAGCAATGAAACGTTTTCGTCCAAATATGGTTGTGAAAAACACGGAGCCTTATGCAGAAGATAACTGGAAAAAAATCAGAATTGGAGAATGTGAATTTCAAATAGTAAAATCATGTTCACGTTGTATACTCACTACTGTTGATCCGGAAACTGGAAAATTTTCCGGAAAAGAACCACTGCGTACACTGGCTGGCTATCGAAAACAAAACGGCAACGTACAGTTTGGTCAGAATCTGATTGCAACAATTAATGGAAAGCTGTCGGTCGGAATGCCTGTAGAGATTGTCACACAAAGTTGAACAATAGCCTGATCATCAAATCTGTGAAATTAATTCGGATTAATTTGCATCTGAAGAACTTTTTCATCGAGGGTAACAACTAATAATAAATCAGTAAACTTGTATATTGCTTACATTTATCATAGAATTACCGTTGATAAAAAAAGAAGTTTGTGTTGTTGAATCTTAGCTTGTAAACTGTGGAGACAAAAGACATAATCCGAGCTTGCTTGAAGTAAATAAAAGAATCAGCTTAAAAGGGTGTTGTCTGTTTATAGTTGTTGTGTTAACCTCAAACTAGAATTAAACCACTTCAATCCCAACCGCAGGAGGTTATATGCGTTTCATAAAATTAATCACTTTATTTCTTTTTCTCTCTGCCTTTGCCTTGCAGCCGGTACTGGCCAAAAAAATTCCCCTGGGAATGCTGGTTGATATTAAGGGCAAAATTGAATACAGCAAAAAGGGGAAACGCTGGAAAAAAGTTCGGCGCAACAAGTTCGTTTATGCCAATTATCTGGTCAGGGTCAGTGCAGACAGTTCGATAAAGTTTTTGAATCAAGAAACAAACGAAACTACTCTGCTTACAGCCAATTCTAAAATCAAATTCACCAAAAAAGGATTAGAGGTACTTGAGGGAAGCCTGGGTGGAACCGATGCTGGAGGCGGCTTATTGTCAGGATTGTCAAAGCAGTTCAAAAAGACTCAGAAATATACTACTGTGCGGCGTGCTGCTAAAAAAGGAGGGATTAACCTCAAATTGGCGACAAATACCATTTCAGCAGATTTTTCTGAGCTGGCCTGGGAAACTGCCGGTGCCGATTACGCCTACCGCCTTCATTTGGGTACAAAGGATCGCAAAACCAATACCTGGACAGATTCTGCTGTCTATGATGTTCCGGCGACAGGAGATGAGGTTGTTCGCACCAGGATAAAACCTTTCAGCAAAAAACAAAAATATTTTGTTGAAGTTCTTGATGGAAGCGGCGTTGTGGCTTACACAGCTAAAGCTGCGAACCTGAAAGTGTTATCCGGGAAGAAACTCGCAAAGTTCAAAAAGCAAAAAGACGAGTTTCAAAGTATGGATGAAAGCGGATTCCTTTATGCAGGGCTATTGAAGGATAACGGATTGCTTGTTCCTGCACTGGATCAATACGAACAGTTTTTCACGGAATTTTCTGATGACGAAGACATCAATGAACTGCGACCGTTTTTAATTGAAGTCTATTCACGGTTACGTCTGGAGCATATCAAATCAGTTGAGTTAAAGAAGTACGAATCTGCTGAGTAACCAGCAGTTTCCCATATTTAAAAGGGGCCGCGAAGCCGGCTCCTTCTCCCAACTCAAAGCAACACTTGCGGTACCAGCTTTTTTGCTTCCGGAAAGCGTTCAGTCCATTTCCGTACTTGATTAGCGAATGCCTCTGCTTGTTCCGGTGCAGAAGCTGCAAAACGTTCCGGATCATTCAGAACTGCTTCTATTTCCTGCAAATCCAAAGGAACACGTTCATCATCTGCAAGTCGCTGCGATAAATCATTTTCACCAAGATCTCCGTTCCTCAAGGCATCCGCGACGGCAACCGCGTTTTCCTTGATCGCCTCATGCACACTTTCTCGTCCACCACCTTTGCGCACTGCTTCCATCAGCAATGTGGTAGAGGCCAAAAACGGTAGATACTGCTGCAGTTCCTGTGCAATCGCGGCTTCAAAAAATCCCATCTCGCTCAGCACAGTAAGGGCCGCTTCAAGTTGTCCGTCAGACGCGAAAAAAGCCCCGGGAAGTGCCACACGCCGAACTACTGAACACGAAACATCCCCCTCATTCCACTGATCACCGCTCAATCCGGAAAGCATCGTGCCGTAACCGTTTAGTATTTGGTGAAAACCGTTGATTCGTTCTGAAGTGCGGGCGTTCATTTTATGGGGCATTGCGGAAGAGCCAACCTGTCCCTGCTGAAATCCCTCACTGGCTAAACCCTGTCCTGCCATCAAACGCAAAGTCTTCGCAAAACTCGAAATTCCGGAACTGAGTGCAATCAACGCACGCACGGTTTCCACATCCAGGCTGCGCGGATAAACCTGACCCACCGCATTGAAAGACGCACTGCAATCTAAATGCTCCAGTACTTGTTCACCAAGCTCTTGCACCTTTTTTTTATCTCCGTTCATCAAAACCAATTGATCAAGTCTTGTTCCAACAGCTCCCTGCAAGCCGCGCAAAGGATAATTTTCAATCAGGTGATCGAGCCGCCCAAGCCCGAACATTATTTCCTCTCCGAACATGGCCAGCCGTTTGCCCAAAGTTATCGGCTGTGCAGGAACATTGTGGGTGCGTCCAACGAGCATTATGTCTTTGGTGCGTAAGCTCCAATCAGCCAACTGATGCAATACCGCCACAGCTTTGCTTCTTACTAAACGCAGAGAACGGAGAATTTGCAGTTGTTCCACATTATCCGTTAAATCGCGACTGGTAAGCCCTTTGTGAATGTGCTCGTATCCGGCCAATTCACAAAATTCTTCAATTCTGGATTTTACATCATGCCGCAGTTTTTGTTCACGCTGCGAAATGCTTTCAAGGTCAATTTTATCCCGGACATTTTCATACGCCGCAATCGCAGCCTCAGGTATATCAACTCCCAATTTACGTTGTGCCTTCATCACTGCAATCCAGAATTCTCGTTCAAGACGTACTTTTCCTTCTGGAGACCAGATTGAGGTGATTTCAGGACTGGCATAACGTGATGCAAGAATATCAGGAATCATTTCAATGTGATGAATGGTGGTTATAGATTAGTGTTTTATAACTCAGATTTTTACGGAAAATCATAGATAATTATCCGCGGCAATCAGCGAAAATCAGTTGAATTCAAGTTTTTTTGTTGCTTTTGCAGAAATCACAAACCAACTTTGTTACGTACACGATCAGTAACTTGCCTGGCAATGACGCGCGCTTTGTCACGTCCGGATTCGAGGATACCATCTAACTTTGCCTGGTCGTTCCGTATTTGCTGATAAATTTCACGTGGTTCATGAAGTTCAGCATTAAGTTTCTCGAAGCAAAGCTGTTTCGCTTCACCATAGCCCATATCTCCTGCACGGTATCGTTCGGCTAAGGCTTCCTGATCTGCTTTATCTGCAAAACACTTGAAAAGAGCAAACACACTGCACGCCTCTGGATCTTTAGCTTCATCCACTGATTTTGAGTCGGTAGTGATTTTCATAATAGCTTTGCGAAATTGTTTTTCCGATGCAAACAAAGGAATTATGTTTCCATAGGATTTGCTCATTTTCCTTCCGTCCAGTCCTGGAATGGTGGCAACATCGTCTGCAATGATTGCTTCGGGGACAACTAAGGCGTCTCCATAAAGATGATTAAAACGGATGGCAAGGTCACGCGTAATTTCGAGATGCTGCCGCTGATCCTGACCCACCGGGACAAAATTTGAGTCATAAATCAGGATATCGCAAGCCATCAAAACCGGATAACAAAATAACCCCATACTGACATCCTGCTCTTTGGATACTGCATCCTTATAGGCATGTGCCCGTTCCATCATACCCTTTGATGTAATACAGGAAAGGATCCAGGTCAGTTCAGTAACTTCCGGAATGTCAGATTGTCGAAAAAATGCGTGATTCTCAAAGTCCATGCCCAGTGCTGCGAAAATGGCTGTGAGATCGTTTGTGTATTCCCTTAGTTTCTCGGGATCACGAGTGGAGGTAAGAGCATGATAATCGGCGATAAAGTAAAACGTCTCGTGCGTTTTCTGTAATTGTATCGCCGGTTTTATCATTCCCAGATAGTTTCCTAAATGGGGAGTACCGGTAGGTTTTATTCCGGAAAGTGAACGGGGTTTAGCGCCCATATCTCAAACAGAAGCAGATACTGCTGCATCGTCCGCAATAACGCTGATATATTTGCGCTTATGTTTTCCGCTTCCTTTTTGAATGAACTGGACATGTCCAGAGACCTTTGAAAACAAAGTAAAATCTCTCCCGGTACCAACATTCAAACCTGCGTGAAAAGTAGAACCAACTTGACGTACCAGAATGTTTCCGGCTTTAACAAGTTCTCCGCCAAACTTTTTCACTCCCCGTCTTTGTCCTTGTGAGTCACGTCCATTGCGACTGCTGCCGAAAGCTTTTTTATGTGCCATTGTTTTTTTACAGGCTAGAGGTTACTTGTCAGCAGCTTTTTTAGCTGTAGTTTTTTTAGGTGCAGCCTTTTTGGCAGCAGCTTTTACAGGTGCAGCCTTTTTAGCAGCAACTTTTACAGGTGCAGCTTTTTTGGCTGGAGTTTTATTAGCCGTGTCTTTTTCTGCAGTTATCTTTTCCGGCACTGATTTTTTGGCTGCAGGAGCCTTGGCACTGATTTTATCAATTTTTACCAGTGTGTGTGCCTGGCGGTGACCATATTTTCTGCGATAAGTTTTTCGACGCTTACGTTTAAAAACGATAACTTTTTGGTCTTTTCCATGCTGCAGTATTGTGCCCTGAACCTTTGCTCCAACTATTACCGGTTTCCCAAATTTCAGTTCACTCTCTTCTCCTCCTATGGCCAGCACCTGATCTGTTTCAAAAGCATCTCCCGGTTCTGCACTAATCCGGGCCAAACGAATAGTTTCGCCTTGAGCTACACGGTACTGCTTTCCATCTGTACGTATAATTGCAAACATTTTCCTGTTCTCAGAGTATAAAGTGATTTATATGATAACCTGTAATTATAACTCAAAAGTTAACTTGAAATCAAGCTTTTTCATAAAATTTTCTACCAAAAATTCTTCTTCTGGGTTTTTTATCGTCTTGAACAGTGACGTGTGCTAACATTAGTTTTTATTTTGAGAAACTGATTATATCAAGAATGGAGCAAAATGAATAATAATTATTGGAAATCTTGCGGCAGCTACACAGACATAAATTTCGAAAAATCAAATGAAGGTATTGCTAAAATAACCATCAACCGTCCTGAAGTTCGTAATGCATTTCGTCCACTGACAGTCCGCGAAATGCGTGCAGCCTTGAATGACGCGCGGGAAGACACAAAAATCGGAGTAATAATTTTAACAGGCGAAGGTGAAAAAGCTTTTTGTTCCGGAGGTGATCAACGTATACGCGGCTCTGCCGGTTATGAAGACAGCGAAACCGGACATCTGCGTCTCAATATATTAGATTTTCAGCGGGAAATAAGAACCTGTCCAAAACCTGTTGTAGCAATGGTTGCAGGATATGCCATTGGCGGCGGACATGTTTTGCATGTGATGTGTGATTTGACTATTGCAGCCGATAACGCAATTTTTGGGCAAACCGGACCTAAGGTCGGTTCCTTCGACGGAGGTTATGGTTCCAGCTATCTGGCTCGAATGGTAGGACAGAAAAAGGCCCGCGAAATCTGGTTTTTATGCCGCCAATATACTGCACAGCAAGCTTTGGAAATGGGAATGGTTAACACAGTCGTTCCCCTGGAAAAACTTGAA
The DNA here is from genome assembly GCA_002082305.1 of SAR324 cluster bacterium SAR324-CTD7B. Classification (GTDB taxonomy): domain Bacteria; phylum SAR324; class SAR324; order SAR324; family NAC60-12; genus Arctic96AD-7. The sequence goes on from LSNO01000009.1 coordinate 39,926, forward strand.
GAAGAAACACTGCAGTGGTCACGGGAAATGCTGCAGCATTCGCCGATGGCATTACGCTGTTTAAAGTCGGCACTTAATGCAGACTGTGACGGTCAAGCCGGTTTACAGGAATTGGCTGGAAACGCAACCATGCTTTTTTATATGTCTGAGGAGGGACAGGAAGGACGCAATGCCTACCTGGAAAAGCGCAAACCGGATTTCAACAAATTCACCCGCTATCCATGAGTTGTCCCTGGTTTTCTTAACGGGGTCCATGCTAATTTGTTTAAATAAGATTTTGTAGTGAACATTTCTAATTATTTACGGGTCTGGCTGTCGGCAATTCGTCCAAAAACTTTGGGTGCAGCCGTTTCTCCAATATTGATCGGCACCGCAATGGCTTTTGGAGAGGGAAAGGGACATGCACTTGCAGCCTTGGCAGCACTTTTGGGTGCACTGCTGATTCAAATCGGCACGAACTTTTCCAACGATTATTTTGACTATATCAAGGGTGCAGACACCGAGGAACGTCTTGGTCCCGTCCGTGTGACACAATCAGGACAAGTCAGACCAAAAACAATGCTCTGGAATTTTGTGATGGTTTTTGGACTGGCTACTTTGGTGGGAATTTATCTTGTTTTTCGGGGCGGCTGGCCTATTGTTATAATCGGGATACTTTCAATTGCTTCAGGAATACTATACACAGGTGGGCCATGGCCGCTTGGTTATTTGGGTCTTGGAGATTTATTTGTACTAATTTTTTTTGGTCCTGTTGCAGTAGGCGGAACCTTTTATGTGCAAACACTTGAAATTACACCGGTAGTTATTATTGCAGGACTCGGTCCCGGACTATTAGCTACAGCACTCCTTGCCGTTAACAATTTACGTGACGAACCAACGGATAAGAAAGTTGGGAAACTTACCTTAGCTGTCCGTTTTGGCACCACCTTCGCTCGAGCAGAATATCTGGCAGCCCTTGTGTTTTCAGCAGTGATTCCTTTCATTTTAGCTTTTTGGACGGAAACACATTGGTATGCTTGTATTTCTGCACTGATAATTATTCCAGGCTTCTCTTCAATTCGTCAAATTATTTCCGGAGTAAAAGGCAGTGAACTGAATATAACTTTGGCCTCCACCGGTAAACTCATCCTAATCTATGGAATTCTTTTTTCCCTGGGATGGTGGATTGGATAAAAATGAGCCTTTGCCGTTGGAAACTTTTTCATTATTCTCTCCCATTAACAGAACCTCTGTACCTGCTTGGACATGAAATGCATGAGCGTACCGGTTTGATTCTTCGACTTCACGATGAAAATGACGGCACCTCAGTTGGCGACAATTATGGTGAGGGAGAGATTGCTCCGCTCCCAGGTATGCATCCGGAAACTCTGTCAGAGGCTGAAAACCAAATCCGGGATTATCTTTCCGGTAATTCCCTTCCAGTCACTTGTTCTGCAGCTCTTTTTGGGTCCGTTAATTTTGGTTTAGACATGGCTCTAAGAACCATGTTTCAAAGTCCCAATGTTTCAAAGTTTCATAGTTTCAAAGAAACGGCAGGGAATGATCCCAAACCCTCAAAAATTGATTTTACAGGACAGATATTTCCAGTGAATGGTCTGGCGGTTGGTTCCGGAACTGTACTTGAAATGGAATGTGAAGAACTTCGAAATGGTGGATTCAAGGCGGTAAAATTAAAAGTTGGACAATTAACAATCCTGCAAGACATTGAGCGAGTCAGACTTGCTCGAAAAATTCTGGGTGATGAAATAGCACTGCGCCTTGATGCAAACCGAGCCTGGGAATGGGAGGATGCCGTAAAATTTGCAGAGGCGGTGCAGGATTTTAATATTGAATACTGCGAAGAACCGTTACTTGACAGTAACAAACTGGAACAACTCCATCTACAAACTGGAATGCCCCTGGCTCTTGATGAAACACTTTGGTATGCTCCAACTCCAAAATCTGATGCCCCAGCCAAACACGTATCGTTATCCGGAATCAGGGCCTTGATTTTAAAGCCCGGTATTTTGGGTGGTTGGAACAACACAAAAATGTGGATCGAACATGCACAAAAAAACGGTATCCACTGTGTTTTGAGCAGTTGTTTTGAAAGTGGTCTGGGTTTGAACTGGATTGCTTTTATGGCAAATGAACTCTTGTCTGAACAGTTTCCAGCAGGTTTGGATACTTCAAAATGGTTTGAGCAGGATTTGATTGAACCTCGGTTTTTAATACAAAACGGGAATTATGTTTTTCCTGACTCGTGGCCAAAATCCAAAGATACTTTTTTGGAAATAATTTCCGAAGGTACTTGCGAAATTGGAGACTTGGACTGATGTTTGACGTTAATCCAAATATACTGAATCAAGTTCTGGAGCATTACGAAAATCAACCATTTTTGATCTCTGAAAAACGTTCCTGGACTTTTGCAGACTTCATGAGTGAAGCACGTCTTTTGAGTGATTCCCTGATGGCAGAATCACAACAGCGTGTCTATCTAAGTTCAGAAAATCCTGAAAACCTGCTCAAATCAATGTTGGCTTTGTGGATGCGCGGTGCAGTAGCGGTTCCATTAAATCCACAAATACCGGAAAAACAAAAAATGGAGATGTTACAGAAAATCGGCTGTACTTTTAGTTACACAGAATTACTGCACGAATTCAAATCTCACCCTACACCTGAAAATTCGTTACAACCAAACCCTGTTGGAAATTCCGACGCTGTTGCTGGTAAGGAGGTAAACTCAATAAATCCGAAAGACTGGGCCACGATCATTTTTACTTCCGGTAGTACCGGTTCTCCAAAAGCAGTGGTGCATTCGCTGGCCAATCATTTTTACAACGCACTTGGAGCAAATGAGCGAATGCCTCTGAATCCCGGAGATCGTTGGTTGTTGTCGCTGCCGATGTATCATGTAAGCGGATTAGCTATTTTGTTCCGGACTCTGCTTTCTGGTGCGGCAATGGTGATTCCTGCTAAAAACGTATCACTGTCCAAGACACTCCTAAGCCGGAGCGTCACACACCTTTCTCTGGTTCCAACTCAACTTCATCGCTTGCTGCAAACGACAAAAGGAAAAGACGCTTTATGCCAACTCAAGTTGATTTTGCTGGGAGGTGCATCCATTCCTGAAACATTGCTTGAACAATCCGCACAGCTTGGGCTGAACGTGCAAACGACTTACGGTTCCACAGAAATGGCTTCTCAGGTGGCAACCGGAAAAAGCGGGTTTTACCAGGTTTTGCCGTTTCGCGAAGTCCGGATTGCTGCAGATAATGAGGTCGAAGTGCGTGGAAAAATCGGTTTTTTGGGTTACCTGGACGGAACTGGACTGCATCAGCCGTTTGATGAAAACGGCTGGTTTAAGACAGGAGATATAGGTCTCTGGTGTTCCAAAGATACAAAAAATCAGGGAGATGTGGATTCATTGAAAATTACTGGACGTAAGGACAGCATGTTCATTTCCGGTGGTGAAAATATTCATCCGGAAGAAATAGAAAGAATTTTGCTTCAATTTGGAAAGACCGAACAAGCAGTAGTAGTTGCAGTACAAGACGCAGAATTCGGGGCACGACCGGTAGCTTTTTTAAAAACCGGAGAAGATTTTTCAGAATCTAAATTACAGAAATTTTTGGAAAAACGACTGGCAAAATTTAAAGTTCCGGATTTGTTTTTAGCATTGCCGGAATTGGTTGAATCTGAAATAAAGCACAATAGAGTTGAGCTTTCAAAATTCGCTCAGACGCAATTCGACCTGTGGCGGAAGGGAAACACGAAAAACAATGGTAAGACTGCTATTTTTAACCAGTGGCTGAATCAATTTCAACTTGGCTGGATGCGTGTTGCCCTGAGCGAAGAAAGACAGATTTTTTCACTGCTTGATCTCCGGGATAAGGGAAATATGCGGTGTTTGCATCTGCGGGCAAATTCACGCAAGGAAGTAATGGAATGGCTGTTGGCCGCAGAAAATCGGAAATTACTTGAAGTACTGCAAAATGGAAATCAAATGACAAAAACCGGCCTAAAATGGATTCCGGTTCCCGCTAAGAAACGCGGGGCGGTCAAAGAAAGCTTTGAAATCGTCCGGCTTTTAGCCGATGAACTCCCGGAAAACAAAACGCCACTGTACGATGCGCAGGATCGTGGGACATTCAAAACATTATTAATGCCGAAGAAAATACTGATAAAAAAATCGACAGAAAATCTGCAGTCAAACCACTCGGGTCATCTGTCCGCTGCTGCCTCAAAAACTTTTCACTCAGAACCTGAATGTCTTAATTCCCAGGCACCTGTTTTTAAAAAAAAATGGCCCTGGGAATTTCATGAAGCAGTTTTCCAAACCGGAGTATTCCTGCCAAAATTAAACAGCATGTTTTTGCTGCGTTGCCTTTACAGACGCATCGCTTCAGGTTTGCAGTTCCTCGGTTGGAAAGTTCAGTTGATGAGAGGATTGTCATGTAAAGACAATATGGAACATCCATTTTGGGAACTCAGCTTGGAAGCAGAAAAATTAATCGAAAACGAATTGTGCAAGTCCGGTTTGTGTTCCACAAATGATTTTCGACAGGCAAATACACCCAAAATTGAACGTAAACGCCGTGCTGATTTCCAAACAAAATTTGATAACTCGTTCAGTTAAATCAGCAAAAATTTTTTACTGACATCAAGAATATAATAAAACTAAATATTTTTTTGTATTTTAGACTTGACAGATCCTGAAAAATCAATACAATAGGCGGCGTTGATAAGGTCTGTTCCAAATGTATGGGATGGTTTTTTATAATGTGTTCAAAAGGAGATTGATATGAGAGCACTTGCAAAAATTGCACTGACAGCGGTTGCTGTTGGAGCTATGGCGTTCACGGCAACTGCCGGAACCCTCGAAGACGTGAAAGCACGTGGTGTGCTTCGCTGTGTGGTTAGTACTGGAATTGCCGGATTTGCATATCCGGATTCAAGCGGAACCTGGAAGGGTTTCGACATTGATTTCTGCCGGGCAACCGCCGCCGCAGTTTTGGGCGACTCGTCCAAAATCAAGGCAATTACCTCAACAGGTAAAACACGTTTCACCAAGCTGAATTCCGGCGAAGGTGACGTTTTATGGCGTAACACTACTATCACCTTTTCCCGTGATGTTGGTGTAAAGTTGACTTTTGTTGGAGTCAACTATTATGACGGACAAGGTTTCATGGTCAATAAGAGCCTTGGTGTCAACAGTGCGAAAGAGTTGGACGGTGCTTCGGTCTGTATCCAAACCGGAACCACCACTGAATTGAATCTTGCCGATTTCTTCCGTGCCAACAACATGTCATATGAAGCGGTGACTATCGAGAAAAACTCGGAAGCACGTGCAGCTTATCTGTCAGGACGTTGTGACATTTACACAACTGATGCCTCAGGTTTGGCCGCAACCCGCTCTACCTTCCCTAATCCGGGCAATCATAAGATCCTTCCGGAAATCATTTCCAAGGAGCCGTTGGGTCCCGCAGTTCGTCAAGGTGACGATCAATGGGCCGACATTGTCCGCTGGATTTATAATGCGACTGTAACAGCTGAAGAATTAGGTGTTACATCCTCAAACGTGGACAGCATGAAGGGTTCCAATAACCCTGAAATTCTGCGTCTTCTCGGTGTTGAAGGCAGTCAAGGCGAAGAGCTTGGCTTGAGCAAAGACTGGGCTTATCAGGTCATAAAGCAACTTGGAAACTACGGCGAAATCTTCGAGCGCAATATCGGTACAAATACACCGATTGGCTTGGCGCGTGGTTTGAATGACCAATGGAATAAGGGAGGACTTCAGTATTCTCCACCATTCCGTTAATCTTCGTTTTAATTAAACGTTGATTTGAGCGCACATATTCTCCCTTTGAGTATGTGCGCTTTTACGTTCCACACAAGCAATTGATCCCTGAAGTTCAAAGGGAAATTTCACACAATGAGCACACCTGCATCTACTGAAAATCACCCTAATATTTTGTTGCGTTTGTGGCGAGACAAAGACACCCGTTCTGTTTTTATACAAATCATCACGATGGTGATTGTGTTCACTTTTTTGGGGTTAATAATAAATAATGTTGTTATCAATCTGGAAATAGCAGGAAAAGACTTCAGTTTTGGTTTTTTAAATTATCCTGCAGGCTACGATATTACCTTTCAGCCATTCATTTCTTATTCACCCACCGACACCCATTTACGAGCAGCAGCAGTTGGAATTTTAAATACCCTCCTGGTTGCAGTTTCAGGAGTTATAATTGCTTCAATATTGGGCTTCACCATGGGAGTTTTGAGACTTTCAAACAATTGGCTTATCAGCAGGCTTGTCTATGTTTTTCTTGAATTCACCAGGAATGTCCCGGTTCTCTTACACATACTTTTCATCTACAGCATTTTCCTCTACGTTCTTCCTGTTCCAAAAAAAGCAATCAACATCTCAGATACAGTATTTTTAACTAATCGTGGATTTATTTTTCCGTCACCGGTTTTTGAGGATGGTTTTGGATTTGTCTGGATTGCACTGCTTGCTGCAATAGCAATTGTGGTATTTTTTGTACGCTGGGAACGCAAGAATCAGGATGCAACCGGTGAGCACTATCCCGTGTTCAGCATTTCCCTGGCCATCCTGTTCGGCTTACCGCTGATTGTATTTTTTATTTCAGGTGCTCCGATGGCATGGGAAATTCCTGCATTGAAAGGCTTCAACTTTAAGGGTGGTACATCAATAAAACCAGAATATATAGCACTCACATTTGCCCTGTCATATTACACTGCCTGTTTCATTGCGGAAATCGTACGTGCAGGAATTTTGGCTATCAGTCGTGGACAAACCGAGGCTGCACTCGCGCTTGGTTTGCTACCAAACCGTTCCCTGCAGCTGGTCGTCATACCGCAGGCACTGCGTGTGATAATACCACCCCTGGCCAGTCAATATCTCAATCTTACCAAAAACTCTTCTTTGGCTATTGCCATTGGTTACATGGATGTAGTAGCAACTGTTGGAGGCATCACCTTGATGCAAACGGGTAAAGAGATGGAGACAATGATAATTGTACTTCTGACTTATTTGTTTTTTTCACTAATTATTTCAGCATTTATGAACTGGTTCAACCGCAGAATGGCGCTGGTTGAACGATAACGCAGATTGAAAGTGAATAATACCACTCCAAAAAATTACCTCCCGGGAACTCATCCGGATTGGCCGCCACCTGTCAGTACCAGCGGACCGCTGGCCTGGGCCAGAAAAAATTTGTTTTCATCGCCCCTGAACACTGTACTGACTATAATGTCTTTCTTGTTGTTATGGTCGATAATACCTCCATTTTTTGAATGGAGTGTTACGAATTCCATCTTCACTGCAGACTCCAGAATACAATGCTGGGATCAGATGGCAGTGCCGGGAGCAGGCGCCTGCTGGGCTTTTATAGATGACCGTTTAGCTCTTTTTACTTATGGTTTTTATCCCGAGCCTTTGCGTTGGCGTGTAAATTTGTCATTTGTGCTGCTGATCCTCGCTATCATTCCTGTACTTTATGAAAAAATGCCCGGCAGAAAATACGGCTTATGGTATTCAGCAATTTTCCCATTCATTACCGGATGGTTGCTGGTCGGAGGTGAAGTCAACGGATTCGGCTTTGAACCTGTAGACACTGACCAGTTTGGCGGTATTTTGCTTACACTGATTCTTGGTGTAACCGGAATTTCCTTTTCGCTGCCGATTGGTATTGCATTGGCTCTTGGACGTCAATCAAAATTGCCGGTGCTGAGAATTATGTGTGTACTTTTCATCGAGTTCATTCGTGGTGTACCTCTGATTACTTTGCTCTTTGTGGCTTCTACAATGCTGGCCTACTTTCTACCTCCCGGAACCAACTTTGATTTACTTTTGCGAGTTCTGATAATGGTGACCCTCTTTGCCTCGGCATACATGGCCGAGGTCATCCGCGGCGGTTTACAGGCAATTTCCAGGGGTCAGCATGAGGCCGGTGATTCACTTGGACTGACATACTGGCAGGCGAATCGGTTGATCGTACTGCCGCAGGCACTAAAAATCTCGATCCCGGGTATAGTAAATACTTTCATTGGACTTTACAAAGATACAACTTTGGTACTGATCATCGGTATGATGGATATCTTGGGTCTGGGGGGGGCTTCATTGGCGGATGTAAAGTGGGCAGGGTTAGCAAACGAGATTTATCTTTTTGTAGCTCTGTATTTTTTCGTCACTTGTTTCAGCATGTCCCGTTACTCACTTTACCTGGAAAAGAAACTGCATACAGGCCATTAAAAGTTAAAAATTAAAACCCAAAAATTTCTCATGTCTACAATAGCCGATACTAAAACAAGTGAAACGGAAATCATGATTTCCATTGATTCAATGCACAAGTGGTTCGATGACTTTCATGTTCTCAAGAACATTAACCTGGAAGTTAAACGTGGTGAAAAGGTTGTCATCTGCGGACCATCCGGTTCCGGAAAATCTACTCTCATCCGTTGCATTAACAGACTTGAAGAACACCAGCAGGGAAGTATTGTGGTTGACGGTACAGAACTGACAAATGATCTCAAAAATATCGAAATCGTACGCTCAGAAGTAGGTATGGTATTTCAGCATTTTAATTTGTTTCCACACCTGACTGCTCTTGAAAACTGTACACTTGCTCTGATTTGGGTCAGAAAAACCTCAAAGGCCGAAGCGGAAAAAACAGCCATGGAATTTCTGGAAAGAGTGAAAATCCCTGAACAGGCTAATAAATTTCCCGGTCAGCTTTCAGGTGGTCAGCAACAGCGTGTTGCAATTGCCCGCTCCTTGTGCATGAATCCCAGAATAATGCTTTTTGACGAACCGACTTCAGCTCTTGATCCTGAAATGATCAAGGAAGTTCTGGACGTAATGATTGAACTTGCAAACAGTGGAATAACAATGCTGGTTGTGACCCACGAAATGGGATTTGCAACAGCAGTTGGGGATTGCGTTATTTTTATGGACGAGGGAGAAATTATTGAAAAAAACAACCCAAAGGATTTCTTTAATAACCCACAACACGACAGGACAAAGCTTTTTTTGAGCCAGATACTTTAACAGAAATTAGACAATCAACTTTTTGGGAAACCCGCTCAGGGAACTTTCAGGAGATTTTAGTTGAAAAAAGAAATCGTGCTCCAGAGAGTGTTTGCAGTATTGCTTTTGCTGGTAAGTAGTGTTCAATTTGTGCAGGCTCGTCACAAGTGTTACAAAGTCCCGGCACCACCTGGAATAATGGGCATTTTCAGCAGCATTACTCTCATTCCTTCCGGAAGCACAATGGCTGCGGCACGCTCCTCCGAAACATCAGGTTGTGACCGTGGACATCCATCAGAAAATTTCTATAAGCCAAAGAACAAACGTGTTGCTTTGTTCCTCAAAGATAATTTTTTGCAAGTCCGTGAGGAGAGTGCTCAAGGACAAGGACTTCATCTGGATGCACTTGCTCAGTTGGCTGGATGTTCCATCGAACATGCTGAATTTGGCAGGATAATTCAAAATAATTATTCCCAAATTTTTGGCGCAGACTTATTATCACAAAATGCCGATAATTCTGAAAACATAACAAAACGAACCACCGAACGGTTTTTAGGTTTGATGGCAGACTCACCGTTATTAGCTTCCAGTTGTGAATCCGGTTAGATTCCTCCGACAAACTGATTTTTACCAAAACTCAAATTCCAACATTCAGTTAATTTTTTGCTAAGCAAAAGTTCATGAATCAGGCTCTTTCACTTGAAAATCCCGGAACTTCCGGAGTATTTTTTGACAAACGTTTAGGAACAAATCTGGTTGCGGCGGCTTTGGTTGGTGGCGGGTTATGGTTTAATGGCCCATGGCAAGAAACTCTGTTAAACACAGGACTTTTTGCTCTTTCAGGGGCAATTACCAACTGGCTGGCTATTTACATGCTTTTTGAGAGGGTACCGGGTTTGTATGGCTCCGGTGTCATTCCGCTGCATTTTGAAGATTTCAAAACCGGCATCAATGAATTAATTATGCATCAGTTTTTTAACCGTGAAAATGTGGAAAAGTTCTTTGCAAATTCTTCCGGTTTAAAGATTTTTCCCGATTTTGAAGCTGTCTTCAAAAAAGTAAATTTAAATCCTGCTTTTGACTCGTTGCTGAAAGTGATAGAAAACTCCAGTTTTGGTCCAATGTTATCCATGGTGGGAGGAGTACAAGTTCTGGAACCTCTGCGCGAACCTTTTAAGGAAAAGCTGCAGGTTGCAGTACAGAAAATTTCGAAAACCGAACCTTTTAAAGAAGCATTACGTGAACAACTGGCTGACCTTTCTGCAAGTGATGACATTCTGCAAAAAGTTGAAGGCATTGTTTCTAAACGCCTGGATGAGCTCACACCAAACATGGTAAAAGAGATTGTCGAGCGGATGATTCAAGAACACCTTGGCTGGCTGGTTGTCTGGGGAGGTGTCTTTGGCGGTCTGATTGGCCTTATCACGACCTTTGTATTTTAGAAACGTTCACTAACTATAGAGAATTATTTCAGTAAACAACCGGTGTTAATCCCTCTAATCTATAATCATGAATCCTGAATCCTATCATGCCCACAGAAAAACTCCTGCAGTTACTAAAGGAAATTACTGAAGAAAAAATTCCGTTCAATAAATTAATTGGAATGAAAATAGAGACGCTGGATTTAGACAAGATCGGGATCCGCTTCGAAATGCGTCCTGAACTGGTCGGAAATTTCACTCGGGGCAACCTGCATGGAGGAGTAATCTCTTCTGTACTGGATGTAACAGGAGGTATGGTCGCCTGGACCGGGATAATGAAAAAAATGGAGGGCCAGTCATTTGATGAAATTTCTGAACGTTTTAATAAAATAGGTACTATTGATATTCGTGTTGATTACCTGCGTCCAGGTTTAGGCGAATATTTTATTGCAACCGGGAGTACCCTGCGTACAGGTAACAAAGTATCTGTTACTCGTATGGAATTACACAATGACAAAGGAATTCTGATTGCAGTCGGTACCGGTACCTATGTAGTTGGCTGAGTTAATTCCCGCAAAAGCATAAACAGCCGACATCGGATGAATGTGAAAGGACTTGACACTTAGCTGAAAAACTCTTCATCATAGATACACAATCGGAGCGTAGCGCAGCCTGGTAGCGCACACGCCTGGGGGGCGTGCGGTCGCTGGTTCAAATCCAGTCGCTCCGACCACGACTTCACGACTATTCTTCTGTAATAGACTGTAATCATAAGAGTTTTCTACTCTAACAAATTCTCCAAAATCTCTCACTTCACGACTAATTTGTAGTTTAGTCTCATGTTGTGGTCTCAACTTGATCACATGTTGGGTCTCAACTCGACTTTTTGAGAGTTCGTTATGACATACACACATTTAGTTTCTAAAAAATCAAAATCTTCGATTCATTTTCACTTCAGATCAATAATTCCGAAAGATCTCATTTCGTATTTTAACGAAAAAACGGTCTTTCAAATTTCACTCATAGGTGTTAGAAATTGTGAATCATTATTACTCTCTCTTCGACTAAAGAGAATAGTACAACAAATATATTCTGACATTAGATCAGGTATGAAAAATCTCAGTCTTGAAGATATAAAGGAAATACTTCGAATCGAAGTTAGAAAATCGATTCTTCATAGTAGTCACATTTCTGAGGGTCATAACGAGATATATGATTCAATGAGAAAGATTGAGAGTCGTGAGAAGATCTACTCAAGAGAGATCAACATTAGAAAATCTCTTTTGACAAATTCGAATGAAGTCAAAGAATCAGTTGATAAGAAACTTCAGACTATACTTGAGAGTCTTGAAATAACACTCGATAAACAATCTCTGAATTATAAGAAACTAAGATCTTCATTCATTGATCTTTATCTTCTTAGATTTAAGTGGATCAAAGACATGATGGATGAGTCTGGAAGAACGGATGAAGATTTCAGAAGGGAAGTTGATGAGAAGTTAGATATGAATTTGTTTCCGGAACTAGTAGGACAAACTCAATCACAAGTTCAACAAGTTACTGTAAATCAAGAAGTTCACACAGATCAAAAAGTATCGTCACTATCTAAACATCAATCAACTTCTATTTCTGTAGGTATCGACAAGTTTATAAGTGAGAAGTACAAACTTACAAGTAAATCGGAAATGATGATGAGAACACATATTGAAATGTTGATAGAAGAGTTCGGAGATATATCTCTTGGGAAACTCGACAGAGGAATGTGTGTAAAGTTCAAAGATGATATTAGAAAATTACCGAGAAACAGAAGTAAAATTCAACAGTATCGAAATCTGGATTTTCATGAACAGGTCTCATTAAATGTTGATGAAAAAGATAGAATATCAACAACTACTGTAAATAATATTCTCGGATATGTTTCGTCTTTTATGAAATGGTCTAGAATCAATGGTTTTGTAGAAGTAAATTTCTTCGAAGGGATGAAACTGAAAAAACAAATAAGACAAAGAGATGAAAGGGATCGTTTCACAGAGAAAGAAATAAAAAAGATATTTCAAAAACATAACTACATCGAATTCACAGAAGTCGAAAATCACAAATATTCAAATTACTGGACTCCGTTAATCTCTGTATTTTCAGGTATGAGATTGAACGAAATCTGTTCGTTGTACTTGGACAACATCATTCAAGAAAAAGTTAATGGAAGAAAAAAAATATGGTGTTTTAATATTCTTGAAGAACCGGATCGACCAGACAAACATCTTAAAACTCTGTCTTCAAAAAGAGTGGTACCGATTCATGATACTCTGATTGATCTGGGTTTTATTGAGTTCGTAGAATTGTTGAAAAAAAGACACACAAACAGACAGAGATTATTTCAAGAACTCAAATACGGTGAGGGTAGTTATATTAGGAATGTAAGTTATTTCTTCAACAAGAAATATTTACCCCTACTCGGATTAAAGACTGACAAAAAGAACTTTCACAGTATTCGTCACACAGTCGTAGATCATCTTAAACAAAGATTAGTAGATATATCTTTTATTAATGAACTTGTAGGTCATCATCATGGGAATATTGATCTTGATCGTTATGGGAAGGGATTTACAACGGACATAATTTATAACAAGTGTGTTAAGAAAATAAATTATGAAACTTCTCATACGAGAGGAATCGATTTCAAGTCATTGAAGATGGATTGGAAAAAAATAATAACTACTCGTGTTTGGTGATATTTGGAATAACAAAAAATTGGACACACTAAACTTTCTAAACGAACTGAATCTTTCCAAGTAAAATCCCACTCACTTGTAAAATACCCCCAAATCGTGGTATATATTGGGTTCTCTAATACACAACCAGTAGTATTTTACTTAATTATATTGAGGATAAGAATAATAAGATCTTATTTAACTCCCATCTTGTAAGATATTTAACTATTAAAATATTGGAATTATGATTTTAGATTCAGCAAATAATCACAACAGTTATGGTAAGACAATTTTGCAGGAAATGTCCATTTCTTCTGATTTTGCAAGATGAACTGTAGAATTAAGCGGATCTGGGCT